>CALXOC010000049.1 GCA_944389915.1 uncultured Opitutales bacterium | reverse complement strand
CCGTCCGCGCATATATGCCAAGGGAGCTATTTCTATAATCTGGCGCTCCATCAGCTTGGCGGTTTCCTCGGCGCCCAACATGTCGTATATGGCGTCGTACAGAGGGCGGAGATATGGAAGCAATTTTTCCTGAAGGTCTCCCGGAAGAAAGCCGAGAGCCTCTCCCGCCTCAACGGCGGGACGGGTGAGAACTATGCGCTCCACTATTTTATCCTGCAAGAGCTTTAGCGCAGAGGCCACCGCAAGATAGGTCTTTCCTGTCCCCGCGGGGCCGATGCCGAATACTATGTCGTTTTTCGATATGAACTTTAGGTATTTTTTTTGGTTTATATTTTTTGGGACTACGCTCTTGCGTTTGAGGTTTATCACTATGGGATTTTCAAAAACTTGAATTATTTCGTCCATCTTGCCGCCGCTGGCTCTTGCTATCATGTTGCGGAAATCCCCGGAGCTTATGCGCATTCCCTGTTTGCGCGCGGTTGACATGGTCTCGAAAAAGCGCAGCGCCAAATCTACATTGCCTGCTTCGCCCTCAAAGCGCATCCAATCGTCGCGCGTAATTATTTTTACGCCGAACTTCTCCTCTGCAAGTTCAAGGTTCTCGTACCTATTGCAGTAGGTTTCTGTAAGCTGGTGCGCGCTTTCAAAACTCAGTGTTTTGTCCATAGCTATTTGTCGGCAAATTTTACGAGCTTCTCCCAGAGGAAATCCAGAGATTGGGGCAATACTTTGGCGTCGGCCACTACGGGCATAAAATTCGTGTCTCCGTCCCAGCGCGGCACCACGTGGCAGTGCAGATGCGCGGGTATTCCGGCTCCGGCTTTGGCTCCAAGATTGAAGCCTATATTGAATCCGTCGGGTTTCATGGCAAGGCGCAGTATGCGTTTCGCCCGTATTATCGCATCGAAAAACTCCGTCTTTTCGGAGGGGCGCAGCAATTCGATATCGCCTATTTCGCGCTTCGGCAAAACTAACAAATGTCCGCAGTTGTACGGAAACTTGTTTAGAACTATAAAGGAGTACTTGCCTTTCCAAACTATACCGTATTTTCGAAAATCCCTTGAGCGAGCCATTTCAAGAAAGGGGTTTGCGCCTTTGCATTCCGTTCCGCGCTCTTTGGGGGCTTCTATGTAGGGCATTCGCCAATATGCGTGAAGTCTTTCCATTGTTGCTTTACAATCAAATTGAGCTTGAGAAGTTTGTCAACAAATCAAAAGCGTGCGGAATTTTGGCATTTTTAGCCTCTTTGGGGCGGAAATATGGAAATTTTCCCGAAGGGCGAATCCAATATTTCGCAGGTCGTGGAATATGCGGTCTCGAAAACATCTTTTGAGAAGACCTCCGATACGCTTCCGTAGGCCGAGAGTTTTCCGTTTTTTAAGACGGCTATTTTATCGGCGTATGCGGCGGCAAGGTTGGGATCGTGCAAGACGGCCGCCACGGCCGCTCCGGAAAGGGCCGCTTTTTTTGCGGCCGCCATGGCGGCGTGCGAGTGAGCCGGATCTAATCCGGCCGACGGCTCGTCAAGAAAGAGGGTTTTGCCTTTGTGGTTGCGTCCCATTTGGCATAAGGCGCGCGCCAACTGCACGCGGCGTTTTTCCCCGCCCGACAAATTTGTGTAAATTCTGCCTTCGAAGTTTTCCAAAGATACCTCCGACAGGCATTTTTTTACGAGCCCCCTGTCTATTCCCCCTCCGAAAAACGCCAACTCGACAACCTCGGAAACCTTGTAGTCAAAAGACAGTTCGCACTCTTGCTCGAGGACAGCCCGCATGCGGGAAAGCCTGTAGGCCCCGAATGAATTTATGTCGGCCCCGTCCAATAGTATTTTGCCCTTATCCGGATTTAAGAGTCCGCTCATAAGTTTTATCAGGGTGCTCTTGCCGGCTCCGTTTGAGCCCAAAATTGCCAGAAACTCTCCATGCGGCAAGCGGATGGAGATGTCGCTTAAAATTTTTCTTTTTCCGTAGGAAAATGACACCCGTTTAAGTTCAATCATTTCGTATTCCTTTGCTTCTTAGAAGGAAGGCAAAAAACGGAGCCCCTATAAAAGAGGTTATCACCCCGATTGGGACGGGGTCTGTTTGCGAAAAAGTCCGCGCAACGACGTCTGAGAAAATCAACAAAGATGCGCCTCCCGCTGCGGAAAGCGGCAGAAGCTTCTTGTTGTCGGGGCCGATGAGCAAGCGCAATATATGGGGCACCACAAGGCCGACAAATCCGATTATTCCGCAAATGGCTACGACCGCGGCCGTCATTGCGGCCGCCGCTATTGTTACAATCAGCCAAACCTTGCTTGCGTTCACTCCGCTGTGGAAGGCTTGGTCCCTTCCCAAGAGCATTAGGTTTAGGGAGCTTGACAGGGCAAATATGGCGATGCCGGAGGGAATGCAAATAATGCACGCTGTGATGATTTGGGCCCAGGTGCACCTGTCGAGCGATCCGAGCATCCAAAAGACAAAGCCGCGGAGTCCGGCGTCCCGCACTGAGTACATAAAAAACCCTACTATCGCGGCGCAAAATGCGTTCACCGCTATTCCGGCGAGAAGTGTGGACAATACGCTGTCTTTGCCATTTACTCTTCCTATGGCGCATACTACCGCAACAGCGGCAAGTCCGCCAAGGAGCGCGAAAAGCTGCATAGTCCAAAGGGTCGAAAAAAACGCCACCGCAACCACAGCCCCGAGCGCCGCTCCCGAAGAAACTCCCGTTACCGACGGATCTGCCAGAGGGTTGCGGAATAGGCTCTGCATACCGGCTCCGGCAAGGGCAAGGCTTGCTCCCGCCAAAATTGCGGCGCATAGACGGGGCAGGCGTATCTGCGTTATTATCAGGCGCGATGTCCCGTCTATTTCTTCGAGAGACAAAAAGTCAAAAATTTGTCTCCAACCAACGTCTCCGCCTCCGGTGCTTAGGGAAAGCAGAGCCAAAAAGAGGAATATTGCAACAATGGACAGCGCAGTGCATAGACCCGTCAATTTGTGCGCGTCATCGTGCATTGCAAAACGCCGATTAGTGACGTGGCCCGAAACTTCTGCGGGGAATTGAAGGCGGGCGCGGCGATTCCGCATTTTTCAAGCGGTAAACTATGCGCGCTTTTTCTATGTCCTGGGGAGTCATTTCCATTTTGACTCTGTCGCCAACAGTAAGCTTTATGAAATTCTTTCTAAGCTTCCCCGATATGTGGGCCAAGACCTGATGTCCGCCCGCAATCTCGACCCTGAACATAGTTCCGGGCAAGACCGAAATAACTTTTCCCTCTACTTCTACTACGCCGTCTGACATTATTTTTTATAATTTTGCTGTAAAAAATATATATTTGTGTTTTTCTTCCGCATTGAGTCAATATAAAAATTCGCATGGAAGAATCACAACAGCTTTTGCCCAAGGCGGTTCCGGAATGCCCATTTCCTCCGATGCACCCATCATATCTTGAGCGGGGGGCGGAATTTTACATGAAGCTTGCATACAATCAGGCCTTGAAGGCTTGGAAGAGCGGGGAAGTGCCCGTGGGAGCGGTAATAGAGATGGGCGGCGAGGTCATAGCGCAGGCGCACAATATGGTTGAAAGTACAAAGGATCCCACCGCGCATGCGGAGATATTGGCAATAACTCAGGCGGCTTCAAAACTTGGCGATTGGCGCTTGTCGGGGGCGAACATCTATGTTACAAAGGAACCGTGCCCAATGTGTTCAGGAGCTTGCATAATGGCTCGGCTTAATACCGTGATATACGCTGTTCCCGATCCTAAAATGGGCTTTTTAGGCGGCGCAATTGCCGCGCATGAAGTCAAAACTTTAAATCATCGCCTAAAAGTTGAGTGCGGCGTACTTGGCGACGAATGCGCCGAATTGATACGCACATTTTTTGCCTTGAAGCGCTGATCTCAAAGGCTTCTATCCTTTCAAGCTTAACTGCCCTTAGATGCGAAGCCCGCTATTTCTTCAAGGCTCTTTCCATCTAAGCCGAGTTTTGAAATTACGGCTTTGCCGTTTAGAATTTTAATATAGGCGGTGCCGAAAAATTGCGGATTGTCGAAGTCTTCGGGATTATAGTTTTTGACTGCTTTGCGGTTTTTGTTGTAGAGCTCGTATTTTTGTCTCCGCAATTCGCCGATATGCGCCTTTAATTTTTTTATGTTTATTTTTTCGGGGTGGAAAAGGTACTTGTATGGGGGAAATTTAAAGGTTATTTCTGGGCTTTGGGATTCGCCGATTTTTTCTTTGTAGACAGAGGGGAGCAATTTTATGCTATGTGGCTTGATCTCTTTGCCATAGGACGCTATTTGGGCGTAGCCCCCATTGTCCGCTTTCAATTCGCAATTAATCTTTTTTACACTCGGCAAATATAGCTTATTTTTGGGATTGAAATTTTTCATGGCCCTTCTGCATTCCACCTCCGGAATTTTGCCTGTGTACGCAACGGGCGGTATGGCGCCTAAGTAGAGTTTGATTGCCTTGTTGTTTGAATAAACATATGGAATGCACTTGATGGCAAATTCAGTGCCGAATTTGTGCACGTTTGAATATTTCAGCATTGTAAAGAATCCGCAGGCGGCCTGTAGGGATATCAAAGCAAAAAAAAGCGGTATTTTTATGTTTTTCATTTAAACGCCTCCATTATCTTGGGAATTTTCAGGCATTTTGCTGCGGTCCATAATTTTCTTTAATGCCACGTTAAAAATTATTACGCACAGCCCTATCGCGGCGCAAAATGAGGATCTTATATAAATGTCGGACGAAGTGCCCAATATGCGTATCAATCCCTGCCAAATCAAAACCGCCAACGCAAGGTTCATAAAAAAGTAGCTTCTCAACTTTAATCCCTTTATGAAAAAGAGCAGGGCCGCCAACAACATTATCGCGTTTGCGTATATTTCTAAGTATGTTGAGTTGTTAATGAACAATGCCGAAAATACAGTGAGGGCAAACATTGCCGTTGATAGGGCATAGGGCCAATCCTTCTTCTTTGCAATGCCCGCAAATTCAAGCAAGGCAAGCAGGGAAAATATAGATATGTAAATATAAAAACGAGGATTTTCTATTAAGCTTTTCGGATAGGCTGAAGATAGCATTTCCTTTAGGCTGTAGCCTGAGTAATTGCACGCCGAAAACACTATAATAATCAATATGGCTCCGAGCGCGAAAGAGGAAAAGCGCAGAGGAAATTTTAGGCATTTGAAGCTCGCCAGGGGAAATATTACAGCCGACATCGCCGCGAGTGTCATTATTCGGAAACCGTAGCAGACCTGCTCATGGGCAATGAGCGGAAGGTTCCATGCGTTTACCCATAGGGCACACGACATTGCCGTAAATAAAGCTATGGATTTCAGCCAGGGATTGGTTTTGGAGCATTCCTTGTATGCAAATAGTATTATTACTGCCAATGCCATATTGCTGCATAATAGAGAATACAACAAGGCGTCTTTGCTTGGGTCTACCGCCGCGACACTTATTATTGAGAGCGCCGCCGCCGAAATTCCCGAATTGAATATGAACATGGCCGGCATTGATAAAATGAGCACCACCCGCAGAAAATCGCAAGGGTTTGCCATAGCATTGTATTCGCTTCCGGCAATAGACAGCAAGAGCGCAAGGCCGAATATGTTTATAGAGGCCGAACATTCACCCCAGAGCCAGGAAGTTTTTTTAGCAAGCGAAAAATATCCGATAATCCCGCTTATAAGCAGAGGCGCAAAAGCCAGCACAAGGCGCATTTGCGAAGGTATGTCGTCCCATTTATGGGATAAAAGCAGCATGACTGCAGATGCTATTAAAAATATCCCGAGTATATAAAGTGCGCTTAAAAAAATATTTTGCGGCTTCGATGTTTTTGCGATTATGTGCGCCCGCAGTCTCTTTGCATTTTCCGCGTCCAATATGCCCTCGCTTTCATAGAGCGGTATTGATTTCAGCAGCTTGCGTTCAAAGATATCAAACATGAAGCCATAATATTTTTTTTACTTATATTGTCAATATGGTTCTTAATGGTAGGAAATGCTTTGAAGTTATATTAAAAAACGGCCCTCCGCATATGCGGAGGGCCGAGCTTTTGCGCTTAAAATGGGAACAAATCTTTATAGCTTATCGGCTTGCTGCGCAAATGGCGCTCTTTATTAGAGACACGAAGCTTTCGGCCTTGAGAGCGGCTCCGCCGATGAGTCCGCCGTCGATGTCTTTCTCTTTGAGAAGTTCGTCGGCATTTTCGGGCTTCATTGAACCCCCGTAGAGTATTTGCATGTTTTCGGCAGTATCTGCTCCGAAAAGTTCCGATAGAATTTTGCGTATTTGGGCATGGACTTCCTGAGCCATTGCAGGAGTTGCAGTTTTACCCGTTCCGATAGCCCAAACAGGCTCGTAGGCTATGACCACATTTTTTGCGCTGTCGGCGGAAATAGACGCCAAGCCTTTCTTTGTCTGCGATGAAACCACTTCAATGGTTTGGCCGCCTTCGCGCTGCGCAAGAGTCTCGCCGACGCACAAAATCGGTTTCAGGCCGTTTTCAAGCGCAAAGCGGACTTTTTCGTTTATGAATTCGTCGCTCTCCTTGAAATATTCGCGGCGCTCGCTGTGGCCGAGAATTACATAGGCGCAATCAAATTCCTTGAGCATGTCGGGCGAGATTTCGCCAGTGTATGCTCCGGAGGCTTTCGGGTAGAGATTTTCCGCACCAAGCTTGATTGTAGAACCCGCAAGAGCCTTGCTCGCCGCGTCAAGGGCGGTGAAAGGCGTGCACACCGCAACATCGACCTGCGTTTGAGAGCCTTCCAAAGCTTTTATGCCCTCAATCAGAGCCTTTGCTTCGGCTGCGGTTTTGTTCATTTTCCAATTTCCGGCAATAAAATATCTGCGTGCCATTTTTTTCTCCTTAGATTAAAATTACTTTCTGTCGAGAACCGCCACTCCGGGAAGCTCTTTGCCCTCGAGGAATTCGAGAGACGCTCCGCCGCCGGTGGAAATAAAGGAAACGTCCTTTGCATAGCCGCTCTTTTTCACCGCCTTGACCGAGTCTCCGCCGCCTATTATGCTTATAGCGTCGGATTTTGCGACCGCTTCGGCTATGGCGAAAGTTCCCACTGCGCATTCTTTTATTTCAAATATGCCCATAGGTCCGTTCCAGAGAATCGTCTTGCTCTTGGCAATCTGTTCTTTGTAGAGTTCTATAGTTTTCGGGCCTATATCGACTCCGGCCCAGCCGTCTTCAATGTCGCCGTCAAAGATTTTTATCTCGCTGACCTTGCCCGCGGCGAAGTCAACATTTTGGCATGCCGCATTGTCTATGGGCAATAGGAACTTTACGCCCTTTTTTGAGGCCTTTTCAAGAGCCGATTTTGCAAGATCAACCTTGTCGGGCTCCACGAGGCTTTTGCCGACCTTTTTACCCTGGGCGAGGGCAAATGTGTAGGCCATTGCGCCGCCTATGAGCATGGCGTCGCACTTGTCTAAAAGGGAGTCTATCACCGTTATTTTATCGGAAACTTTTGAGCCGCCGAGTATCACGGTGAATGGGCGCTCCGGATTCTCGGTTTTGGACCCGAGAAATTCCAGTTCCTTCTCTATAAGGAATCCGGCAACCTTTACGGGTACATATGCCGCAACTCCCGCGGTTGTGGCATGCGCGCGGTGCGCGGTTCCGAAGGCGTCGTTTACAAAAGCCTCGGCTCCGGTGTCGGCAATAAGTTTCTTTGCGAATTCCGGATCGTTTTTCTTCTCTTCGGAGTAGAAGCGGGAATTTTCAAGAAGCAGAACGTCGCCGCCCTTCATTGCGGAGCAGGCGGCCTTAACTTCCCCGCCCACGCAGTCGGGCACGAAAGTTACGGGCTTGCCCAGCTTTTCCGAGAGCGCCTTGGCTACGGGCGCGAGAGAAAATTGGGTGTCGGCCTTGCTCTTAGGCCTGCCCAGATGGCTTGCCAATATCACCATGGCGCCTTCGTCTGCCAGATATTTTATCGTGGGAAGAGCCGCCACTATGCGGGTATCGTCGCTTATATTTCCGTTTGAGTCGAAGGGGACATTAAAGTCGACGCGCACGAAGACTTTTTTGCCCTTTAAATCGACATCCCTGATTGTCTTGATTTCTGATGACATAAATATTACCCTTTATTTAAAGTATTCGGTATATAATTGAAGTTTCGGCGAAAAAAGCAAGAAACAATATTTCTCAAATTTTCCAATATTTTAGGCTTGATAGGCAAGAGTAAATCTATTTTGGCCGTCATTGGGCATCAGCTATTTCTTTCGCCTCTATAAATACAGCCGAATTTCCCATAAATTTGTGTTTTATAATAATTTCTCCCTCAGGGCTTGCTTTAATTTTTAAGCGCAGGGGGCTAAGTGCGGAAGCTTTTACATACTCTGGCCTGAGTTCATTTTTATAGAGTTCGTACTGCTCTTTATTTTTCCAATTTGAAGCGGAATCGAGCTGCACGCTGTCGGGGGACCATTTAAAATCCTCGTCTTTGAAGGCATATTTCTTTCTGTCATCGTTAAACTTTGAAAAGAAATTTTTGCTATTGTCCATTGAGAGCAAAGACACGTCTAATTCTTTTCCCGCAAATCTCTTCGATTTTAATTTTAACTCTGCCTCTATTTTATTCTTTGCCCCGCTTTCGCGCCTATATGAATACGCAAGAATACGCGCAGTGCAGGATTTTTCATCGAAGCCCGCCAAGGCATCTACTTCGCTTAATATATATTTTTTTATTATGCGCTCGAGTTTTGCGCGGCGGGCGTATTTAAATTTTGAAGCCGAAAGCGCAACATAATAACTTACATGCGGGTACGATGCAAAAGGATTGCCGGCCGAATATCCCCAAGATGAGAAATAATCTATGTTGAAATCGGCCATTTCCTTTGTTAGCCGCGCATCAAATGCCGCCTGGTAGCTGTCTCCAACTATGCGGGAAAGAAGGTTGTTGCTGTCCACTCCCTTTCGTCCCCAAAGTATCCTTCCTTCGTCGACTCCGTATGTCAATCCCTTCAATCCGAGGCTTTCCGCTTTTGTTCGCAGAATTTGTATTATAGCGCCAAGCTGTTCCAGCGACGGATTTTTTACGTCGTAATCATAGTACGATACCGCAAAGAAGTTGATTCGCGTACCTATTTCCCCTGTCTTAAAATTCCTGCCTTTTGCGCAGTGCTCAAAGAGTTCCGATGCGTCCCAAAAGGAGTCTTTAGAGCGCATGGCGTGCGCACCTACCGCAGCTTTGGGCGAAATGTTTTTGTCTATGGCATCAACTATGCAGTCGTACAATTTAAAGAAGGCCTCTTTAGTTTCGTCCACATTTCCGCTCTTGGCAACAAACCAGGATTTGTTGTCGAACTCCGTCAAGGCGCAAAATTTCCATTTTTCAAGCTCGGCTTTTCCAAAATTTTTTACAAGTTCCGCGCACAGCGCAGAAATAAAGTCGTAATATTCGCCGTAATCTTCAGGGGGATAGGGGTTCATACCAAATCCCCCTTTGGCGGTATTTTTGGCAAACTTATGCGGCACGCTAAACTTTATATATGGAATCATGCCGTTATCCAGCGCGATTTTGCAGGCTCTTATTAGTTTCGAAAAATCGTAGTCGTTTCTGGCCGAAAAATCTTTGGGATTTTTAAATGGATCTCGTGAAATATCGCCGCCGGTGGCTTGCATGAACTGGACATATTCCACAAAATCGAGTTTCATTCCCTCATTGGAATTTACATTGCTGATGTTCAATCCGTTCCACAGATTGATATTGTTTGATTTATTTCCTATGTAATCTCTGAGCCGGTCGAAGTCGGCCCTTAGTTCGACTTGGGCTTCGGCAGAGGCTGCAACTATCATGCAAAGAGCCGCAAAAAGGCTTTTCTTGATGGAGATTCTTGCAAATTTTTCATGTATAGAAAATAGTAAATTTGGCATGCGAAAAAGATTTATCAGCGTCATTGTGAAATTAAAAGCGTTTTTTTAAAAAAAAAGCGCCGCAAGCAGCGGCGCCAATTTTTAAGATTTTTTAGGCTTTATTTTGCAATTACGCGAGCCATTTCGAGCACTTTGTTGGAGTAGCCCCATTCGTTGTCGTACCAGGAGACTACCTTTACAAAGGTCGGATCGAGCTGTATGCCCGCCTTTGCGTCGAATATCGAGGTCTTGGGGCAGTTGCGGAAGTCCGTTGAAACAACGGCGTCTTCAGTGTATCCGAGTATGCCCTTAAGTTCGCCTTCCGAAGCTTCCTTCATGGCTTTGCAGATATCTTCGTATGTGCATTCCTTGTTGAGTTCAACAGTGAGGTCAACAACCGAAACATCGGAAGTGGGAACGCGCATAGACATGCCCGTGAGCTTTCCATTAAGTTCGGGAAGAACCTTGCCCACAGCTTTTGCAGCGCCGGTGGAAGAGGGGATTATGTTTTCAAGTATGCCTCTGCCGCCTCTCCAGTCTTTCTTTGAAGGGCCGTCAACAGTCTTTTGAGTAGCTGTTGCAGCGTGCACTGTTGTCATGAGGCCGCGCTTGATTCCAAACTTGTCATTGAGGACTTTGGATATAGGCGCCAAGCAGTTGGTTGTGCATGAAGCGTTGGATATGATTTTTTGGCCGGCATAGGTCTTATCGTTTACACCGTAAACGAACATCGGGGTGCCGTCTTTTGAGGGAGCCGACATAATAACTTTCTTCGCGCCAGCCTTAAGGTGCGCACCTGCGAGTTCTTCAGTAAGGAAGAATCCAGTTGATTCTACTACTACGTCGGCATCAACTTCGTCCCACTTGAGGTTTGCGGGATCCTTTTCCGCTGTGAGGCGGATTTTATTGCCGTTTACTATCATGTAGTTGCCTTCAACCTTCACGTCGCCGTCAAATCTGCCGTGTACGGAATCGTATTTGAGCATATATGCCAAATATTCGGGGTCGAGAAGGTCGTTGATTCCAACGATCTGGATGTCGTTTGCAAAGTTTTCCACAGCGGCGCGGAAAACCATGCGGCCGATGCGGCCGAAGCCGTTAATGCCTACTTTTATTGCCATTGCTATTCCTTTTTTGCTTGTTGAATAAAATTTTGAAGCCGCGATTATCTGTCCGATTGCGTCTCTTGCAACACTTTTTTTCATTTTTTAGCTTTTCAAGCCTTATAATTGTTTGCTTTCGGCTATTTTGCCCGCTTTTTTCCTCCAAAACGCCTCCTTTTGCGGAAATTATTCTTGAAATACGCGCTTTTGCAATTGTACTTTCTACAAATGCAAAATCCTTCAAAACCTTCGCCATCGGAAACACAATTTAAAACCGACAAATTTTTTGTGGGCGTTTATGCGTTGGTTGCTGTAATGTTTATTTTACAAGTTGCCATAATAATTTGGGGCACCTTTTAAATTATGTATCAAGATACTCCCACTTTCGCAATTTTGTCTTTCGCAATAGCTGCCTATTTGATTTACCTTTGGTATGGCGATTTGTCACATTTTAAAAAAACGGGCACACCTGCGAAAGGCGCCTTCGAGGGCGCCACTACGGTTTCAGCAAGAAGCGCCGTCTTTGCGGCGGCGTGCGCGCTTGCGCTTTTGGCTATATTTATAGCCGCCGAATCTTATCTGGGGATAGACAAGCAGCAAAGCAAAGTTTCGGCATGGGCTTTGCTTTCTTGGATATCGGCCGCTGTTATTGAGGAGCTTATTTTTCGGGGTTATTTGGTTGTGCGCGGGAAGGGAGCTTTTGTCTTGTGGGCGAGCGTACTGTTTTTTTCAATGCTATTTGCGCTGGCGCATCCATTCGTTTGGAATTATTCCGTTCCGGAGGGCGATTCTCTCCTAAACGGAGTTTGGATTTTCGACTTCTCTATCCAGCCGATATTTTCAACCTTTGCCATATTTGCCTGCTCGCTCTTATTTTACGTTTTGCGCTTTATGCCCTCGAATGTTAACCGTTCGCTAATACCGTGCATGTCCGCGCATTGCGCTTATAACCTTGGAGTTTTTGCAGCCAAATACCTTCAGGGATTTATCGAATGACGCCTTTTTTTAAGCGCGGAGGCAAATTGTTGATGCTCGCTCCCATGGCGGGCTTTACGAATTCGCCTTGCAGAAAGATATTTCGCTCATTTGGCGCCAATGCGGTTGTGAGCGAGTTCGTGTACAGCAGGGCTGTGCTGTCGGGATCTGTCAGAGTTCTCGAGAAGCTTGCCTTGACCCCCGAAGAGCGGCCGGCCGGCATACAGATATTCGGATCTGATCCGGCCGAAATGTCGGAGGCTGCGGCAAAGTTGGAGGAGGAACTCTCCCCCGACTTTATAGATATAAACTTCGGCTGTCCCGCTCCCGCCGCCGTGAGCGCCGGGGCAGGAGCTGCCCTGCTAAAAAATCCAAAGCTTATGGGGCGCATAGCCGAGTCCGTATCCCGCGCGCTCAGGCGCATTCCGTGCACGGCGAAGGTTAGAAGCGGTTGGTGCCCGTCCGATATAGTTCTTCCCGAGGCCGCGTTAATCCTCCAGGATTCCGGAATACAGATGCTCAGTATCCACGGGCGGACGAGGGCGCAGGGATATTCCGGAGACTGCGATTGGCGCATAATAGAAGAATGCGCGCGCATCTTAAAAATCCCGGTAATTGGGAACGGCTCTGTTGAAAAACTCGACGCTAAAAGTTTGCGCGATAGCCCGTGCGCCGGATTCATGATAGGAAGGGCCGCCCTTGGCAATCCTTGGATATTCAAGCGTCTGCGCCTAAGGCTCGACGGCGGGGACGAGTCTTTGTCCAATCCTTCGCCTTCCGAGCGGGCGGCTCTCGCCGTGCGCTATGCCGAACTTGTATGTTCAGGCGATTTCAAAGGCATAAATGAAAATAATTTGACTTATGCAAAAGCTCAGCTAATGCCTTTCCTTAAGGGTGCTCCCGGATTTAAAAAACTTAGGACTTCCATATTGAAGATATCAACATTAGACGAATTAAAGGAACTACTATGCCAATACCTTTGATATTTCTGCTTCTTGCATCTTCAGCTCTTTTCGCCGGCGGAGCAAGCGCCGGAGAACAAAAAACCTCCGGCGATGCCGGAATATTTACAGCCGCCTACAAGCATTACGCCCGCACCGACTATTCCTCTGCGGCCGAATTGTTTAGGCAGTTGGCCGACAAGGACACCGAAACGGGATACGAAGCCGCAATGTATTTGGCGTCAATTTACGCTTACGAGGGCAAGGCGGAGGCCTACCGCTATTTTGAGCGCGCGCTAAAGACTCCCAATCTCAATACGCGGCGCGCGGCGATATCGCAATATTCAAAGTATTGCGCGGCAAACGGGGAGTGGAACAGGCTTATAAAGAACGCATTGAAATACGCCAACTCTGATTCAGCCGACTCTTTGAGCGATTGGTATTTGGCCTTGGCTCTCTGGAATACCGGCGATAAAGGCGGCGCAAAAAAATTGTTCAACGAGACTATACAGCTGTATTTCAACGATGCCTCAGCTTCCGGCATCGACGAATTTATAGACGCCCGTTTAAAAGGAGACGCCTTCGCGTCCTTTTTGGATATTTCGCAACTGGGCGCTGGCGGCGACGTTTCAAAAGCCAGAAAGCTTTTGCTGAAGGGGGAAGTTCCAACTGGCGTTTCCCAAAAAAACCTACCTTTGTACGTTCAGATAAAACTTGCCGAGGCGGGGCAAGCTGTGGATTTAAAGATCCTTGAAGACACAATTTTTAAGTATAAAGGGGCTCCATTCGCCTATGAAGGTGCTCTCGCATTGGGAAAAATAGAGTTTTCCAAAAAAAATTACGAAAAAGCCATAATGTATGCCGAAGATGCGCTCAGGCTTGCGCCTCCACATATATCTTCCCAGTGGGGGGCCTATATGCTTATGGGTGATTCCCTTAGAATGCAGAAGAAATACGATGCGGCGCGGGAGTATTATTTAAAAATAGCAATGAACAAAGCTTCGCGCGGGGAGCCCATTGCGGAGTCGCTATACAAAGTGGGCGTTTGCTGGTATGAGCAGGGGCAGTGGGGTAAGGCGCATGCGTATTTCGAGAGGGTGTTTGTGGCTTTCTTTAGGTACGAATATTGGGGAAGCAGAGCCTATTACTACGATGCCCGCGCACTGTTTACACTCGGATTGCGGCGCGACGCAAATGCAACTCTCATAGAATATTTTCGCAGAGCCAAAGACAAGAATTCAAAAATTTACAAGATGGCGCGCGAATTTTACGATAAGATTTAATGGCGGGCTCTTTGTTTTCCTATTTGACCTGCAAGATTCAGACCCTATAAAACCGCGCTTGCCTTCACGGATTTTTCCCGCTTTACAGGTTTTGCCATAAAAAGCTTTGCGCGCGCCTACTGGCAGGGCTCCGCAGCTTCCACTTCCTCGGCAACTAAGTACTTGTCGGCGCAAGCTATGGTCAGCGGTGAATGCGATACTATAGTGCCGGGTTTTTCCCCGCGGCAGTCCCCGCCTATTTTGGCGCGCCAAATTATGCTTCTCGGGCTTGTAATATCGGTGAACGCGCCCGGAAAGGGCTTGCTGACTGCGCGTATCAAATTATACACTTCGCGGGCGCTCTTTCCAAAATCTATGCGGCCGTCTTCCGGAGTGCGCTTGCCGAAGTAGGAGGCTTTTGAGAGGTCTTGCTCAATTAATTTCGGATTTCCGCCCAAGAGCGAAGGGAGCGCCCTCTCGAGGACTTTTAGGGCGGCATCTGTTATGCGCGGCTGTATTTCTCCCACATATTCGTCGGGGCCGAACTCTACTTTTTCCTGCTCCACTATCGCGCCGGTATCGAACTTTTTTTCCAATACGTGCAGGCTTGCTCCGCAGTGGCTTTCGCCGTTTATTATGGACCAGTTGAGCGGGGCTCTGCCCCTGTACGCGGGAAGATAGGAGCCGTGCATATTGTACGCGCCGAGCTTGGCCTGGCTAAATATTTCTTCCGGTATGATATTTCTATAATAAATTGACAGAATCAAATCCGGTTTTAAGTATTTGACTTTTCTGAACCACTTTTCCGTCCTGAGGGTGGAAGGCTTAAAAACCGGGATAAAGCGCTCTTTGGCTATGCGCTCCGGAGTCTCGAACCATTGCTTTTCGTGCGGATCGGTATCATGCGTAAATACGCCTATCACATTGCACCCCGCGTCCAAAAGATATTTTAGGCATTTGCTTCCGGCGTCGCTAAATCCGAAAAATAGTATGCGTGCGTCTTTATTTTCCATCGAAACCTATGGTTTCCTTTATTATGTATTTTGGGCGCGCCTGCACAACTTGGTAGATTCGCCCCACGTATTCGCCTATCAAGCCTATGCCTATCATAGTCAGGCTGACAAGGAAGAAAAGTATCGCAAATAGAGTAAAAACTCCCTCGGCTTCCGAGCCCATAAAAAAGCGCCTGAAAAGAAGAATGGCAACAAGGCAAAAAGACGCTATGCTCGCCAAAAAGCCCGTCAGGGTGAACACCTGCAAGGGCACCAGCGTAAAGCCGGTTATAAGATCGAAGTTTAATCGTACGAGTTTATACAAATTGTACTTTGATTCCCCAGCATTGCGCGCGGCATGCTCCACCTCGACCTCCGCGGGATTCGATGCAAATGTGTATGCGAGCGCCGGTATAAACATTGAACGCTCGTTTGTCTGTATTATTGCGTCCACAATTTTTCTGTGGTAGGCGCGCAACATGCAGCCCTGGTCTTTCATTCTGATAGTTGTCATTTTATCGCGCAGGTAGTTTACGACTTTCGAGGGATAGCGGCGCATGGCGCTGTCCTCCCTCTGCTTGCGGTATCCCCCCACGGCGTCGTAGCCTTCGTCGACTTTGTCGAGAAGTTTTTTTATTTCTTCGGGCGGGTTTTGGAGGTCTGCGTCGAGCGTTACTATTGTCTGCCCGGATACGCGTTCAAACCCGGCTATTATCGCGGTATGCTGGCCGAAGTTTCCGTTGAAGTCTATGACTTTCACGTTGTCGCGCTTTTTTGCGAATTCCCTCAAGATTTCTCCGGATTTATCCCTGCTGCCGTCATTTACAAAAATAACTTCCCAGCTTTTGCCGATGGAGTCCATGGATTTGCATAGCCGCTCAAAAAGTTCTGGCAAATTCGCCTCTTCGTTATAAACCGGAATTACAACTGAAACTTCCATATTAAATCCTTACTATTTTCCGTTTTTTAGAAGAAAATAAAACCACTGCGCCTTTTGTAAAGACGTTTTTTTACAGGTTCCAACTATAGTGCCGCTTATGAAAGGCGGCTTAGAATCCAAAGCGCGGGAGTTTGCGCATCTGTATGCGCGCTCCTGCCATTGAATTTTCCTCCAGATAGCCGGCAAAGGGCGTGCATGAAAGCACTATGGCGCGTTTCATAAGAATGGCGCCGGGTTGCAATACGGCGTTGCAGCCGGCTTCTGCTTCTTCGGCAAGCATTGCCCCGAGCTTGCGCATATTGGAATCGACCCTTCCCTCGGGCAATGTCAGCATCACGCTTCCTTTGTCGAGGCGCAGATTCGCGCATATTACGCCAGCGCCCAAATGCGACCGGCTTCCCAATACCGAATCGCCAACGTAGTTGTAATGGGGCGTTTGAACTTTGTCCATTAGCAGGGAATTCTTGTATTCGCATGAATTGCCTATCACGCAGTTTTCCCCCACTATGACATTTCCCCTTATAAAACATCCCACCCTCATCT
>CALXOC010000048.1 GCA_944389915.1 uncultured Opitutales bacterium | reverse complement strand
CGAACTAAAGTGCGCCGCCCCCTAGGGGGCAATTAGTAAATGAATCAATAACTTTAATCTTTACAAACAATCAACAATATCTAAAAACATCTACCGTCAGTTATGCACTGGCGTTTTGAAAATAAATATGTAAACGGAGACGCCGCTCCGCGCGGCAGATTAAACTATCTTTTCCAGTTAAAAAAATAGCTGACACCGGCTAATCCGTGGAAATTCGGCAGGGCAGGTGAAAGCGCAAAAATATGCGGCAAATATCGCCGCATATTTTTGCGGGAGTTGAAGGGCTTTTTAGATGCGTCCCACGGAAAGCTTTTAACTAATTTTTTGCAGATTGTAGCAATAAGCCGAAAGGCGCGTCTTAAAATTTGCTTGCGGCGCATATGCGCCCTGCTATGTTTGTGCGGTTTTATATAAACGGAGCGTTTTATCTCCGTTTGACGACAGCGACATGTACGGCTAAATATGGCTAAGCGCACAGACATTAAGACGATATTAATCATAGGGTCCGGTCCTATAGTTATTGGGCAGGCGTGCGAATTTGACTATTCCGGGACGCAGGCTTGCAAGGCCTTGAAAGAGGAGGGATACAAGGTGGTTCTTGTAAACTCCAATCCGGCTACAATAATGACCGATCCGGATTTTGCGGACGTTACATACATAGAGCCCCTTACTCCGGAAGTGCTCGAGAAAATTATTGCCAAGGAGCGGCCTGACGCCCTTTTGCCGACCTTGGGCGGGCAGACAGGATTAAATTTGTCTTTGGAGCTGGCAAAACGCGGAATACTCGACAAATACGGAGTGGAGCTTATAGGTGCCAAACGCGAAGCCATAGAAAAGGGCGAAGACCGCCAGAAGTTCCGCGAGGCCATGATGAAAATAGGCCTCGATATTCCCCAAAGCGCGGTTGTGCACAATTTAAACGAGGCAATAGATTGGATAGAAAAATGGAACCGCTTCCCGGTGATTATTCGCCCGAGCTTTACTCTCGGAGGCACCGGAGGCGGAATAGCGTACAACCGCGAAGAATATGAAAAGATGGTGGCTTTCGGCTTGAGCGCCTCCCCGGTCAGCGAAGTGCTTGTGGAGGAATGCCTGCTTGGCTGGAAAGAATTTGAAATGGAGGTCATGCGCGACCACAAAGACCAGTGCGTGGTAATATGCTCCATTGAAAACCTCGATCCTATGGGCGTGCATACGGGAGACTCCATAACGGTTGCTCCCGCCCTGACTCTTACTGACAGGGAGTATCAGCTCATGCGCGACGCCTCATTTGCGGTGATAAGGGAAATAGGGGTCGAAACCGGAGGCTCAAACATACAGTTTGCGGTTAATCCCGAAAATGGGAGAATGATAGTTATAGAAATGAATCCGCGCGTTTCGCGCAGTTCGGCTCTGGCTTCGAAGGCTACAGGATTTCCCATAGCAAAAATAGCGGCAAAACTGGCCGTCGGATATTCGCTCGACGAACTCAGAAACGATATCACCCGTGAAACTCCGGCGTGTTTTGAGCCTACTATTGACTATATAGTAACAAAGGTTCCGCGCTTTACTTTTGAAAAATTCAGCGGCAGCGACAATACTTTGACATCGTCTATGAAAAGTGTGGGCGAGGCGATGGCGATAGGAAGGACCTTTAAAGAGTCTTTGCAAAAGGCTTTGCGTTCCATGGAGATAGGAACCAGAGGTCTCGGCGGCGGCGGGAAGCTTGGTGGGCGGGAGATTACAGACAGAATTGAGATAAAAAAAGGCCTGGTGCGCCCGACGGCCGAGAGAATATTTTACATACGATATGCAATGCTCGCCGGATTTACCAATGATGAGATACGCGAGCTCACCCACATAGACAATTGGTTTCTGACGCAGATTAGGGAAATAGTGGAGCTTGAGGAAAAGATTCGCAATGCCGGGCTGTTGGGGCTTGACGAATCGCTTCTTCGGACTGCGAAAGAGGCGGGATTTAGCGACAAGCAACTCGCTGAAATATGCGGCACTAAGATCCGCAATATAAAGCAACTTCGCAAAGACTTTGGGATAGAAACCGTTTACAGGCTGGTAGACACTTGCGCGGCTGAATTTGAAGCCTATACGCCGTATTATTATTCCACCTACGGGGTCGAGAGCGAACTAAGGCCGTCTACAAAGAAAAAAATCATGATAATAGGCGGCGGTCCCAACCGTATAGGCCAGGGCATAGAGTTTGACTATTGCTGTGTGCATGCATCTTTTGCACTTCGGGAAGCGGGCTACGAGACTCTGATGATAAACTCAAACCCCGAGACTGTTTCTACAGACTACGACACTTCAGACCGCCTGTTTTTCGAGCCTTTGACGCTCGAGGACGTTCTTGAAGTTTACAAACAGGAGAAGTGTGACGGCGCCATTGTTCAATTCGGTGGTCAGACCCCATTGAATCTCGCATCGGAGTTGAAGGCAAACGGAGTCAATATCATAGGGACATCGCCCGAATCCATAGACGCAGCCGAAGACCGAGAAATATTTAAGCGCATACTTGAGAAGCTCGGATTAAAGCAGCCCGTGAACGCTACCGCCACCACGCCCGAACAGGCCTACGAGCTTGCCGGCAAGATAGGCTTTCCCATACTTTTGCGCCCGAGTTTTGTTCTGGGCGGCAGAGGCATGTTCATAGTGTACGAGATGGACGAAATGAAGCGGGTTATTAGGGAGGCCTTCGACGCCGCGCCGGGCAAGCCCGTGTTGTTGGACAAATTTCTTGAGGACGCGATAGAGTTGGATGTCGACGCCATAAGCGACGGTGAGACGGCCGTCATAGGAGGCATGCTTGAGCATATCGAATACGCGGGCGTACATTCCGGAGACGCCGCCATGGTAATGCCTCCGCATACTCTAAGCAAAAACATTCTCGATGAGGTTCGGAACGCCACTTACGCCTTGGCGAAAGAGCTGAAGGTTGTGGGATTGATGAATGTCCAGTACGCAATAAAGAAGGGGGAGCTGTTTATAATAGAGGTAAATCCGAGGGCGTCGAGAACCATACCTTTCATATCGAAAGTCATAGGAGTGCCTTTGGCGAAGCTTGCGGCGCGGGTGATGGCCGGAGAAAAACTTAAGGATTTAAACTTTACCAAAGAGCTTATACCCGACTATATAGCGGTAAAGGAGAGCGTATTCCCCTTTGTCCGCTTTTTGGGTTCTCAGATAATGCTGAGTCCCGAAATGAGATCGACCGGAGAGGTTATGGGCCTGTCCGACGATTTGGGAATGGCTTTTGCAAAGAGCCAAATGGCGGCGCAGCCGGGATTGCCCACTTCCGGCAATGTATTCATATCGCTAAAGGACCACGACAAGGAGGCGGGAGCTGAAATAGCTTCAAAATTCAACCAGCTTGGCTTTAAGCTATTTTGCACTTCAGGCACGGCCAAGTTTTTGTCCGACAGGGGCATTCCGGTTACGAGGCTCTATAAAATAAGCGAAGGCGCGCGTCCGAATGTGGTGGACTTGTTGAAAAACGGCCAG
>CALXOC010000047.1 GCA_944389915.1 uncultured Opitutales bacterium | reverse complement strand
AGAAGGTCTTTAAGGACGTCTTAAAAATCCCCGCCGATATTGTCGAATCGCGCTTCGGATACATGTTAAAAGCCTTTAAATACGGAGCTCCGCCGCATGGCGGCATAGCCTTGGGCTTCGACAGGCTCGTAACGATTTTGGCAAACCGCCAGAGCATACGAGACATCATCGCCTTCCCGAAAACCCAAAAGGGGCAAGATCTAATGGCGCAATCTCCGTCTCCGGTGGGCGAAAAGCAGTTGAAAGACTTGCACATCGCCCTCGACATGCCTGAGGAATAGGAGCCTAAACACACAAAAGCCCTCTCATATTAACGGGAGGGCCTTTTATTTTTTATGCAAAGATTAAGAGCGCCCGCCATTAAGGTTTTGTGCGTTCCAATATGTAGGAGTAGGGCTCCAACGTTTTGTCTAAATACTTGGCGGCTTTGTCGGAATAGTTGCATACAATGCGCGTCCCGTCGGAGAAGGTTGACATGAAGAGTCCGTCGGATATCTCCTCGTGATGTTCAAAAAATTCATACTGCAATTTCTCGAGCATTTTTGCGTCCGCATAAGCGCGCTTAACCGAGTCCACCGCGCTTGCAAACTGCTCAGGAGTATCCAACAAAATATCCTCATCTCCCATCCAATTTACTTTTTGCCCGCGATTGAAAAACGCTGAATTTATGTAAAGGGTAGGACGCCCCGCCAGCTCCACAAGTTTTAGAGCTGACCTTTTCCCTTTTACCGTATAGTTTATGGTTTCCGTGCACGGATTGTTCATAATTATTCCGTTATACACCAGTTGCCACATCGGGACTATCTTATCGCACAATTTGGGCAGTTTTGAAAACATTCCAAAAGACGTGTAAAAGGCGTAATCCATTGTTGAAGCAACATGGTCATGCCCGCACTCCGACTGCGCCCCGCCGAAAGTCTCTTGAGCAAGGCGCATCAATTTATTGCAATATGCCGCGCTTTCTTTCCCGTTTAACGGGTGTTTGGGATCGTAACATATATGCGGTGGAACGGCGCTTACCACGTCAAGATAGTGGAGCCCCTCAAAGCCGAGCTCGCGCATGCGCGGAAAATCTTTCACCGCAAACATCTCGTAGGAGGTGCGCATGCACATGAAAAAGCTCCGCCCGCCGCTCCATGGCTTTTTTATTGGGCGTTCCCAAAGTTTTCCGTCTTTGTCTTTCGAAATATAGCTTTCATCCCACAGTTCCGACACGGGATAGGCGCTTGTAGGATTGGTGTGGCATACGATTTTATATCCAGAATCCTTTGCTTTTTTTATAAGCGAGCGCAATGCGCTCTCGCCTCCCAGCTGCTCTTCTACCGGGAATATTTGAGGATAACGGCCGTCGTGCCCCTTTCTGTTCCAACCGACAAGGCATATTTGAAGCTTTTCAACCCCTGCCGACTTTAGAGCGTCTATGAGCTCGCCAACGCGCGCAAAAGTTACTTTTGCAATCATCGCCGGCTCGTTTTCCAAAGTTTGGTCCATAACCGGGCTGGGAGCGGGCTTCCAAGCGAGGCGAATTCTCAGCTCGGGAGCGCCCGCCGCATACGCGAGATTCGGATTTCCCGAGGCCCTTTCCTTAAGCGGCCTTACCACACCCTTTGAGAGCTGGAGATTTCTGTACAGTTTTGCAATAGAGCTGTAATCCGCATTGGCATCTTCTATAAAATAATAGTCCACTACCACATCCTCATAGGGAGGATACCTTTCAAATGAAAAATCATGGACGAGCGAGTATTCGCCTGACTTGAGAATCAGCCACGGTTCATAGTCGAATTTCATGCCCTCCACCACCGCGGCAAAAACCGCCCGAGGAGTTTTCATTCCGACAAGATTCATGGGAGACCTATGTCTTCTTGGAGAAAATTTTCCGTCTTTGCGCTCCTTAAATTCGCACAAATGCCCGGACGAGAACACCGCATAGCCGATTTCGCCTACCCTGGCTTTGGCGAAGTTTGGACTTATACGAATACTGCGGGCTTCGGGAGATATGGAATCTTTTCTTATCCTGAGCCGCCATGCGTCTCCGGCTTTTTCTAATAGCATCTCAGACTCGGTTGAGCGCCCGTCTTTAAATTCTGTAATGAACTTTGCAGTGGGAGCCGCAGCAAGCGGTATGGAAAAAATAAACAAAACTAAAAGTATAGCACGATACATTGCATCTCCCTCCTCTAAGATAAAGTTAAAACCTAAAACATATATGTAATTATATTAAAATCGCAT
Organism: uncultured Opitutales bacterium; assembly: GCA_944389915.1. GTDB lineage: Bacteria > Verrucomicrobiota > Verrucomicrobiia > Opitutales > Intestinicryptomonadaceae > Merdousia. Next base: position 2,722 of record CALXOC010000047.1, on the reverse strand, counting down.
GGCTTCAATAAAAAAGAGCCCCGCGTTCGGGACTCTTTAATTTTAATAATTGCAGAAACTGCTATTTGCCTTTCGGCTCGTAGGGAATTCCCTGTTGCTCGCACAAGGCGGCCCTGCGCGAGAGTTTTACGCGGCCCTTGTCGTCTATGCCGATGCATTTCACAAGAATCTCGTCGCCAAGCTTGCAGACATCTTCCGTTTTATTTACGCGGAAATCCGCAAGCTCCGATATGTGCACCAAGCCCTCCTTGCCGGGCATGCACTCAACGAAAGCTCCAAACTCTTTTATGGAACGCACTATTCCGCGATAGGTCTTGCCCACTTCAATTTCGCCTATGACAAGCTCTATCTCATCGACAGCCCTCTTCATGCTTGCCGCGCTCGTGGCGTAAATGAGAACGCGTCCGGGATTGTCGTCGTCTATGTCTATTTGCGCTCCTGACACTTCAGTCATACGGCGGATATTCTTGCCTCCGGGGCCTATTATCATTCCGATTTTTTCAGGATCTACCTGCATTACCTTTATTCTCGGCGCGCATTCTTTTAGGTCCGCATTGGGAGCGGCTATGGTTTCATGCATGATGTCGAGAATCTTCATTCTGGTCTCGCGGTTTCTGTCTATAGCCTCTTTTACAATATCAAAGGGCAAGCCCTGTATTTTTAGGTCGAGCTGGAAACCCGTTATGCCGTTTTTGGTTCCGCAAATTTTGAAATCCATGTCGCCAAAATGATCTTCAGCCCCTATTATGTCGGTTAGAACCACATGTTTTTGAAGTTTGCCGTCGGGATCAAAGCGAGTTACCAATCCGCAACTTATGCCGGCTACGGGAGTTTGAATCGGGACTCCGGCATCCATAAGGCTCAAGCAACCTCCGCATACGGAAGCCATGGAAGTTGAGCCGTTAGACTCCATTATTTCCGAGACAAGGCGTATTGCATAAGGAAATTCGTCCTCGGACGGAAGAACCGGCAAGAGCGAACGCTCGGCAAGATTGCCGTGCCCAATTTCGCGGCGCCCAGGAGTGCCGAAGCGCCCCGTTTCACCAACGGAATATGGAGGAAAATTGTAATGGAGAATGAAGGATTTTTGTTTTGTTCCTCCGGTGAGCCCGTCAAGCTCCTGATAATCCCTGCTTGTTCCGAGAGTTGTCAGCACCAAAGCCTGTGTTTCGCCGCGGGTAAATATGGCACTTCCATGAACTCTCGGTAAAACGTTTGTAGAACAGCTTATAGGCCGCAGATCCTTTATGCCTCGGCCGTCACAGCGCTTGCCGTTGTCGAGAATATTCTCCCTATAAACTTTTTCCTGCAACACTTCAAAGGCCATTTTTATTTGAGCCATATCGAAGTTTTCCTCGCCAAGCTTGCCTTTTACAAACTCGGCGGTTTCATTCATTATGGCGTCGACATCCGCCTGGCGCTTCAATTTGTTGTCTTGAAAAACCGCCTCAAGCAGACGCCCGCCTACATATTCGGAGCACATTTCAAGTATCGAAGGCTCTACCACTATGAGCGGGAATTCGCGCTTTTGCTTGTTTACAAGCTTTGCAAGCTCTTTCTGGGCGGATATAATCTTTTGAATTTCGGAATGCGCAAACTGCAAGGCCTCAAAGAACTTGTCTTCAGGATATTGTTCGGCAGAGCCTTCAATCATCATCATCTCGCGCTCATTGCCTACATATATCAAGTCCAAAACGGAATCGAGCATCTGCTCATGCGTGGGATTAACAACAAACTTGCCGTCAATATCGCCCAAACGCACACAACCAACGGGACCGTTCCACGGAATATCGGAGCAAAGAAGCGCCGCGCTTGCTCCGTTTACCATGAGTATGTCGGGGTCGTTGACCATATCGGCGGAAAGCAGAAGCCCTATCACCTGAACTTCATTCATAAAACCTTTTGGGAATAGGGGGCGCAACGGCCTGTCGCATAGGCGCGATGTTAAAATTTCCTTTTCGCTGGGACGCCCTTCGCGCTTAAAATATCCGCCTGGGAAACGGCCTGCCGCGGAGAATGTTTCGCGATAATCCACCGTAAGCGGAAAGAAATCTTGGCCGTCCTTGAGGGCTCCGGCCGCTGTTGTCGTTACAAGGAGATTTGTCTCTCCCTTGCTTATTACCACCGCCCCATTAGCCTGCTTCGCTATGGAGCCCGTAGATATTTTTATGCCGAGATCTGGCACCTCGACGCTGTATTTTTGATCCATTATTTTTCCTTTATTTGCCGAAGAACGGGTCGGACGTTCCGACGGCGGTTTTCTTTTTCGGATATTCCGATATTATATTACATGTAAAGTTTCATAAAAATCACAAAATCCAAACTTTGTCGAGCCTCTATTGAGCGTTTTTTGCATATTAGGCACCTGCTTAAATTTCTTATTCCAACCCCATGTCCATAAGCTTATTTTAGACAAAATATCTTAATACAAAAAGGGCCTTCCATCGTTGCGATAGAACGCCCTTTCTAAGCTACTATTTCCCTATCCTATTACTTGCGCCTGCGGTACACCGCAAAAGCAAGCATAAATGCTCCAATTATCGCCGCTATCTCCGAAGGCTCGGGTATTACAGAAGATACCCAAACCCCGTTTATTTCGCCATATTTTCCGTCTATCAAATAATAGTCCTCGTTTTCAGCCAACAAATTTCCCTCTATGTCATATATTTTTACGTTCTCGGATATGCTCTCCTTCAGCATGTTTGAAATGAAAAAGTTCTCT
>CALXOC010000046.1 GCA_944389915.1 uncultured Opitutales bacterium | reverse complement strand
ATGCGCGCTTTGTCAAATCGGCATCAACGCCTTTTCCAGCTTCTGACAGCAGCTTCTTCAGCGACGCCAACTGCCCCGCCGGCGATCTTTCCGCCGGGCTCTCGAGCTCCGAGACAAGCATGTTTCTGGCGCGCTGCGCCCTTTCCTGCGCTATTGCCTCCTTTTGGCGGGAAACAGACTCCGCAGACGCGCGCTCAACCAGTTCTATATCGCTCTCGCTTGGAGAAAACAGGGGGGCAAGCATGTTAAATTCAGATATCAATCCGACGGCCTCCTCCCAATCGCTGTCCATATCCATGCGCGACAACTTATCCACTATTTCGGAACAGCGTTTCCGCGCCCGCGCGCCTTCAAAAGACTTTTTCCCCTCGATGGCGCTGCGCCATACCGGATTGTCGGAGAGAATTTCAGAATCGCCCTCAAGGGATTCGCAAAGTTTAAGGACAGCCTCTTCGTCGCCGTCGTCCAAGGCTTTTGAGAGCCGGCTTAAAAGTTCAGAATTTATCCTTTTGCGGAGCTTGTCGTACTCGCGCTTGGCCTCGGCGTCGTAGGCGTTGATTTTCGATATGGTCTTTATTATGCCCAATGCCTGCCCGTATTTTCGCAGCCGCATAGCCCTGCGATAGTCCCTGTAAAGCGGATGAGCCTGGGTTATCTCTCCTGAATACAGCGAATTGACGAGCTCTATCTGCGACATGTCGAATGGGACAGGAACCGGCAGCTCCTCCTCCGAACAATAGTCGCGCCATCGCCCCAATTCCGGAAACACAAGCGTGTTTACAGTATCGAGCAGCGAAGATGATTCCGCAACCTGCAAAGCCGCGTATTCCCTGCCCGCCCTCACGAGCGCCACGCACTGCTGCAGGCGCTCCTCCGCTTCGGCGCATTTTTTGCAATATTCCATGGCGATTGCGCGCCGCTGCATTTGAGATTCCCCGGATCTGCCTCCGAGAATTGCCTGCATTTTAAGTATCAAAAGTTGATTGGTCATTGTTGTCTAATTCTCGCTTTTAAAGTGCCCAAACGTTTCGATATTGATTCGCGTTTCGGTAAATTTTTCAGATTCAACGCCCCTTCAACAGCTTCAAGGTGCTCGGAAGCGCGCTTTGCGGAATCCTCCCCGCCAGCGGCCAAAGTCCGCTCCGCATAGTTTAGAAGATATTGCGCACGCGCGGAAATATCGGAAAGCAGCTGCGCGGCGTAGTCGGGATTTTCCACGGCATAGGGAGATTTCTCCCAGGCGGACATGGCATCGGAAAATTTGTTGCCCTCTATCAAAGCGCGGGCATATTCTATTGTCTGCAACAGGGTCTTTTCCTCAGATTTCGCTGCGGGCTTTGCCGGCTGAACCTCCACCGGTTCCGGAAGCGGCAAAGGATTTTTGTTTGCGCCGAAAGATTCTTCCGAAGAAGCTTCGTCGGACAAGAAAAGATAGGCCAAGGTGCATATAATTACAAGGGAGGTCGCAATGGCGCTGGCAATATAGTATTTAATGTTTGAGGCGTCGTCTTTGCCCTTTTGAACAACCTCGAAAGGGCGCGAATGCCCCTTGTATGCGCCTACCGTCAAATTGTACTTCTCCCGGTTTGTCTTCTCGCCGCTCCTGGCGTATTCTGCCGCCCTCCCCGCGGGAGCCTCCAAGGCGCGCAGGGCGGAAATATCGGCAACGCAACGCACCGATATATCAAAGTCTCCCCCCTTCCATAAGACATCGTCTCCCGATTCGGCATAAGTTGAAAAAGTGCAATCCCATGCCGACGACGAATCCACAAAGGCCATCATGCTCTCGGAAAAAAGCGCAAGCAGCGTTTCGGCGTCGCGGACGCCCGCGCGGATACAGACCGACGAAGCCCCCAACAAAGCCGCCTTTCCAGCGTCTCCAAACATCTCCGCCCATAACTTCGCCGGCAGGGAACGCTTTGTTTCAAGCGCCCCCAAATCCTTCACGTCGCCTATAAATCTGGGTTCGCCGCTCCACGATGATACCCACCCTTTCCAGTTTAGAAGTATTTCCGCCGGGTTGAGCAAAGATGAAGCCTCGTCGTCCGAAACTACTATATGGTGCGCTATGTAATTGTTTCTGTTGGTGTAATCGGTTCCGGAATCGCATGTTCTGCTCAAAACATGCCAGCGCGCATTGGAAAAGAACAATATTCTGTGCGAATAAACGACCCCGCTCGAAGCGCTGTATGCGCTCAAGCGCTCTACTGCCGATGCGAGCTTTTCGGGCATGTCAGCGCTGCGGGCGACAGTTGAAAACCCGCTTCTACCGCGTATAAGGGAAGTTGGATAACTTGTAAATACTAACTGATATGCCATATTATTTTACGGGAATCAAATCCGTACACTGCGATAGCGCCCATATTGTGGGGTACTCCACGTCTATGGGATTGAGTTTTTCGGGAATGGGTGCTATTTTTCCGGCACACGGGCCGCTCTCCAAGAGGCAAGGAGAATGGCCAAGCGCGCTCAATGCAAAATACCTGACATTTTCCGATATGGAATCTGCGGCCGCGGGGATTGAAGAATCCAGAGAAAGCAAAAACTCCCTCAACAATGCGCTGTTGTCGTCTATGGCGGAAAGGTCCAGCCTGCCGTCTACAACGGGATTTTTGAGCTTTCCCTTCAACAAATGCATCCACATGTCGCACTTCCCTATTATCACTGCCAAGGGGGTGGAAATTTTCTTTGAAGCTTCAAGGGCAAGTATGCGCTTAATGCGAACCTCCATTTCTGCAAGAATCGTATCTTGCTGGTCTATTCTTCCGTATATCGACAGCTGCGGATCGGGATAATTCCCAAGCGCCTGCTTAAAGCCCCTGTTTGAGGCCGGGTCAAAAAGGAAAAACAAAGCCGCACTGCTGGCCACGTGCATGGCGCCGGGAGATTCCTCTATGTCAAGGCCGGGTTCAAAATGCTCCCCGGCGTTGTCGTAAAAAATCATGGATGTTTCGGGGCGCCCCTCAGCCGACAGGGAATAAGTCATGGGTTTGGGAAGAGCCACCATCTTGCCAAAACGGGGATAACGCTCATACATGGATCCCTCAAGCGGAGTCTTTGCAAGAATTGCGTCCTCCGGATTCTTAGATGAAAACAGCCTGTTTTTCATCTGTGTCAGCAGCATATTCCCCGACGGGTCGAGATCCTTCATCACTATGCCAAATTTCTGATAGAGCGTATTTTGCAACTCGTGTATCAAAACGCTTAAATAATAGGATTTCCCGGAACTTGGAGCGCCCACTATTGAAAATATGCGCTGCTCCAGGTCGAGATATGCGGGAGGCAGACGCTTGCGGCAATGGGGGCACGCTATATCGGGAGCGGGCATTCCCGCCGGATCCAAAGCCACTCCGTCTTCGTTAAAAGAGGTAGGCAAAAAACGGAGCATTTCATCGGGGCCCAAAATGGGGTCGGAACGCAAGCTCTCATGGGTTGCAATACTCAGAGCGTCGCCCACATCGAATTTAAGCCAACACAAGGGGCAAGTTACCGCCGATGAAGACTCTGCAAGTACCGGAGCGGCAATATGGGCATCCGGCGATTTTGAAGACGAGGAATCGCCAAAAACGCTTGAAAACATAAAACCCAATTCAAAATTTTTTGGGCAAAATGCTATTCCTATGCCGCTCAACCCCCGCGCCAGAACGGAAGATTTTAGGCGCCCGAAAGGGACCTCGTCCTCTATGCGGCCGCTTTCGGCATAAAAAACGAGCCAGCGCGAAGTATCTATATCCTTAAGTTTGTCGGCAGCGCCCGCGCCGCATGCCAAATAAAAGAGGGCCTCGCCAACCTGCAGTGTCGATAGCTCGGAAAGAGCCACGGGCGCGGATACCGGTACGCTGTTTACCAGCGGAGAAAAGCCCTCAAGAGGCGAAAAGATTGTTTTTCCGTCCTTGCCGACCGAAAGCTCGGCGAAATCGCCGTCAAAACCTTCAATTCCGCATGAAATGCCGAGCCTCTGCTGCGGCACTTTAAATTCCGATACGCGGGAAGTGCGACAATCGAATATCGCCAACTCAAGTCCCTTACCTTTTGTTTTAGCAAAACCGAACATAAGACTACAGCAACATCTATAACCAAAAGGCCGCTCTGCAAACTTTTTTTTAAGTTTTTGCTTGGTACGCCGATTACTTAAACGAATGCGCTAAGTGCCGGGGAGGAAAATCGCATGGCATAAGATTGCATTTTGCAAGCGAATTAAGTTTCGGGTATTAAGGAATTTTTTTGTTTTCTCGAAACATTTTCCGCGGCGCAGCGTCTAATAAAAAAATGCTTAATCAACCGCAAGGAGGGGTTTTTTTATGGAAACATCGCAAACAGCTCTCTTAGAGCGTCTCCGAAACGGCGACGACAACGCTTTCGGAGAACTTGTAAACACCCATTGGGACAAGATATACAATCGGGCGCACAGCCTGCTTGACAACAGGCAGGATGCCGAAGAGGTTGCCCAAGACACTTTCATTCGCGCCAGAAACAGCATACAAAAATTTCGCGGGGAATGTTCGCTGTCGACGTGGCTATACCACATAGCCACGAATCTCGCCCACAACAAGCATTGGTATTGGTGGCGCAGAAAGCGCGCAAATTCCATATCGCTCGACACGCCCATAGGCGACGACGGCGATATGACCGTATCTGACATTGTGGCCGGAGAAGATGAAAATCCCGCCGAAAGCGCGATGTCGAGCGAATTTGCCGAAATGTTGCCAAAGGCCATAGCCGCCCTTCCGGAGAAGTACTCGGAAGTGCTAAGGCTGCGCAGCGCCGAAGATTTAAGCTATGAAGAGATAGCGCAAAAACTCGGGCTGAGCGTTGGAACCGTCAAAAGCAGGCTTTCGCGCGCCAGAGAATATCTGAGAATGGAACTGGCCAAATAATGCGCATATCAAAGGAGAGATTTGAAGAGCTGGTGTCGCTCTACCTCGACAAAGAGGCGAGTGCGGACGAGCTTGACCTTCTCTCCGCATGCGTAAGAAAAAACCAGCAAATGCGCGCCATATGGTTGCGCGCCTGCCGGGTTCACGCAGCCACAATGAAGCTCTACGGGAAAAATGCCGATTTCATGGAGCTTCCCAAAGTTGGCCGCCCTTTTACGGCATACAAAAAGCCGTCAAAAGTGCGAGTATGTCTCGAATGGTCGGGTGTTGCCGCGCTTATGCTTCTCAGTTTCGGCTTGTTTGCATATGCGGCGGGTTTGCTTCAAAACGATACAGACGCCCCTCACAATGCCGAATACGGTTGGGAGCAAAATCGCGCATTTTGCGCTTTATACGACATTCGTTTAACAGCGAATCCGAACATTGTCGAAGGGGAATATTGCATAATGGAAATAAATCCCCGCCTAAAACCTGCGCAATAGCCTGCAATAGGTAAAAATAAATAAAAAAAAGTCTTGCGTGCAAAAGTAATAGCCATTTATTAGGATGCTTTTTGATAATTTTTAGACGACAATGAAAGCAACTATAAAAATACAGGGCAAACAGCTTACCGTAAGCGAGGGAGACACACTTACAGTCAACCGTTTTGCGAACTCGAAAGCCGACGACACTATTGAAATAAAAGAAGTGCTCATGGTCGGAGAGGGCGCAGACGCAAAATTCGGGGCGCCCTATGTTGACGGAGCCAGCGTTTCCGCAAAAATACTCGAAAATAAGCGCGGCAAGAAAGTAACAATCATCAAGAAAAAGCGCCGCAAGGGATATCAGCGCAAGAGGGGGCACCGTCAGGAGCTCTCGGTTATAAGAATTGAATCTATCAAGGCCTAAGGAAAGGTAACAGAAGATGGCACATAAAAAAGGTCAGGGAGCGGCAAAGAACGGGCGCGATTCAAACGCGCAGCGCCGCGGTGTAAAAAAATACGGCGGCGAATACGTGCTTGCAGGCAATATCATAGTGCGTCAATGCGGAACAAGATTCCATCCCGGAGCAAACGTAGGAATGGGTAAGGACTATACTCTCTTTGCTCTTAAGGACGGCACGGTAAAGTGGGACGGCGCCCACAGAAAAGTTTCTGTCGAAGCTTAAATAGGCGCATTAAATTTAAAAGGCGGAAACCTAATATGGTTTCCGCTTTTTTGTTTTAGTTTGCGGATGCATTAATGCTAAAAACCAAATGGGAAGTATGCGAACTCTTGCGACATCTGCGCTTTTGTGCCGAACTCTCCGCATGGATCGATGTTTTGCTGCAATAATGCGCCTTGCCCTTTTGGTATTTTTTCATATTCCGCGGCATGCAAAAAATTTGCGCGAAAAATATCCACAAAAATAAAATGGCACTTGACATTCAGCATACATAATCTACATTACGGGACTTTCAAAAATGCCAGGGTAGCTCAGTGGTAGAGCAGAGGACTCATAAGCCTTTGGTCGGTGGTTCGAATCCACTTCCTGGCACCACCTTTAAGAGCCCGTAAATCAAGGATTTGCGGGTTTTTTTGTGTCCAAATTTAGAAAAATCGAAAAATTGGGAAAAAAGCCCTCAATCCCTTTATTCATGCGGGTTTCAAGGCGTTTTGGCGAAAATCCGAAAATCGCCATTTTAGACCGATTTTCATAACTTACTTATTATAAATATAGTTATGAAAAATCGCTTTCCGTAAAATGCCTTATTTTTGCGTTTTCAGCCCCCAAAAGTGGCGACAAAGTGGCGACGAAAAATAAAGGATTTCCCCGCTGTTTATAAGGGCTTTCGAGAATAGGAAAAATATTTGTCGCCAAAAAAGTGGCGACAAATGGCGATTGGGTACAAAAAAACGCCCGAATATGGGCGTTCTCGTATAATTTACTTAATTTATAATTTTAATCAATTCTAGAGGCGTTTAATCGCTTTTATGGGGCTATCTTATGCCCAAAACCTCTTCAACTACTGTTCGCTTTCTGTCTCCCGTGTACTCAATGCCGAATTTTTTGCGGTCGGTTGGGGTAAGTCCTAACTTGCTTGCCGAACTCATAATGTCCTTTTTGGCAAGTTGCCTGTTGTTGTAGACGTTGTAATACTCGTTCGGTGTCAATGAATCCGACTGCAATTTCTCATTGAACTTCGCGTAATCTATACAAGCCTGCGAGAATATGCTTAATACCGCAAAATCGAGCTTCACTTTGATATTTTCGTTTAGGTTCAGCTCTTTCAGCACCGCTTTAAAAATTGTCTTCGCTTCCTCCGATATGCCCAACATAAACTTTTTATCGATATTTTCTGCCATAATAGCCTTTCTTTTCTAAATTTTCCCCTCCCCTTGCGAAAATCTCCCAAATATTTTTATCGACTCCCCTTGGCGAGGTATTTTTCCATCTATATTTAATTTTTTGCTATCCCCTTGAAATTGTTGGCAACCCTTGCAAGCAAAGGAAAGCACTAAAAAAACTTGCAAGAGCCTGTGAATTTCAGCCCACATCACATTTAAAGACTGTCTGAGTTTCTCCTGTAATAGTTGAATTTTCCTTTTTCCGATTTTATTCGCTCGCCAATTACCGCCCATAAGTCGGGGCGCAAGCGTTCGAGCATTTTAAGGCAATCAATCAATGCAAGCGATATAACCGCCTGCCCGCTCGCGTAATTGCTGTTTGTTTTTTCTTTTTTGTTCTTCATGTCGTTATTTAGTTATAAATTTCAAATTTTGTGAGTTCTTTGTTGAAAATGAGGTCGTCTTCATCGACTGAGCCATGTCTATTTTTTACGATATGTACCTTTATAGTGGGTTTCGCTATGCTTGAGCTGTCGGGTATATTGTAGGTGGTTGTCCGAGTGTCTTTAACTACTCTGCTTAACATAATTATGTAATCCGCGTCTTGCTCTATGCTCCCACTTTCTCTGATATCGCTTGCTCTCGGCGGTCGATTTTCTTTTTCGGTTTCGCGATTCAGTTGGGCAAGTGCAATAACCGAGCATTCCAAATCTTTGGCAATCGCTTTTAGGTTTCGGGATACTTCGGCAACTTCCTGCTCTCGGATACTTTTCTTTGATACTGGCTTTAAAAGTTGCAAGTAATCGACGCAAATAAGCCCAATATCATACCTTTGCTTGTATTTTCGTGCATAAGACAACATCTGCAAATAATTCATGTCCGCCTTATCGACAATATGGAATAGCTTGCTCTTCTCCATTAAAAAAGCATACGCGCTTTTAATTTTATCTTTATCTGTGGCGGGTATTACGCCGTTTCTAAGACTGCTTGCGCTTACTCCGCTTATCAAGCTTATGAGCCTTGATACAAGCTCGCCTCTGGTCATTTCTAAACTAAAAATCAGCATAGGCGTTGGCTTGTCTTGCTTTAAGATATTCGCAACAATGTTCAGCATAAGTGCGGTTTTACCTGTTGCGGGGCGTCCGCCTAATACCGCCAAGTTTCCCTTTTGAATATGCAATGAGTCCAAAACTGAAAATCCTGTCCGAATGCCTATGTCGCCTCTGTCTCTTATCCTGCGCTTAAGGTCTTCGAGTGATTCATTTAAAATCTGGTCGGTATCGGGAAAATCCGAGATTCTTCTATTCACCTGCATTATCGCGGTTTCAAGCTTCGCCAAATTTTCGCCATGTTCGAGGTTGTCTGGGTTCTCGGCAAAGAGTTCATACGCTCTTTTTATCTCCCGACGCTGTTTTTCCCTTATGAGAAATATTGCAAAGGTCTTCCAATGTAGCGAGGTCTCAACGCTGGCGCGTATATCGTTTACCTTTTCACAAATCCCTTCTTCACTTTGCAAGATGCTGGCAACTTCTACTTCATCTAAAGGTCTATTCTTGGTCGATAAGGTTTTCATCGCCTCAAAAATTTTCCTGTGAATCGGCGTTAAGAAACAATCTTCGGAAATGCCAAGAGTTATTGCGCTGTCGTAAATAGAATTGTCATCGCTTGCCATGATACTGGCAAGTAGCCCTCTTTCGTTGTCAAATTGGTTTGTATTCTCTAGCATACCTTAATTTCCTAACTTTAAAATGGCGTGTTTTTTCTCTTCTGGTAAGTCTTCCCAGCTTGTCGGCGGTGTATCGAATGGATTAATCTTGTAAAAGCGTCCTAGCCAATCTTCTGGGGCTTGTATTGCTTCTGTCCGATTGGCGTAATTGCCCTCAATTATCTTCGCAAAATTTCTTGGCAAAAAAATCCAATCAAAGTTGGCTTTCCAACCGTTGCGGTTTTCTCCTCTCCTGTTTGTTAAAAAGTCCGAGGCTTCGACAGATTCAAATACCTGCTTCAGATATGCCATATAAGTTTCTGGCGTCTGTTTCATCTCTTTGAGTCTAGCTTCAACTGGTTCAAGACGTTTCCGAGTCAATAGCTTCAACTTTGGCAATGAAGTGCATATTGAGTTGAAAGAATCCTGCACAAATTCAGGGCTACATATATATTTATCTTTATATATCTTATATTGAGTGGCGTTTTGCGGTGGCGTTTTCCCTTCCGTTTGCGGTGGCGTATCTTCAAATAAATCGGTTTGAATCCCTTTATTTATGCGGGTACTTTGCGGTGGCGTTTCCTCCTCCGTTTGCGGTGGCGTTTTGCGGTGGCGTCCATTTTCAAAATTAAACCTATAAATGAAAACCTTTGCGCCGTCTTTTCTTTCCATACGCCTTAACAGTATCCCCTCCGAAAGTAGCGCATTTATAAAACGAATAACCCGCTTGTTATCCCACTTGAAACGCTCTTCAAGAAATGAGTTAGTAGCAATAAACTCGCCCGAATCTAAGACGACTTCAACTGTCTTTCGCCCAATACGGACTTCTTGAGTTCGAGCCGTGAAATATTGCATTCTGCAAAGGTCAAACAATGCGAGGCTGTTCAACATCTTTCCGCCTCCGTACCTTTTTACGTCCTCTTTAAAAAACTCCGATTCAAAAGCGTACATTGGTATCCGTGCAAATCCTTTGAAAGTGTCCGCCATGAATCAAAAACTCCTTCGAGTTATTGGGACTTTTCGTTTCCGAGCTTGGCGAGCGGATTTTCTGCAACCTTTAGAGAAGTCTTTAATTAGCTTCTTACATGCGCTTTCTATAGCTCTCTTTTTTTCTGCTTCGAGAGTTTCAAGATACGGGCTTACCGCAATCATTTCGGGGCTACAATTACGCTTCATTGTTCAGCCCTCCCATTTCAACGCTTGCAATGTAGTCTTTAATCGCTTGGCGACTGACTCTAATGAGCTTGCGAGAAAGTCTGTAATGTTTCAATTTTCCCTTGTCGATGAGTTCCCTTACAAACCTAACCGAGCAACCGAGTTCTTCTGCTGTTGCTGGAATATCCAGCATATTTGTATTTTGATAAGAATATTTCTTTGCCATGTGGCTTCTCTTTTAGGCTTAGCGTCATTGCTAATGCCGTATTTTACTTTCTATAAGTAGAGAAGCTTTAAAAAAAATGTGAAAGAGATAGGGGGGTGATTTCACATTTTACAAAACGTATCAGATACTTGTTTTTTAAGTATCGGGAAAATAATATGTTAAAAATTTAAATAATTTGTGATTTTCGTAGTTTTTCTAAATCGTTCCAACGTTCTGCTAATGTACCTAAATAACGGAATCTATCTTTTACTCTTTTTACTTTAAATTTCTGCTGGTATCTTTCGTTTAAATATGCCGTAAAACTTCTATAGAAATCCTCCAAAATATATCTCCGCTTTTCAGTATTCGCTCGGGGTTGTAATTGGAATTGTTTTTCCTTATCCCTTTCTTCAAGGTAGGTAATAGCTTTTTTAGAAATTTCAAAATTAAGCTTTATCCCGCACTGCCTTGCGGACCCCACAAGTAGAATTTCAAATTTATCAATTTCTTTAGAGTTAAATATTGCCTTTAACTTTTCAAATTTCTTATCGCTACAAAATTCAATAATATTTTCATAAGTAAATTCCCCTGGGAAATTCTCATCAATAAAGGCTATTGCCTCTATATTATCCCTCATAGATTTTTTCATTCGTTTGAAAGACTCATTCAAGCTCGCAATAGTAGCTTTTAGGATATTTTCATCTTCTATATACGTGGCTTCTGTAATTAGTTTTCTGCTTGCTCTCCAATATTCAAAATCTATTTTATTCTGTGTATCATATTCTTTGTTCGTTTCCTGTTCTGTTCTTAGATAATTATAATATGCACAAATCTCCAATTTTTCATCTTCTTTAATGAGTCTTCGGTTTGGGTTTATTTCTAACAATTCGAGGTTTGAATGAATCATGAAATTATTAAATAAGAAAACTTCAAATTTCTCATCTTTCAAAATTTTGCTATATTTTTCTTTGTGGCGAATAGCGTTAATTATCTTATTATGAATTAAAAACCAAGTAAACCTTTTGTCGTCAGGTAGTCTTGGTATTCGTATTTTACTGTCTGTTGTATTATTGGGCAAGTCGCTAATGTGTTCAGGGGACAGTGTATGTTCCTCCTCAATATTCTTCTTTATAGTTTCTGTAATATTGTCATCTTTTTTAATCTTCACTTTCTTGGTAGTTGTTTTTATAATACTACCTTTTGGGTTTTCTCCCCCCATATCAAAAGCACTTAAAGCTAGCTCATCACTCATACATTGAGCCTCCTCTTGAGAAAAGTTGCTATCATAATAATCAATTAACTCACCTGCGGTAATTTCCTCTAGTTCGCAACTGTATTCCACTGAGTAAGCTTCGACTAAATCTTTAAAATTTTCACTGAACTTCTCTACTTCACCTTCAGTTCTACATTCATCTTTCAAAATGCCTATGCACTCCTCTTCAAACCGTTTAAGTTGTTCCTCCGTCATCTTAAGCACTCCTTGTTTTATTCTGTATTAATGTCTTGCCGTTAAAATTTAAAACCTTGTCCGAATCACTGGGCTTTATCTGAAAATACTTTACTGCGTCTTCGGCTCTCACTAAGCCCATGTAATTATTTTTCAGCACCGCAACACTGTGCCCCATTTGTTCGGCGGTCTCATTGGCGTTCTTTGTCAATGCCAAATAGTAAGACGCGCCCGAATGCCTAAGCCCGTTATCAATCCAATTTATTTTGTTTGCTTCTCTGAACTTCTCTAGCTCTTTGCGGAATATATTTTTATTCTTGATTACAAGCCCGCCTTGCAACATCTCGGAAATATAAGGCGTAAGCCATTCAACTAAGTTGTCAGTCATCTTTACTATGCGCCTCTGTGAGGTTTTCGTTATGCTTGCGTCCAACACAATTTCTTTATCCTTCAGGTGGACTCTATCCCATGTAAGGCGTTGTATCTCCGCGACTCGCAAGCCTCCAAAAGCACCAATCGCTAAAAAAGCCCTTATTTCGGACTTCTCTGGCGAGCTGTTCATCATATATCGGACTTCATCAACCTTGTAAATTTCTGGCTCTTTTTTGCCCTTTGTTATTGCGGATACCTTTTCTATTGGGTTGCGCTGTATAAAATCTTTGCGGAAACAGAAATTGAATAGGGCGGATAGAGTCCGCCTATAATTGTTCTTCGTTTCTGGGGTTGCTTCGATATTCGTTTCAATCCTCTCATGCCTATCTTTGGCGACTGCCTTGTATGCCATTGTTTTTAGGTTTTTAATCCACTTCTCTATTTTTTCGGGGCTAATCATAGCAACAATGCAAGACGGGCTAAAATCGGCGGTAAAACGCTCTAAACGGTGTTTTTGGGTGTTAATGTATGTTTGGCTCTTCCTTTCGGCTTCTAAGGCGTCTAAATAGAGTCCTACGGCTCTTTCAAGTGTTGTCGATTGCTTCCGTACATCATTCCACTTCACATAATGGGCGACGGCTTTTTCTATATCGCAATCAAAAGGCGACAAGATTTTCATTTGCTCGTCATACATGCGGACAATCTCCAAAAAGGTCTTGCCGTATTGCCTTGAAATTTTCTTTGCCTCAATCAAGGCTAAATTGTCATCATAGGATATATTCTTCGCCTCAAACCCCAATCGGGCTATTTTTGTATTCATTGAATCCGCAAAATTCTCGGCGTCTTTCTTGTATTCAAAATACCGACGGACTCGTTTCTTTGAGATTTCATCTCTAAAGCTTACGACAAATTTATATTTGCCTTTTGAAATTGGCTTTGCCTCAACCTGCTTTTTCATACTACCTTAATGTTGCGTATTATTCCCTATTACGCAAGCAAAAAGTGGCGATAAAGTGGCGACGATTTTTTAACCTCCTTTATTTTAGCGGTGTTCAAATCCCTCATAAGCCTTTGGTCGTCAGTTCAAATCTGACCCTTGGCACCACTTTAAAAAGCCCGCAATCCCTATTAAAAAGGATTGCGGGCTTTCTTGTTCCTTGCAAGGGCTTTACGCTAAGCACTAAAGGACACATTCTTTTTCCGCAATCGACATGCTATGCATAAAAATCGGGTCAACACCAAAGGTTGTGGAATAGGTTGATTTTTTAGATTTGCCTTTCATAGATTCACCCCGCATTCTACAAGTACTCTCAAGCGGTAATTTTTAAAGTTTCTGTATCCGTAGGCTCGTCTTTG
>CALXOC010000045.1 GCA_944389915.1 uncultured Opitutales bacterium | reverse complement strand
CCCCGATGTCATTCCGCCAACATGCCTTCTAAAGACGTAAAGCGCTGCGGTTTTACCCATGCGTTTGGCCTGTATCGCCGCTGCAACTCCGCCCGGCGTGCCTCCGTACACAACCACGTCGAAATTTTTTTCAACGGGATTAGCCTCCTTCGGCAGGGGATACCAATATTTTAAACCCGGATTCGGCGTTGGCGGTTTTGGAATTTCAACTGCGCCAAGCACCCCCGAAAATAACAAAGCACCCGCAAACAATATAAGACTTCTCAATATCCTCATATATTCCTCTCTTTTTATATACATTATTTCCAAGCAATAATACCAACAACCGGCACTCCGTCAACAAAAAGCCAGTTTCCCGGCCCTTAAAGCTACGCGGCTTGGCAAAATTACTTCCTAAAATATTCCGCCATATTTTCAGGAGGATTAACTTTATTTTCTATGTCCGACAGCATCGCCTTTGCGGCTTTCGCCTCCCCCGAAAATCTGTTTCCCGAAGCCGATTTTGCAACCTCAGCGCACAATTCCTTTGCCCTCTGGATGTCGGCAGGAACGCCCCTTGCCGTCCAATACCTGAAAGCCAACTGCAATTTATTTGTATCGTTGCCGGTTTTTATGGATTTCTCAAACCAATAGCGGGCCCTTTCGGGATCCGGGGGAATCTCGCGTCCGTCGGCATAGAAAAGAGCTATGTCGTTTCCAAAGCCCGGATCCATCTCTGCGACCTTTTCAAATAGCTCTCTGGCCTTTTCCGGATTTTTTTCAAGAAATCTTCCCGAAGCGTACATCTTCGCAACATACTCCAACGCTTCTCGGTTTCCAGAATCGGCCGCCCTCTTATACCAAAACACCCCCTGCGCGCCGCTTCGCGGAAAGCCGTCTTTTCCGCGCATAAATTTCTTGGCAACGCTCAGCATTGCAAGCACATTGCCGCTTTCGGCCGCGTCTATTTCAATCAGGGCAAGTTTCTTATTCCAATAGTTCAGCTGCTCCTGGTTGTTCAAATTCTTGTATATCTCCACAAGCTTTAGCATTGCCTCTATGTGGTTTTGCTGCGCGGCCTGCGTTATCCAATAAAGAGCCTTCATTTGGTCTTTTGGAAGCAGGTAGCCGTATAAATAAGCGTTTCCAAGCGACCATTTGTCGTTGGCGCCCCCATTTGAGGCCCCTTCTTCCCTCCACTTCGCGGCCTCTTTAAAATCGCGGGCAACAATCTTCCCCTCGCCGTATATATAGCCCAAATAAACCTGCGCCGGCGCAAAACCCTTTTGTGCCGACGCCCTCACCAATTCAAGCGCCCTTGCCGGATTGCGCTCAAATCCGTTTTTACCGGAGGCGTAATATGTGCCGAGCGCAAGCATTGCCGCCGGATCTCCCCTTTCGGCCTTCGCCTTAATCTCCTCCGCTCCGCCCGAAACCTTTGAGGCGGCCTCCTTTGAATCTCTTTTGGGGGAATCCGCAATCAAATCTCCCAATTGTTGGGCGTATGCGGCAACGCAACAAAAAAGCATGGATATAAATATGCAGCGCATCATAGTTCCCCTCCGCTTTGCTGCGCCAAAAGACCGCTTCTACCCGGGAAAGGAAGCATTTTTACCTCGAAGCGCGGTATGCTGTCACGGGAGTTTAAAAGCTCTCTGGCGCGATCTTTGAGCGAATAAAATTCAACTCCCCGAAGCTTTGCGTCCACAATAAATGATTCAAACCACTCCGCATAGGCCATGCCCTCAAGCTCCGCATGTATGGTCATAACGGAATATTGCCTATCCTCCATGGCCTTAAAATGCAATGAGGCAACATCCTCAAGTTTGAACAAGCCCAGCATCTCGTCGAGAGTCGGCAAAGTCGACGGAATCTGAAGCGTTTTAAAATTCCTGCCTCCCATAGATGGAAAAAATGGCGAAGTTCCGCGAACATCGGAAGCGTAAGTCAAGCCGGCAGCGTCTTGGACATCAAGAGAATCCGGGCTAACCTGCCAACCCGGAGCTCCGCAACTTTCCGGCTTTCGCCCGAAAATCTTTTCGAACTCCACGGACGCTTTTGTAAACTCAGCCTCTATTTCCGTGGGCCGCATGTTTGACAGCCTGTTTTGCCATTTAAAATGGTCCCAGCTGTGAATTCCGCATTCAAAGCCGGATTCTCCCGCCGCCTTTATCTGCGGCGCGCATTTTTTGTAAATTACGGGCGCCGGCAGCAATGTCCCGTACAGTAGTGTTTTTAATCCGTAATTGCCAGCCACGTTTGAGCGCAGGCACTTCTTCAAAAAGCCCTTCTTAAATATCCGGCATAGGGATTTCCCCGTGTTGTCGGGGCCGAAGGAGAATAAAAAGGTGGCAGGAATCCCGCGCCTCTTTAGAATTTCCACCAGCTTCGGAACGCCGACAAGCGTGCCGCGATAAGTGTCAACATCTATCTTTATGGCAAGTTTCATTGTTGGGCGCCGCCGGTTTCAAGCTCGTAATCCTTGCCGAGGAGGTGGTAATCGAGAGTAAGTTTTATTGCCCTGCGTAGATTTGTGGAGGGTTTCCAGCCCAATTCATCTTCCGCGCGCTTTACCGAAGGCATTCTGCGCGATACGTCCTGGTAGCCTTCTCCGTAATAGTCTTTAGAAGAAACATTTTCTATTTTTACGCTCCGCGCGCGTTCCGCGTATTCAGGATACTCCATAAACGACTCTATCAGGATGTCTGCGAGAGCCTTTATAGAGTATTCCTCGTAGGGATTTCCTATATTAAATATTCTCCCCTCGGCGCAGCCGTTCTTGTTCTCGAGAATCTTGAGCAGGCATTCCACGCCGTCGTCTATAAAGGTAAATGCGCGCTTCTGCAACCCGCCGTCCACAAGCTTTATAGGTTTGCCGTTTATTATGTTGTGTGCAAATTGTGTCAACACCCGCGAGGACCCCTCTTTCGGAGCCTTTATGTCGTCAAGCTTAGGCCCTATGAAATTAAAGGGCCTAAACAAGGTAAAGCTCAGGCCTTCGTGCTTGCCGTAAGCCCATATGACGCGGTCGAGCATCTGCTTTATGCAGGAGTATATCCAGCGCTCCTTTGCAACAGGCCCCAAGACCAGATTGGATTCGTACTCGTCAAAATCCTTGTCAGGGCACATTCCGTAAACTTCGGAGGTCGACGGAAATACTATGCGCTTTTTGTATTCAACGCATTTTTTAACTATCAATAGATTCGACTCAAAATCCAAGTTGAACACCCGCAGCGGATCCTTTACATAGAGCGACGGGGTCGCAATCGCCACGAGCGGCACGACTACATCGCACTTGCGTATTTCGGCGTCTATAAAGTCGGCGTCGTCAACGACGTTTTTGCGGTGGAATACAAATCTTTCGGACTTTAGGCAGTGCGGGATTTTGCCGTCGGAGAGATCCACCCCAACCACATTCCAATCCGTCTTTTTAAGGATTTTCCAAGCCAGAGACGACCCTATAAATCCGTTGACTCCAAGAATCAGGACATTTTTCATATAGCGCTAAGATAGGCCCGTAAAAAGCTTAGGCAAGAAATAAAAGCAGCGCCTTTCCAAGCGCCTGAAAAACATCTTGCAAAAAACGGCGCAAACACTAATCCTTCTGGTATGAGAATCATTAAATTCCTGTGCGCTTTGGCGGCGTTTTTGCCTCTCACATTCGCGTTGTCGTCGTGCGGCACTTCCACTACGGACTATCCCTCGGTTCCGAGAGAACTGACATGCATAATGGAATACACGGGGCCCACATACTCTCCAATACATATGACGGCGCCCTACAAATACGCCCTGTACGATATCAACGGCGGCTTTGTCGCCTATTTGGACACCACAAGATTGGTTGTCAACAGAATGGAGCCCTTCATGGGCAAGTTAGTCGTGGTAAGGGGCGCAATGGTTAAACGCGACGGCGAAAATGTCGTATGCGCGGAATCGCTTAGGTTCGCGCGTTAACTTATATATTTTTTATGGCGGAAATAATAGACGGAAACGCGGTGGCTTCAAGCGTCCATCGGGAGCTCAAAGAGGAATTGGCCGGCATCAGCGCGGCGCGAAGGCCGTGCGTGGCATTCATAAGAGTCGGAGAGGATCCGGCGTCGGTATCATACGTGAGAAAAAAAGAGCGCGTCGCCGCAGAAATCGGCATTGAAAGCAGGCTGCACGTCCTCCCTGAAAACACGCAGCAAAACGAGTTAAACGCTCTGATAGATTCGCTTAACGCCGACGGCGGCGTTGACGCCATACTGGTTCAAGCCCCGCTTCCAAAGCAGCTTTCGGAACGCGATACCTTTAACAGAGTCAGGGCGGACAAAGATGTGGACGGATTTAGCAACGCGAACCTCGGCCTCCTCTGCCAGGAAGATCCGCGCGCATTTGTGGCGTGCACTCCGGCAGGCATAGTTGAATTGATAAGGCGCTCGGGCGTCAATACTTCGGGCAGGAGGGCGGTTGTTGTAGGGCGCAGCCTTATCGTGGGGAAGCCCATGGCTTTGCTGCTCATGAAAAAGGGCATGGACGCAACAGTAACGGTGTGCCACTCAAAGAGCGAAAAACTCGCCGAAATCTGCGCACAGGCCGACATACTTATAGCAGCAGTCGGCAGGCCGCAAACTATCAGCGCCGATATGGTGAAAGAGGGGGCATGCGTAATAGACGTAGGCATAAACAGAGTCCCTTCATCTTCCACAAAATCGGGATACAAACTGGTTGGAGATGTGGACTTTGAAAATGTTGCGCCCAAATGCTCGAAGATAACGCCCGTACCCGGCGGCGTCGGCCCTATGACGGTTGCAATGCTTATGAAAAATACTCTTGCCGCCTACAAGCGCCACATGGGAATATAAATCCCGCTTAAAACTAAATTTTGAAACATTTTATCCGAATTATTTACAAATAAGTACGGGGTGTTTCATTGTATGATAACCTCGTAGAAATAATACAAGAAAAAGAAAGGACGCATTTATGAAAAAGATAATTTCCGCAATATGTGCCGCCGGCCTTATTTTAGCGGCAGCATCATACGCAGATACCGCCACAAAATGCGACAATGCAAACACTTGCCCTGCAGCTAACAGCTGTCCTGTTGCAAACAACAAATGCCCGATTGCCAAAGACTGTCCGGCATCTAAAGAAAAGTGCCCTGCCGCAAATGGGAACTGTCCCGTTGCCGATAAGTGCCCCGTTGCAAACGGCACATGCCCGGCTCAATCCCCCGCATGCAATGTACCCGCGGATTGCCCGGCAAAAGCGTGCATAAATGCCAAGGCGTGCGTAAAGACCTCAAACGCAAAAAAGACCGGAATTCAACGCGACACACAATAGCAATAATTGAAGGGGAATGCCATGGCGCCCCAAAAATGGCTCTAAAATTTCATCTCAATAAACAACGGCAAGAAAGTCTCCCGTCGGCAATAACGGGAGGCTTTCTGTTAAAAACGGTTAGTAGTCCATTTCAAGCTTTTCAACTTTCTTTTCAGGCTTGGCTTTCTTCGGGGCTATACCTCCGGATTTTTTTATGTATTCGGGTTTCGACAAATTCTTATCAAAGTGCTCATGTTTGAAAGCCTCCAAAGACACAGTATTGTGCAACGCCCCAAAGTCCGCCCCCGCCGATATTGGTATTACATCAAAACTCCACTCGGTTGAACCTTTAAAGAAATTGCAGAACTGGTCCCTCGGCTTCAGCCCGCACGAGGCGTTTCCCAAGCCGCATACAACACTTGATATGCGCAAATCCGACGCCGAAGATTCGGGCAGCAAATACGGGTGCTTCGCGGCCCTTATTTGAGCCTGCGTCCACGGCAGGAGGGCCATGGGCAGCGGGCGCTCCGAAGCCGATATGAGTATGCCCCGCCCTTTGGCGTCTGTTAGAGCCAGCCAACGCACCTGCTCGCGGTTGCCTGTATCCTGTGTTTTGGTAAAGGGCTCAAACCAATCCAAAACTTTAGACTTGTAAACTCCCACAAAGGCCGAGCTGCCGCGGTCTATATAGTTTGCAAAGGGGCCTTTCCCGAAGAACTCCACGTTGTCAAAGTCTTTTGCCACAGACATGCGGAGCCCCACACGCGGCAAATAGGCGCGTTTTTCAGTCTTGTTAAGTTTAACAGCCTGCGCCGATACGTTGAAGGCGCCCGAAGGCGTTATGGTATATACAAATTTTGTGGCGAATCCTTGCCCGTTCGGGGCCGCCAACATCTTTTTGCATATAACCTGAACGTTGCCCGCGGGAGTTTTATCGACCTCAAGGGAACTATCCACGCATTTTAGGGAGTCCAAGCCCTTGTTTCTCATATAGGCCGCCATGAATTTATGGTTGTCTATCCATGCGCTGTCTATATCGAACACAACAGGAGAGTTTATCACCTTTTGGCCCTTTAAAGAATATGATATGAGCTCGGCGCCGGCTTTGTCGAATACGAGTTCCGCTTCCGAGGCAAACACTTTTACAGTATTGGCGTCTTGAGAGAACTCTACGCGCCCGCCTTTTGCGGGAATTTTTTCGGCAGCGACTTTTTTAATGAAAAATTGAGCCGACGCCGCAATGGACGCGCGCTTGGAAAACGGCGCCGCACTCTTGCGAAGGAATTCCACCGTATAAAAATATTCGCCTGGAAGCGAAGCGTCGAAAGGGGGAAGCACTATTTTAACCGCGCGAGATTTTCCCGGAGCCAACTGCAGGTCCGGGAAAGTGGCATCGGTTATGACACGGCCGTCGCGCTCCACCTTTACGCGCGGAGTAAATTCCGACAAATCTGTGTCTATAAACTCGTTTCTTATGTTTATTTCAAAGGGGCTATCGGCTATCTGCTCCATCTGAATGTCGCAATAAACCTTTTGCACTTCAAAATATTTGGCAGAATAAGTTCTGTCGGCAAATATTATGCCGTTGGCGCAAAAATTTCCCGCGGAAGGAACAGTTTTCCAGTCCCGGCCGTCGGAGAGATACATTCCGGGCTTTCCGTCCTCGCGCGGCAGATATACGCTCTGGTCAACCCAGTCCCATATAAAGCCGCCGTTGAGCGCCTCATTGGAGCGAAGCATCTTCCATATGCCGTATAAATTTCCAATGGAATTTCCCATGCCGTGCGTATACTCCGGAAAGAAGAACGGCTTTGTCTCGTTTTCCATTTCAAGATAGCGGTTCATCTGGGTAATATCCCTATACATGGGCGTAACGAAATCCGACGTGCCGTTTGTCCTGCCGTTAACGATGTCGTAGGTTTCGGCATGGGACATAAAGTAATGCTGCGGTGCGAAAGTGCGCACAACTTTTTCCACTGCCTTATGCCCGTTGGTGTAAAATAAAGCCGATTCATTTCCCACGGAAAATATCAACACGCACGGAACGTTTCTGTCGCGCATAACCATATTTTTCGCCCTGTCGACTGCCGGAGGAATATGCAGAGGCAAATGCAAGGCAGGATTGCGTATGAACGCGTGCATTTCATGGTTGTTTTCGTCGAGAACAGCCAAGCCCACGCGGTTGCACAACATGTAAAAACGGTCGTCGTTCGGATAGTGGGACGTCCTTACAAAATTTATGTTTGCAAGCTTCATGAGTTCAACGTCCTTTAGCATCCAATGAAAGTCCAAAGCCTTTCCCTTGTCGGGAGACCAGTCGTGGCGGTTTACCCCCTTTATGAGCATCGGCTTGTCGTTGAGCTCCAAATGCCTGCCCACTATTTTAAATTTGCGGAAGGCGAAATCGGCCCTCACCGCCTCAAGCACTTTGCCGTTCTTGTCCTCAAGCTTAAAGCACAGCGTATATAAATTTGGCTTGTCGGGGCTCCACAACTTGAAGCCCTCCACCTCGACTTCCTTCTTTATGGCAAGAGAGGCCCCAGAGGCAATGTCGCCCACTTTGCACTCAAAGAGCGGCTCTCCCGAAAATACGCTGCCGTCGGGATTAAACAGCCATGCTGAAAGACGGCAGCCCTTAGACTCCGCCTCCCCCAAGTTTCTGAGCTGCACGCTAAAATCTATCTTGGCCTCCTTCATGTCGCCGCTAAAACTCACAGGAGCAAAATAGTCTTGCACATACACTTTCGGGCGCGCCACCAAAACCACGTCCCTTATGATGCCCATCATGTGGGGCATATCCTGCATCTCGCAATAGGCGCCGCCTGAGCTAAACTTGTAAACTTCAACTGCCACGCTGTTTTCTTCGCCGCGCCTGATATATTTTGTTATATCGAACTCCGCCGGTGTAAAACTGTCCTCGCTGTATCCCACAAATTCACCGTTTACAAAGAGGCGGAATCCCGTTCGGACGCCGCAAAACTTTATAAAGACTTCCTTGCCGCTCCAATCTGCGGGAACGACAAAATTTCTCCTGTATATGCCGGCCTGCCGATGCCCCTCGGGAATATAGGGATTCCACACTATCGGGGCGTAATCGGTCCGCTTGAATTTAGATTTCCCCTCGGCGAACTCTGGCTTCATGACGCCGTCTTTGCCGTACATAAACTCCATTGTTATGTTGTTGTAGAATATGGTGTCATAACCGGCATTCTGCCAAGAGCATGGAACAGGTATCGTATTCCAAGAGCTGTCATCAAAATCTTTCGAGAAAAACTCTGGCTTCACGTCTTTCGTATGGTCGTCTGCCCAGAAGAATTTCCAGTCTCCATTGAGAAGCCTATACGAATCCGAACTGTGGATATTCTCAATGTCCGACACCGAAAACGCGCGCGCGGCGTCCTCGAGTTTAGGATAAGTCAGCATAAATGCCGAAGGCGGCTCCTTGTTTACTCTAAATACCGAAACATCCTCCCACATTTCCTTTGAAGTGGCGGAAGGCGCGGCGCTATTTGCAGCATCGCCGGATCCGTTTCCAAACACGGACTGCATCGCAACAAGCGAAATTATAAAAGCTGTAACTATAGATTCTTTCATAACCATATATTGATTTATAGTAAATGCCCCATCATAAAATTGCGAATAGAAAAAACGTTCGGAAGAATTTATCCAAGCAAGGCAAAGCTTGTCAAACAGAATAAAAGCTTATGGCTCGAGATTGACGCCAACATTATTGAAAAGCCTCAGCTTGAAGCCGCGCCGCCGATGCCACGGCATTTTTTATGCAAAATAATGCCGACGCGAGCGCTTTTACCGCAAAATATTCCCGCGCCCTTTCCGCAAGAAAAAACTCTTGCGTTGCCCCTTTAGCGCGGAACTTTTGCATTGCGTAAAAATGCGCTCAAATAAAATTTTATGGAATTTTACAAGGTTATTTCCGCCGTGTGTTCTCCGCTCGGCACCTTGTCAAGCCTGAGCGAATTTGGGCGCTCGCCGTTAAAAAGCACCTTGTCGGGGCTTTTTGCCGGAAATATAACCGTGCCCGTTGCGTTTGGCGGAATTTTTATTTTCCAGAACATCTTCGGGCCGTCAATTTTCCATTCCGACGAAGCAATGCCGTAGGGCGTCTTGTGGCTCGCCTGCGCAAAGCTCAATTTTGAATTTGGAACAGCCTTAAATATCACATTTTTCCACCCCGGCGCATCAATATCGGAAGAAATGCCTCCAACGCTCGAATAGAGCCATTGGCCAATTGAGCCGTAAGCATAGTGGTTAAAGGAATTCATGGCGGCATTGCCGAATCCGGCATCGTGCGAATAGCTGTTCCAACGCTCCCACATGGTTGTTGCGCCCTGATTTATAGAGTATATCCACGACGGATAGGTCTCATTGAACAGCAGCCTGTAAGCAATGTCGCTGCGGCCGAATTTTGTAAGGACGGGATTCAGCAAAGGCGTCCCCAAAAATCCCGTATTCAGATGGAAATTATCGCGCTCCAGACATTTTAAGAGCCGTTCAAAGCATTTCTTTTCAAGCGATTTATCTGCAATAAAGTCCCATGCAAGCGGAAATAAATATGCGCTTTGCGAATCTCCAAAAACCTCTCCGTCGGGTTTTATAAAGCGTTTTACAAAGGCCGTTTTTATATTGCCGGCAAGCTTTTCATATTCGGCGGCGTCGGAATCTTTGCCGAGAACCTTGGCTATGCGGGCCATGAGAGATGTTGTTCGCGCGAAATACGCGGTTGATATCAAATCGTTGGAAGTATCCGGGCGTATTGTTTCGCCGTGCTTCTTGGTTTTGTCCTTAGGATTGGGCTGAAGCCAGTCGCCTATTCCGGAGTTCGGCATGATGAAATTCTTGGCTGCCTTTCTTTGGGCTTCTATCCATTTTTTCATATTGGGATAATGCCGGCGAAGAATTTTCAAGTCAGCATATTCAACATAAACCTCCCATGGACATATCACGCCGCAGTCGCTCCAACCGGAACACAAGACGGCATATCCGGGAAGATTCGGAGCAAAATGCGGATAAATTCCAGCAGGGGTCTGGGCATCGCTTATATCTACATTCCATTTTGAGAAAAAGCCGTTTAAGCCCATATTAAAAAGAGCTGTTGGCATAAATACTTGGGCGTCTCCAAGAAACCCCATGCGCTCGTCGCGCTGCGGACAATCTGTGGGCGTATCAAAAAAGTTTCCGCGCTGCCCCCATTGTATATTGTGCTGAAGCTTGTTTATTTTTTCCGCGGAACAGAAAAACGACCCCGCAGGCTCGCCGTCGCTATTCCATTGGAGAGCCCGTATAAAGTCCTCTCCGGGCTCGAAAGACTCCGGCAAACCCGACAACTCCACATATCTGAAGCCGTGATATGTAAAATAAGGAGTCCACTTGGCAGGTTTGCCGTCCGATATGTAATAGTCGGTGCTCTTTGCTGCTCTGTAGTTTTCGGTATAAAGCGTGCCGTCGGAATTTAACATTTCGGCATAGCGTATTTTAAGAGTTGTGCCTGAAGGCATGGAGGGCATATTCAATTCTATGGAACCCGCCAAATTTTGAGAGAAATCAAATATCCACGAGCCGCTTCCTATTTTTCTCTTAGATACGGGCACGAGAGCGGCCGTCTGCCGTATCGGTTCGTTGCGCCGGGCTTCGAGCAGCGGGAGAGCCCCAAGAGCTTCGCAGGCCGGAGCCTCCCATGACGATATGTCAAAATCCCTATCCGACCAATTCGCGGGAAGAGCGCGGGCATCGTAAGTCTCGCCGTCATATATATCGGCTTCAATCAGGCAGCCTTCGGAAAATCTCCACTTGCCGTCAGTGGGAATGCGCACGGTTTCGCCGTTTTCCAATTCTATTTCAAGCACCGCTATTATGTCGGGCTTGTAATTGGGAGGAGCTTTTTTATTTCCCTTCAAGGCGTAATACCACGCCTGCATTCCGCATCTCCAGCCGTCGGCAAGCTGAAATCCTATTGCGTTTGCGCCTTCGCTTAAAAGTTTGGATATGTCGTAGGTATTTACTTGAACGCGCTTTTCATAATCCGTCCAGCCTGTTCCCCAGACGTCGTCTCCGACTCTCTTCCCGTTTACATGCGCCTGAAAGATTCCCCTGCTTGCCACATACAAACGGGCTTTTTTCACATCTTCCGGCAGCTCAAAATTTCTGCGCAAATAGGCCGGTTTTAGGCGCATCAAATCCACCGTATAATCCCTTCCCTGAAAAGAGACGTCGCGCCTTTGGACAATGGGCTTGCGCGGAGACGACAGCCACATAGCCCCATTCCAATCGGAATTTGAAAGAAGCCCCGCTTCGAAAAACGCTATATCCGACCATTCGGATTCCGCCCCCTCAGCGTCCCAAAACTTTAGCCTCCAAAAATATTTTCCGCGCGGCTTAACTTCAAGCGGAACTTTAACTTTAACCGAATCAGAGGATTCCACCTTGCCCGAATCCCAAAGAATAGCCGACGGATTTGAAAAATCGGAAGATACCTGTATTCTGTAGGCTGTCTGCCCCATGCCTTGCACATCCGGCAGCTTCCAAGAGAACGACAGATCCTCCACGGAATAGCCCAGAGGGTTTGCAAAAAACTCTCCCACCCGCAAATCAAAAGGCTTTATGGTAGCCATCGCAGAAAATACCGCCGACGCCGACAAGAACAAACTAAATATATATTTTTTCATAATATTTAAATCCGAGAAATTTGCAAATACCACAGATTTGGCACACATTTGCAAATGCACAAAACCAAGCTATCTGTCAAGTTCTACATGCAGCTTTGCAATTTTATCGGACTTCGCAACTATGCGCCCGCCCGACAATACAAAAAGCCCGGCGCCCAAGCCGTATCTATCGCCCCGCTTGTCGTAAACAACATCTATGTCGCGCCCTCTATATCTGAGATTTTGCAGACAAAAATAATCCCAATAATCCGGTATTAGCGGATTCAGATAAAAGGAATTCTCGCCTTCCGGGCGAAAGCCAACAAGTCCTGTTATTATGATGTCGCAAAATTCCGAATGGTTGTAATCTTTGCCCCTTTCGCGCCCTCCCATGGATTCGCTCCATGTCCCGTTGCTCCACGTCTTTAAACGTGTCCGCGAAATCCAGTCTCCGTTATAGGGATTTATGTTTTCATCTATCCAAAATACCCTTTTCCCGTCTTCACGTATTCTATGGTGGCTCATGGCGTAACTTTGCAGCGCTTCAAAGTAAACAGACTTGTCGGCATAATCAGACGGCGGATAGTCGTTTAGCAAATTAGCAAGGCCAAGAAGAGTAATTGACGTAGCATAGGGCCATACTGGGCCGTCCCACAAACATTCATGCCCACTGTAGCTCACGGCAAATTCCCTATGCCTCTGTTCCGCTGTTGTCAGGCCGAAAGGCGCTTTAAATCCCGAAGCGTCGGAAATCTGGGCCCATGCGTCGGAGCGGTCGGGCGAAGGAATATTAAACAGCCATGGGGTGTATCCGTGGAGTTCCCGAACATCTGGGAAAACCGAGCCTTTTAAGAAGGGCTTTGTTCCTGCGGCATTCACGGGAATAGGCTTGTAAAAGCGCGCGGAGTTATCCCACAACATTTCGTTTACAATCTTCTTTAGTTCCAAAGCCTTATTCGCATATTTGCGGGCATCTTTTTCATTTCCCAACATCTTGGCAATCTCTGCAATGGCGGAACACTCTCCGTACATGTACGAATTTATTGTGGGCCTCCATGCGCGGGTATCAATCCACCCGGACTTTTTGCGTATTACTTCGCCCAATTTGCCCGATATTGACTTCTCCATGCCGTCCCTACTGTCGATTTGCCAAAAGGGCAATTCCTCCGAAGCCCTATTCCTGCGCTCCCATTCGGCAAAATTGTCCTTCATTTTCGGATACAACTCGCGCAAGAGCTCTTTATTTCCGCTTACCGTGCAAAAATCCAATATTGCGCGCGCCGGCCAAAAACTGTAGCGGCGAATATTATTTCCACAATCGAACCAATATCGGGCATAGCTCTCCAGAAACGAGGTATCGCGCAGCCATCTTCCCTCCCTGAAATGAAAGGCCGCCGCGCACGATATCGCATTATGCTTCCCGCCCCATGAAACGGGCGGCAAGAATTCTGTTATAACAAAAGTCCCGTCTTCGGCGCGCTTTATATGTTTGCGGAAAGTCCACCACCTAAAGTAGTATACGGCTTCGATTTCCTTGTCGGGGCATTCAAACAATGCTATGTTATTAGACAGAAACTCAGCCGCTGAAGCGTTCGGTATATGTTGAATGTAAAGCTCATCGTCGTCGGCGTTAAAAATATCAACATATTTTTTTATCACCGAAGCATCTATAAAAGATTTCGCAAACGCATATTCAAAACAAGACGCGCATAGAAAAACAAACAGCGGTGCAATTCTCATAAAAGACGAATATTTCATTTGCGCATATAAAAAGAATTTTTTGACTATTACAAATAAAAAACGCGGATATGCAAAAATGCAATGTCCGCGTTTATGCCTTTTATTTAGCAGAACTTTTTATTTTAAAAACTCTATTTCGCAGTAGGCCTCGGGCGCCTTCTTATTATCGGGCGAGAATCTTTTTATTGTATACAACACATGCCTGCTGCCATTCTTTAATACAGGCATATCTCCAAATATGCGCCCCAAAGTTGTCGCCCTTACTACTTTTACCTCGACCTTCTT
>CALXOC010000044.1 GCA_944389915.1 uncultured Opitutales bacterium | reverse complement strand
AAAAATTCTTTCAGCATTATGGTGTAAGTGTCGGTCAAGTAAAGACAACTTTCCAAATAATTTTTGACATTTCCGGCTCCGAATGCGACCTCGTCAAGCGGAAGATAACGGTGCCCCGGCACCAGATTTTCGGGGCCCAATTCCAAAAGTTTTTTAATCGAATTGCGATATGCCTGCAGGTCTTGATAAAAGCCTATTCCCTGCAAAGTTGTCCCGTTTGCCTGCAGTGAGTCTCCGGTTATTAACGTTCCTGTCTGAATATCGAGCCAACAGACGCAGTCGTCGTCGTGCCCCGCTGTGTGGACAAGCTTTAGGCGGTTTGCGATAATTTCGCCGTCGCCAACAAGAAAGTCCGGTTCAACCCCTTTTAAGCCGTCCGACGGGGGGGGACTGTACTCGGGAAATGCCTGGCGGATTTTAATGTTGTATTTAAGCGGGGAGCGGAGTTTGTCGAGAGAGCCCTCAAACGCCCCGATTTTTGCCGCCGAGATTTCCCTGAATCTGAAGTGCCCGCCGATGTGGTCGCCGTGCGTGTGGGTGCATAGAAGCAATGATATGTCGCCCGGGGCCAGCCCCTCCCGTTCGAGCGCCGGAACTATTACGCTGTCCACTACTTCCCCGCTTGCCCCGCTGTCTATTAAAATATTCTTATTGCCCTTTAATAAGACAACGCCGCTCCATTCCCCGCAGAATGGCGTTTTCAAAAGCTTTATGCCGGTGGCGACTTCTTTGAATGTTTCCATATTTTAAATTCGCTTGACAATTGCTAAATAAAATCTAACTAAACAACGAATTAAATCATAGATAATTTAAATCAAGCCAAAACTTTAAAAAAAGCAGGAAGATGTCAATACAGACCGTAAGGATATACGAGAACCGCTACGCAGACTCAGTCACTTTAATGGGGATTGCGGACGCCGTAAAAAAAAATGACGGCGTGCTGTTTGCGGAGGTGCAGATGGCTACGCCTGCCAATCTTGAGGTCATAAGGGGGCTGGGGTTTAACGTGCCGCCTGAAGCTTCGCCGAACGATCTGGTTGTGGCGATAGCCGCCCGCGACGAAGCCGCCCTCAAATCGGCCGAGCAGGACGCCATCGACCGGCTCGACCGCAAACGCGGCGAAGACGGCGAAACTTTTAACTCCATAGACGATGTCGATGCCGCCGACGGTTGGAACCTCTGCCAGATTTCCCTCCCGGGCGAATACGTTGCAGAAGAGGCGAAGAAGGCCATCGGCAAAGGCATGGACGTTTTTATTTTTAGCGACAATGTTTCCATCGAGGACGAGCTTGAATTGAAAAGGCTCGGTGAGGAGCGCGGCGTTCTCGTCATGGGGCCGGACTGCGGGGTCGGCATGCTGGACGGGGTATCGCTTGCCACAATGAGCCTTGTAGGCGGAGGTCCAGTCGGAATTGTCGGCGCGTCCGGAAGCGGGGCGCAGGAAGTTGCATGCATTGTGGAAAAAGCCGGTTCGGGAATTTCGGCGCTAATCGGAACCGGCGGCCGCGATCTTTACCCGCAAATAGGCGGCTTGACGATGATAAAAGGAATGAACAGGCTTGATGCCGACGGCGCTACGAAAGTCATAGTTTTGGTTTCAAAACTCGCAGACCGTGGTGTCATGAAAAAGGTATTGGACGAAGCCGACAAACTCTCAAAACCGGCTGTCGCAATCTTTCTTGGCGCGGACGAGGAGCTCTTTGCAAACCGCAAGACGGTGGCATCGTTCAGCCTTGAAGAAGCGGCGCTGAAGGCGCTTGCGCTGTGCGGAATCGATTGCGGTGGTTTTGCGTTTGGCAAATCTAAGATAGATTCGCTTGTCGGGCGCGAAATGCAAAAGTTTGACGCTTCCCAAAAATACATACGCGGCGTCTATTGCGGCGGAACTTTCGCAGAGGAAACCTTGATTTTCCTGAATAAAAACAATCCCGGAGCGGATTTGCGATGCAACCTGAAAACGCGCTACGCCGCAAGGCTTGCCGATTCATGGAAAAGCGAAGCCCACTCAATTGTGGATATGGGGGCCGAAGAATTTACCTTGGACGCTCCGCATCCGGTGTTTGACCCGGAGCTGAGGCTAAAGCGCTTTAGACAGGAGGCGAGCGACCCCGAAGTTGCAGTGATCCTTTTAGATTTTATAACGGCGCCCGGGGTTCACGAGAACCCGATATTGCCGTTTGCAAAGGCTTGCGCCAAGGCCATCTCCGACAGGAAAGGAAAATTGAGTGTGGTTGCTTCCATTTGCGGCTCGAAAAACGACCCGCAGGACATCGTCAGGTGCGCTAGGGAACTCGAGGACGCTGGCGTGATATTGGCGGCAAGCAATTACCAAAGCGCGCAGCTGGCCAGCGCGTTCATGAAATCCTTGGATGAAAGAAGGTAGCTTTATGGAAAAGAAGCGTTGTTGCAAAGTAAGGAGGCTAAAAGTTGTGAATATCGGTTTGCAGGGCTTTGCCGAATCCCTGCGCAAGCAGGGCGTAAAAGTTGCGCAAGTGAATTGGCGCCCGCCGCGCAAGCTCGACAGTGAAATAAAAAATTTGCTCGACGAACTCCTTTGATAAATAATTGGTTTTATGACGATAAAAGAAAAAATAGAACAGGCCAACGACATTGCCGTAAACCATATTATAGACGCCAATCCCGTATGGGTCGATATTCTGCCGGCCGGCGAAGTTGTCGACGGGCTTGAGCCGAATATGATTCTCCATTCCGGGCCGCCAATCGAATACAAAGACATGGTGTTTCTGCACAAACGCGGCATGGTAAGCGGCGCGCTCTTTGAGGGCCTTGCAAAGACCGAGGCGGAAGCCGTCGCAAAACTTGAGAGCGGTGAAATTAAAATCAGCAGCGCGCTCGACCACAATACTGTCGGCGCCGGAACCGGTATTATCACGTCGTCGATGGCCATGATTGTAATCGAAAATAAAAAGACGGGCGTGCGCGCCGCCACCTTCCCCGCGGAAGGGCCGTTCCAGGGGGGGCTTTGCGGCTGGGGCTTGTACACCGAAGAAATCGCGGCCAATTTGCGCTATATGCGCGACGAGCTTTTCCCCGTGATGCGCGAGCTCGTACACAAGCGCGGCGGCTTGCCAATCAAGCCGATTCTTGCGGAAGGCATGCAGATGGGCGACGAGAACCACACACGCCAGTCGGCGGCGGACCTCATTTTTAATACGCAAATACTGCCCGACCTTTTCAGAATGGACATCAACAAGGCGCTGCTTGGAAAGGTTATGGACTATATAGTCAAGACGCCCCGATTTTTCCACTGCTTCGGGCAGGGCGCGAGCCAGTCGGCTTTGCTGTCGGCAAAGGGCACTCCGTATTCGACAATGGCCGTGGCATTCGGCGGCAACGGAGTTGAGTTTGGCATTAAAATTACGGGCATGGGAGACGAGTGGTTCACGGCACCGGCGATGATGATGAAAGGCAGATATACGTCGTCGCAATATTCTGAAAAGGACCAGCTTCCGTGGCTTGGGGACAGTTGCGTTGTGGAATGCGCGGGCTTGGGCGGTATAGCAGCGGCGGCAAGCCCCATAGTTTGCAGCCTTCGCGGAATGAAACTCAGGGACGCAATCTCTCTCACTCGGGAGATGTACGGTATTTGCATATCTAAAAATCGCAATTATCCCATACCCAATCTTGATTTTGATTTCCTTCCGTGCGGTATAGATATCCGCAAAGTGGTAAAGACTGGCATTAGCCCCGAAATTCACGGGGGAATGTTTAACCGCCAAGGAGGTCTTATCGGCGCGGGTAGCGCGAGAATCCCGTTGCAATGTTTTGAAAATGCCTTAAAAGCGTTTGCAAAAAAATACCGCGAATAAAAGGATTATACATGAAACTCGGGAAACAAAGGGAAAACGCTTTCTATAAATGGGAAGTTTTGATACTTCTCTGGTTCGCATTCTGGTTTAACCAGGCCGACAGGCAGCTTTACAATACCCTTTTAGAAAAAATATCGGACTCCCTCAGCATGACTTCCGCCGAGGCGGGGCTCGTTGCGACCGTCTTTTGCTGGGTGCTTGCTATTTGCTTCCCGCTGGCCGGATTTGCCGCCGATAGATTCAGCAAGAAATGGATAATCTGCGGCAGCGTCTTCTTATGGAGCGCGGCAACGATGATTTCTGGCGGCGCAGCGGGGTTTTTGATGTTCATAATTTTCAGAAGCATCGCGACCGGCGTAGGCGAGGGCTGCTTTGCGCCGTCAAATTACGCGACGATATGCGACTACCACGATTCCGATACGAGGGCGACCGCCATGAGCATTTACACGACGTCGCAATACTTTGGAATTATAGTCAGCGGGCTTATCGCAGGCTGGATCGGCGACCATTACGGTTGGAGGCCTGCGTTTTATGTTTTCGGGTCGGTGGGCGTAATATTGGCGTTTATTATTATGTGGCGCCTCAAAGACAAAGTCCACGTCGGCGTTACGCCTTCCGAAAAGGCAAGAAATGCCCCGACGGCATGGGAATCCATCAAGGTGTTTTTCAGCGTGCCGTCGGCGGTACTTTTAACTTTGTGCTTTAGCGGTGTCATATTTGTCGTGCAGGGATATCTGACATGGTCGACCCTTTTCCTTCAGGAAAAATTCGCAATGAATAACGTTGAAGCTGGTTTTAATTCGGTATTCTACGCGCACATCGGTTCGTTTGTCGGGATACTGTTGGCAGGTCGGCTTTCCGACAATCTTGCAGCAAGAAAGCCGAAGTATCGCGTTCTCTTGCAAAGCCTGGGATATTTGCTGGCGTCTCCGTTTATCGTATTGATGGGTTTGGGAGAAGAGTTGCTCGTCGTATTTATAGGTTTTGTGGGATTCGGATTCTTTAGGGGATTTTACGATTCCAACATATACGTCACGCTTTACGACGTAATTCCCGAAAAATATAGGGGGTCGGCTGCGGGCATAATGCTTTTTATAGGGTTTATTCTTGGGTCGTTTGCGCCGTGGATTCTCGGAGTTATGAAACCGATATTCGGATTGTCGCACGGAATTGCGATGCTTTCCACTGTATGGATTTTCTTCGGTTTGGTATTAATGTTTATCTACAAATTTTTGTACGAGCGCGATTACGCCAAAGCCGCCAAGGCTAATAAAAATTCTTTTTAAACAAGGTAAAAAAATTGCGATTACCCTGCCGACTGTTACGGCTGAAGCATCTTAATGCGAAAAACGGGAGATTTGGAATCTTGTAATTAGAAAAGCGGGCTATCCGCTCGGTCGAAATTGGAATCCGCAAATATTGGCAAAGCGAGGGGGCCGGATACAAAAAAACGCGAAAATATTGCCTGCGTTTTGCCGCTATTTCGCGTCTTTTTTAAATTTTGGGGTGGCATTTTAAATACAAAAACTAAGAATCTGGGAATCCTTTATATAATACTATTGGACTCTTTCCTTACTAATTTTTTTAGTTGGGGTTAAAGAAAATTTACTAGTTCCAACGATTTCTTTTTCGGATGATAATGAATAAACGCCGGAGAGAGTGTTTATGTTTGGTCCTGATTCTCGCGGATCGATCGATTTTTCTGCCAAGAGTGTCCATATTATTTTCATGTCATTTTCATGCAAGAATGCGATAAGGCTATCCTTTTCAAAATATAAATTATGCTTATTTGAGAAACATACCAACTTATCATTTTTGTCATAGAGCAAATTTTCATATTCCTTGAGGTGCAATCCAAAATGATCAAATAGCATTTTACATGGTAGGGGAATGTTTACTGATTTACTGTCTAATGAGTCGACTTGGAGATCTGAATTGGAATAATCCGCCATGGTTACATGAAATGCGCTACCTATTTCTATCTCGCGGGTTTTAGGATAACGAATAGTTTTAAGCTTTTTTAATTTCTTTTTTATGGATTTATCCTCTAACTTATTATCATAGAATATGTTCATTATTTCGTCGAGATCTAAAATAACATTCTCTTCATATTCGCCA
Organism: uncultured Opitutales bacterium; assembly: GCA_944389915.1. Lineage (GTDB taxonomy): Bacteria > Verrucomicrobiota > Verrucomicrobiia > Opitutales > Intestinicryptomonadaceae > Merdousia. Next base: position 4,008 of record CALXOC010000044.1, on the reverse strand, counting down.
GTCTCAATTCGTTCTGTGAATGAACATCTATCTGTATTATAGTCTTTATTGATCTCATTAAGCCTCCATGGGTATTCTCCAATAAATATTTGATTAACATTGTGTGGTTCTGGAAGCCACCTTCCATAAAAATTTTTAGATTCAAGCCAAGATTTTATCCTATCGAAATCGCGGTTATATACAAAATATCCATTAAAGTGATAAAACAGCATGGCATATACAGACTCATATTGGCTTACCCCTATTTCTTTTGGCCTATTCCAATGTAAATGTCCACTCAGTAGTATCCATTCTTTGTTTCCTCCGGATATGATGGATTTCGGATCAGGGAAATCCTTTTTGTTCTTTACCCATTCCGTAATATTTTCTTCCCAAGTATTATATTGAATTTCTGGAATCGGGACATTAAAACAGATTTTCCCCGTGTATGAAGGATCTATGCCTCTTTCAATTACGTCCCATGGTCCTGAAAAAGGTTTGCTGGCTCCTTCGTTTCCCCAAAAATTATCAGTAATTTTATATTTGTCAGAAATATATGCTAGTAATTCATACAATGCAATCCATTGATACTTTTTTCCAATGCGTTCTATTTTTGGAGCATCTCTATCTTGACTGGCAACACAATGATCAAAAAATCCATGTTTTTTAACATCATACCCCAAAGAAAAGATTCTTTCTACGGCAATGTTATGCATATCTGAAATAAAATCCGCTTGGGTTTTATTATTATCTTTAAAATTGGATATTGCAGATTGAAAGATATATCTGCCAAAATCTCCGTACATTCCTCCATTTCTCGGATATTCAACTGTCATTGATCCTGTAATTGCTTTAAGTGCCCATAATTCATTGTGTTTCTTGATGGTATCGAAATCTACATAATACTTTTTTATTTCATCATCCGTAGGAATATTCGGAAAATTGCTTTTATATGGAGGAGTGATTTTTGCTTTATCTATATCTAATTTAATATTATTGACTGTTGCATATTCAATGATGCCTCTAGCGTAATCTCGTAGTAAAACATGAGGATAGACTTCACTTTTGTTGAAGATAGTATTGTAAATATAAATAGATAGGTCATGTAGAAAAGATAAATCTTTTGATCTAAGAGAAACGCCGTATGCTACGGCGTACAACCGCTCTTTGATATACGGATCATTTACATCTTCAAATTTTTTGAGAATTTTGATCGTTATTGAAGGTCTGTCTCTTAGCAATACAACCAATGCTTTTGTCGCAGTGTCTCTAAGTCTTCTATTTTGGCTTATAAGAAACCATGTCAACATTGTACATGACAGCTCTATTATATCGTTAGGTATTATTGACTTGTCATCTTCATAAAAAGCCCATTCTAATAAACGTCTTATCGAATTGTCGTATGTACATGCATATCTATACTCGTAATTGTTGTTCAAGAATATAGTCCATCTCGAATCCCTTTCAGGTAGGGTATAGCTCATTAGATATTCGTGACTTTTATTTGCATTAAAGTAGCAATTTGGATTTGCTGCGCACGCAATCAACGCATTAAAGAAAACGTTCTTGTACTTTACCGCTATTTTGTTTACAAAGTCCGAATGCTTACTATTGAAGTTATCTTTTTTGCGCCAAGATAAACTTTCTATGAAAGAAATCGCAACAACCTCTTCTAATCGTCGGCACCTCAAATATTCAAAGATTTCCTTCCCTCGATGTAAAGGCAACAAAATGGCTAAAGCATCGTAAATCCCCTGATATTCATCCGGGCGCCTAAAAGCCCTAAGAATATATTTTATGTCAGGTAATCTTTCGCTCGTTACGATATATTTTGCCAAAAGAAAATCGTTCAGTCGTTCATAGGCAAACCGTACATATTTTGTTTCTCCGTAACAATCTTCAAATAAAAGTCCTTCTGAAATCAACTCATGCCAAGGATTTCCGTCAATACCACAATTTTGGCATATTTTCTTACATACATTTGCTATTGTATCGCATGTAAAATATACGTTTTGACCATGCTGGATTTGCATGCCAATCAATGCTTTTATTATTTTTTCTAGAATCTTTAAATCGCAATTCTCCTTGAATATTCTTTTGTTAATAGCATCGATATAAAAGCTAAAAACATAGTCAATATTGTAGTCATTTCCATTAAAAGAATCAATACCGTTTTTATTGAGTCCTTCGCAAAACAACTTTAAAAATAACGGATTTAAAAATTCGGGATTTAATAGCGGAATAGTTGGGGTTTTAATTTTGTAATACGAAAAGAAGACTTTTGTTGCCTTGTATCCAATTCCATAGAATCCATCGAGCTGATATTTGCAAAATCCCTTTAGTATATCGGCAAAAAGAGTAGTGTATGTGCTCCTTATACTTAAAATAACACCCAAGTTTTTATATTGTTTTATTTGAAATATCAATCCGTTTAGATTGTCTTTCCATAAATTATATCCCGCGCCTTCGTTAATGGCATCGATAAATATTATAATGCGATTTTGCTCTATTTCAGCTTTAGTGTTTAGGGCTTCGAGAAATTCGTCAAATTTACAGTCTAAATCTAATTGTTCTAAAATCTGCGTTTTCGGGTCTCTTGTGTTTGTAAATTTTTGTCCCAATAAAAGTATAGATTTTAAATCGCGTGCGTTCCTGTTTTCAATATAATACGCCATTTGGTGCGATTTCCCGACGCCGGCATTTCCTGTCAAGACAAGGAAAGGATCACCGTATAGTCTAACAGGATAACTATTGGTAAATTCGTCTAAATCGTATAAAATATCCCTGCATGTTTCTAATTTGCGCCTAAAGTCGCTATACTCTTTGAAAACAGAATCGTTTTTTGATTTTTCTATGTTTTTATTGTCGATGCTCTCTTCCGAAATAGTATATATCTTGTATATGATTTCTAATAATTTTTTTGTTGTATCTATTACAAAGGTGAAATCAATTTTTTCATTTAGATTTGATTCATGGTTTGAATATGCCTTCAGTAATTCATCTATTAAAATTTTTAAATTTTTCGATAATTCATTGGGAATAAAATGTTCATATTTCAATACCCCACGAAGCTCTTGCAGAAGCGAATCCAATTTTTTACCATACCGTTCAAGTACTTTTTTGCTTGCTTCAATCCCGTCGAAAATTCCCGAAGAATCAATGTTAACATTTATTTCGGGGCTATATCTCGGCCCTAGATCTTTTATTGCAAACTTGTTTTGATTTGTGAACCAACCATCATCCAAAAACATTTTATCAAACCAAAATTTCATAATGGGCAAATTGGTTGGTTTCTGCAGTAATGTAATCAAATTTGAATTCCACCACGCAACAATCTCGGTATTGGGATAATGTTCTTTCCATTTACTGATATGATGATTCCATTTTGTCATCATATTGGTTTTGCCTTTTATGTTTGAAGATGGTGGATCAATAGGAATTGCAATAAAGTACTTTGATATACTACCATCATTAGCTAATGCCGCATTCAGTGATTTTTCAATTTGCCGAAATTGAGAATCCTCTAAACTATTATGAAAATATTTGGCTTGCCATGCCCATTTTGTCCCATCCGAAAGTGTCCAATAACATTCAATCCCTCCGTCAGGGGTTCCGTTTCTTATAAATTTAACGGCATTTGGAATCTTTTCTCTTTTCGCAAGTTGGCATATAAATTCTTCAAATCCCTTGTCTTTTGATCCTTTTATAGGTCTTATTGCGTTGAAGTCTATATTTCTTAAAGGCATATTGATTTTATTTTTGTAAAGACCAAATCATCTACATTCAATCTTTGTGTAATAATTAGTTGGAGTTCAATTTAGTTACAAAAAAATACTTAGGGGTTATAAAATTGGTTATCTTTTAGTTGAAGATTATCCAACATGGCATCCTTGTTTTTCTTTGTAGAGGTTTAGCATGCAATCCATATTTACTCATCTAAATTTTGTATCTCGACAGTATTAATATTGACCTTTTTTGGCAATGATAATTTCTTTTGTTTTTTACATAAAAACTCTCTTGTCGAAAAAA
>CALXOC010000043.1 GCA_944389915.1 uncultured Opitutales bacterium | reverse complement strand
CAAAACGTCAACATAAATGTAAGCAAAGATATGACCTACGCCGGCAATCAGGCGATAGTTAACGGAGTGTCCGACGATTCAAAAGGCGGCTTCCTATTCATAAATTCAAAGAACGTTTCTTCAGACACCTCGTTTAATGTAGCCGCCGGAGCCACATTGACCATAGGCGACGGCCGCGAAGGATACGATTCCATTGCCTCTCGCGATGAAAAAGCGGTAATAAACAAGGTCGGGGACGGTACGCTTACTGTAAACAGTTCTATGTCGCACTTTACTGGGACATTGAATGTAAGCAACGGAACAATGAACATAAACAATGGTTTGGGCGCAAGCAAAACGCTTGTTGACAATTCCGTGGCAAATATAACAGGTGCGAATTTGTCGGGGCAGAATTATGTCAGCGAGGGCGAATTCGGACCCAGACTGGCCTTGGTTGAGGCGCGCAACAATGCGACCCTGACAATATCCGATTCTAACTATTCCAACAATTCCGCCGAATATAATTTGAGCGATGTGAACGGCGTTTACGGGTCCGTGGTTTCTTCGAGCGATTCAAGCACGCATATTAAAAATACCGTATTTAATGAAAATACAAATTCTACGAGCGCTCAAGTTCAAGGCATAGTGTATTTGAGCGGCGGCGACATGAAAATAGAATCCTCAAGTTTTACGGCTAACAAAGGAAACGGCGGGGTAAATACAACCGGCGCGGCAGTTACCACCTACGGGGGCGAGCTTATAATTTCCGGAAGCACATTTGACGGCAATGTGGCCAACAGCGATGCCATGGCTCGCGGCGGAGCGCTGTACGGCGATAACTATGCGCAAAGCGAAAATGGAACAATAATAACGGTTTCAGATTCGATATTTGCCAATAATAAGGCCGTGTCCCAGAGCGATGCATGGGGAGGCGCCGCGCAGATAAGTTTTGCCAATACTAATAACGGCTCCCTTACATTTAAAGACACGGTATTTACAAACAATACTGCGGAGGCTACTTCGGATTCCGGAAATGCATATGGTGGCGCGCTCGGATCGCGCCGCGCGAATGTAAGCTTTGAGGTTTCCGAAGGTAAGGACATCGTAAACGTCGGCAATTCGGTTATTATAAACGGCATAGCCAGCGATGCCAACGGAGGTTTCTTATACTTGCACAACGACACTGCCTTCCAACAGGAGGGAAGCCGTTCGACGGCGTACTTTAATATCGCCTCAAACGCGAGCATGACCATAGGCGACGGCACGGCAGGCCGCGACTCCATTGCATCGAGCGACAATACCGCAAGTATTGCAAAGAACGGTCTTGGAATCCTAACGGTAAATTCGTCAATGGAATATTTTACAGGATCCTTATCTGTGAACGAGGGCGAAATGAATGTGTCCGACAAGCTCGGAGCCAGCTCGATAACTATTGCAAGCGACGCCGTATTGCGCTTGAGCGTTGGCGATGAAGCGGTTCTAAGCAATGAAAATCTCCTACTTTCAAACGCCGGAACGCTCGCTCTCATAAAGAGGGGATCTTCGTCTGCCAAGGTGGCTGCGGCTTCTGGTTTGAATTATGGAAACGTGGAGGCTTATGGCGGAAAATTCGACGCTTTAAGCGGCACCTTCGTCAGCGATTATAATACTGAAAATGCATACGGCGACATGTCTATGGCCACCGTACAGGGCGCCGGAACAATGAAATTTGGCGACGGTGCGTCTGCTGTAACGCTTATGACTCAAAGTGATACGGCCTTCGGCGAAAACGTCAGGAACGATGCGGTTGCCGCCGATTTCTTCGGAGACGATTTGCTCGCCGCGTGGACTGTAAATTACAATAGCGAAGATACAGTCGTATTGAGTTTTATTGCCGACGGCGATATGGCAGGCAAGAATCTTTACCACCAAGATTCGAGCGGCACGTGGATAAAACTCGATTCATGGCTTGAAGACGGCTCTTTAAACACCATTACTGGCGAAATAGGCAACTTTGCCATAGCCGTTCCAGAGCCGTCGGTTATAGCATCAATATTTGGAGTAATTGCCCTTATTGCGGCATTTAGTAGAAGGAAAAAAATATAAACTAATTAAGGAGTCGGCGTGTTATGATATATAGAATAGTATTTGTGTTGTATGCTGTAATTATTTCTATTTACGCCGGCTCCCTATTTGCTGTTGTAATAGAAAACAAGACCTACGAGAGGGAGACAATCCCGAATGTAGATTACAGGGGAAGCACATTAAACAACGTTACATTTGAAGCTTCGGACATTCACGGTTCGGATTTTTCTGGAGCTGCTATGAATAATGTCGTATTTCACGTTCGGCACGATACGGGCTTGCCGAGTAGCGAAATAGGCGGCTACTTTTTAAATCTGAATTTCTCAAATTCACGTTGGAATGGAGGCAGCATATCCGGCCAAACTGAAGTTGTCAGTGGAAGTTCCACTACTACTTACCGGGTAAACATAAATTTATACAATGCGGATTTTTCAAACGCAGTGGTAAACAATGTGGCATTCCAGTCCGTGCAGTTTGACGACAAGACCACATTTGACAATGCTGATTTGTATGGTTCGTCGTTCTTTGTTGTAGATTTGCAGAACTCCACTTTGAAGAACACGCATATAGCGGGCGCGACCTTTATTGATGCAGGTTTTAGCAAAGGCATATTGGAAAGCACCGCAAGCTACAAAAACAAGAAGCTAAACGAGATTTTTGTAACTTCAAACGGCGGGAACGTGGACTTTTCAGGCGTAGATTTTTCTGGTGTAAATCTCCGCAATGCAACTCTTTTGAACGTAAATTTGACAGATGCCGATTTTACAGGTGCGGATTTGCGGGGATCCATGATATTGGGCAACAGTAGCGGCGCGATATACAAGAATACTATAACTTCGTCTGGAGTCTTGTCCAATATTTCGATGCAATCTGAATCGGACAAAATAACGATATACGCAAATGACGCAAGATTTGAAAGAGATTCAAGACAAAACGTTAAAATTGCAAGTGACGCAGAGTTTGTAGCCGGAACGATAGAGATTCAAGGAGGCGAAATCTTGGAAGTCTCGGACGGAGTTACAATTACCATGAGCGACAAAATAAATATCATTTTTGATTCTGAGGTCGCAAGCGGGGTTGAAGACTTGTTGCTTATGGGAGATTCTACAAGTATTGTGATGTCTGGTTACAGCGACGATTTGAGCGCGCAAGAAGCCTTTATCGGCTTGTTCAAGGACAGCGACGGCAACGCCGCGGACTGGTCTCCAGAAACGGTTGCTTCATTCGTTGTAGCCGCAATTCCCGAACCATCGACTTTCGCATTTATTTTTGGGGCTTTGGCTATTGGCTTTGCGGCATGTAGGAATAGAAGGCAAAAAAGCTAAATTGAACATGGGCGGCAATGCATTGGCAGAATGTTTTCTGTTAGCAGGTTTTATACCGCTATCGGCACAAGTTTTGGAGGATGTTGCATATATAAACGAAACGATGCCGGGCAGCGAATACGCGGGGTACACGCTAAACAATGTAACATTTGAAGACTCGGTAAACGACCTCATTCTTTTTGGGGAAGATGCCACCATAGTAATATCGGTCTATGATAGCAACGATGCCGCGCAAGCCGCTTTTATAAACCTATTTCAAGATTTCGACGGAAACAGTATTGATTGGTCTCCTGATACTGTGGCCGATTTTGTCGTAGGGGGGGGATGCCATTCCAGAGCCGTCTTGCTTTGCGGTAATTTTCGGATTTTTTGCTCTATGCGCGGTCTTGCGCGCAAAGAGGACGAAATAAATAATAGTGAACGGTTAATGGGTGCGCCTGAAAAAGGCGCACTCTATTTTCTCATATGGAAGATTATATTGAAAATATCAGAAACCTCCACTTGGATATCATTGATTTGCTCTGTATAGCCGGAGCAATATTTTCTACAGTAATATTTCTGGTTATGTGCTCCAGAGTGGTGATATGCTCCGACGATCCATATTCGGAGTTCGACAGATTTGTAGATTGCAACGGCGATAGAAAATACAACGGGGATTTTGCGAAGTTTTCCTCCATTCGAAAAATACTGTATATGTTTTACGCCCTGTTGGCGCTGGCTTCCGCAGCCTTGTTCTACTTTTTTCTAATAATCGACATATTGTGATTCAAGCGTGTTTCCCGCTCTCACTTGGCCGTTGCCGACAGTGTCGAAAAATCGGGCAATATGCGCTGAAATTGCGAAACCGTTTCAAAGGGCAGCTCGGGGTCCGGGCTTAGCTCCCATACAGCGCTTTCTGCTATTGCGTCTCTTGTCCATTCAAAATATTCGAAGAAGTCCGTGCGAAAATACAGGCGCGCCCCGTTTTCAGAATGTCTGCGCAGGGTGTCGAGAAATTCTTTGTGGATTAGCCGGCGCTTATGGTGCTTGGCCTTCGGCCACGGATCCGGAAAAAATATGAATATTTTTTCTAATTTTATCCCTTCGGGCATGGCTTCAAGAAATTCAAGGGCCTCGGCCTTTATAAAAGCGGCATTGTTGGCGTTGAGGTTTTTTGCGCGCCTGGCTGCGTCTCGAATCCTGTCGGATATCAAATCTATTCCGACGCAGAACTCATTGGGGAAGGCCGCCGCGTACGCGCTCAGGTAATGCCCCTTGCCGCATCCAATTTCGAGGGTTATTTTTTCGCGTCCGCATAGAATCCCACCGCACAGGGCTCCGAGTTTCGATATGCGCTCATTGCGCCTTGCCAAGGCCTGTTCCAAACTCATTTTTAGAGTCTCCTTTTAAAATCCTCGTACCCGAATTTTTTTACAATCTTATATTCCTTTTTCCCGGCGCTCCAAGTGGCAATGTCGGGAATATTTACGCCGTTGAAACTCGTGGTTTTAACCATGGTGTAGTGAGCCATGTCTTTAAATATTAAAACATCTCCCGGCTTTAGCTCTTTGTCGAAAGAATAGCAACCTATAACATCTCCGGCAAGGCACGACCTCCCCGCCAAAATATAGTCGAACTTCTTTTCGGATTCCATTCCCGCCCCGCATACTTGCGGGCGGTATGGCATTTCAAGCACGTCGGGCATGTGGCATGTGGCGGAACAATCGAGTATGGCTATCTTTTTTGAATTTTCAACTATCTCTAAGACGCGCGCTGCAAAAACGCCTGCGTCAAGGGCGGCAGCTTCTCCGGGTTCGAGATATATGGAGCTGATATTGGGATATTTCCTGTAGAATTTTTTTACGAGTGAAACCAAGAGGGGAATGTCGTAATTTTCGCGCGTAATGTGGTGCCCCCCACCAAAGTTTAGGCTTTTTACCTTTTTTATGAGATGGGCGAACTTTTTTTCGAAATGCCCAAGCACGCGTTTCAGTACGCGGCTGTCTTGTTCGCACATTACGTGAAAATGCAGCATATCTAAATGCCTTGCAACGGAATCGTCTATTGATTGCGCCGACGCCCCCAACCTGGAGCATGGCGCGCACGGATCGTATAGCGGGGTCTTTACCTCCGAATAGCCCGGGTTGACCCTCAATCCTATCCAGAGGTTTTTGTTGCCGCTTCTTTTGGCCGCCCTCCTCGCCGCGGGCGCGTATTTTAGAACCTGCGACGCCGAATTAAAAACTATGGTGTGGGCGAACTTTGCAAGAAATTCAATTTCGTCCTTTTTAAAAGCCGGGTTGTAAACGTGTATTTCTCCGCCGAAATATTGCCGCGCCAGCATTGCCTCGTTTACTCCGCTCGACGTGGTGCCGCAAAGGTATTTTTTTACAATAGGGAAAGTAGAATACATTGAAAAAGCCTTTAGCGCCAGGAGAACTTTTGCGCCGGAGGCGGCTTCAAGGGCCTTTAGCGTTTTGAGGTTTTCTTCAAGCTTGTCCAACTCCACAATGTATGCGGGAGTCTCTATTCGTTTTAAATTCAACCCTTCGGGGAGATTCGGCATTTTGACTCCTACTTATTTTGGCTTTCCTTGGCCTTGTTGGCGCGCGCAAGCTTTACGTATTTTTTAGACCAATACGCCAATCCCTCCCTTGTATTCTGGTCCAACTGCTTGACAACTTTTGCCGGAGAGCCCAAAACAAGCGAGCTTTCGGGAACTATTGTCCCTTTAGTCACCAGGGCGTGGGCGCCTACTATTGAGTTTTTTCCTATCACAGCATGGTCGAGTATTATAGCGCCCATGCCTATCAAACATTCGTCTCCGATTTCGCAGGCGTGCAATATTGCTCCGTGGCCCACCGTAGTGTATTTTCCTACCTTTACTCCGGCGTCGTCGGCCAGATGCACCATTGTGCCGTCCTGAAGGTTGGAGCCTTCGCCCAATTCTATGGAGTTTATGTCGGCTCGCAATACGCAACCCGGCCATACGCTTGCGTCTTTGGCTATGGTTACATCGCCTATTAGAACGGCGTGTTTGCTCACATACGCGCTATCGTCAATCGAAGGCTCTTTTGCGAGGTATTTTTCCAGTCTCTCTTCCAGTGTCATAATTTTTTTGTTAGAACTCGAAATCTTGCTTGAACTAATTTGAATTTCAACGAAATTTACATGCAATAAAATAATCATCAAGTAGGAAATGGCAAAAGTATTGATAATAGGGGCTGGCGGCGTAGGCCGCGTAGTGACACACAAATGCGCGCAGATGTCCGACGCGTTCGACGAGGTTTACTTGGCATCGCGCACAAAATCCAAGTGCGACGCTATCGCGTCGTCAATTCCAGGAGGGCGCGTAAGAACGGCCCAGATAGACGCCGACAACGCGTCGGAGACGGCGGAATTCGCCTCGAGAATCGGGGCGGATTTGCTCGTAAATGTGGCCTTGCCATATCAGGATTTGTCCCTTATGGACGCCTGCCTAAAAGCGGGAATTCCGTATATAGACACCGCAAATTACGAGCCTCCGGACGTGCCGAAATTTGAATATAAGTGGCAATGGGCCTACCGCGAGCGCTTCGAGAAGGCCGGATTGACCGCCGTATTGGGTGCGGGATTTGATCCGGGGGTTACAAACATGTATTGCGCGTACGCCCAAAAGCATCTCTTTGACGAAATAAACTATGTGGACATACTGGACTGCAACGCCGGAGACCACGGCCTGCCTTTCGCCACAAATTTTAATCCCGAAATAAACATACGCGAAATTACCGCAAATGGCAGGTATTGGGAGTCGGGAAAGTGGATTGAGACGGAGCCGCTGTCAATGCGTTGCGATTTCGACTATCCTGAAGTGGGCGTGAAGCCTTCATACTTGTTGTATCACGAGGAATTGGAGTCTCTCTGCCGGAATTTGAAAGGGCTTAAGCGGATACGCTTTTGGATGACATTCAGCGATAAATATCTGACGCATCTTAGGGTGCTGCAAAATGTGGGCATGACTTCCATAAAACCCGTAAAAATAAAGGGTGTAGAGATAGAGCCATTGGAGTTCCTTAAAGCCGTTCTTCCAGATCCCGGAAGCTTGGGCCCCTTAACCAAAGGCAAGACCAATATAGGCTGCATTTTTGACGGAATAAAGGGCGGCAAGCGCAAAAAGTACTATATTTACAACGTTTGCGTCCACGAAGACTGCTACGCGGAAGTCGGGAGCCAGGCAATATCCTACACCACAGGGGTTCCCGCGGCTTGCGCGGCCAGAATGGTTGCTCAAAAAATATGGGGGGCGCCCGGAGTATGGAATATGGAGGAGCTTGATCCCGATCCATTTCTCGAGGCCGTTGCGCGCTACGGCTTGCCATGGAAGGTTTTGGAATTGGATCCTGAAAATTCGTATAATCTTCCGCTGTAGTTTTTTCAATACCACCGGGATTTCTCGTGCGGGGCTTGATTTGCTCTTGCGTATTTTTAGCGCGGGGGGCGGCGCTGGTGCGCGTGCGCGGATACTGCTGAAATCCTTGGGGAAAGCGCGTTCAAACCAGCCCGACCGGCGGCTGCAGTTATTGCGCTCTATAAAGCGGCTTAAAGTTTCTTTTGCCGCTCTTCCAGCTCCGTATAGCGCTCAAGCATTTCGTCGCACATGCGCTCTATTTCTTGCATGCGGGCGTTAACTTTCTCGATTTCGCGGCTTTGCTTTATGAGAAATTCCGTATCCGATAACATTTCCGACAATCGTTTTTGTTCGGCCACAAGTTCGTCTATCTTTTGCGGGATAGATTCCAGCTCGGCGCGCTCTTTGTTGCTGAGCTTGTACCTCCGGGCAGGGGAGGGGGCGTTTTTCTCCCTTGCCGGAATGGTTTTCTCGGCCTTTGTCTGGCGCTGCTTCAACTTCAGCCATTCTTCGTATGCGCCGGCCGTCTCTACAATTTTTCCTCCATCGCAAAAACAGAATGCCCCGTTCACAACATTGTCCATAAATGTGCGGTCGTGCGATACAAGCAGGAGCGTTCCCCGGAACTCCACAAGCATGGATTCGAGAAGCTCCATTGTTTGCATGTCGAGGTCGTTGGTTGGTTCGTCGAGCACTATTACGTTTGCGGGTTTTGCGAGAAGTTTTGCCAGCATCAGCCGGTTCTTTTCGCCGCCCGAAAGCATGCCTATTTCCCCAAGTATTTGCGCGGGCTCAAAGAGGAAACTTTGCAGATAGCCCATGACGTTTCTTTTTTCCCCGTTTACTGTAACAAAGTCTCCGCCGCCTCCCACAAAGTCGAATGGGCGCATTTTCGGATCAAGTTCCGCTCTGAGTTGGTCGAAATATGCAACGCTAATGTTTGTGCCTCTTATGACACTTCCCCTGTCGGGAGACAACTCTCCCAGCAAGATTTTTAAAAGGGTGGTCTTGCCGGCCCCGTTTTTGCCTATTATCCCTATCTTGTCTCCCCTCCAGATTGTTGCGCAAAAGTTGTCTATTATCTTCCTGCCGCCAAAACTTAGTTCTATATTTTTTGCCTCCAAAACCTTCTGCCCAGAAATATCGGCATTTTGAAGCTTTAATGACATGTCTGCGGGTTGTGAGATTCTCTCCGAACGTATTTTCCTAAGCCTTTCCAATTCCCGAACCCGCCCCTCGTTGCGGGTTCGCCTCGCTTTTACTCCGCGCCTCAGCCAGGCCTCTTCGCGCTTCAGCTTCTTGTCGAACTCGCATTCCGCGCGTTCGCGCGCTTCGAGAAGTTCGTCGCGCCTGCGCATAAATTCGTCGAATCCGCAATCGAAGGATATCAGCTTGCCCCTGTCGGATTCGACGACCCTGTTGGCAATATTTCTCAATAGCGAGCGGTCGTGGGAGACAAAGACGATTGTCTTTGCGTATCCTTTTAAAAATTTTTCAAGCCACAGCACGGAGTCTATGTCCAGATGGTTGGTCGGCTCGTCGAGCAAGAGCAGGTCGGGATCCGCCGCCAATCCTCTTCCGAGCAGCATTCTGCGCTTTAATCCCGCAGATGCTTTTGCGCTGTCCAAATTTGGGTCGAGCTCCAAGCGGCTTAACAATTCGCAAATCTTTGCGTCGGTCTTCCAGAGGCCCGCTTCGTCGATTCCGTGGTGCGCCGATGCTGCGTTACCTTTCACCATGGCAGCAATCTCGCCTTCGCGCCCAAAGCCGGCGGCAACAATATCGTAGGCTTTTCCCGATAAATCCGAGGGAACTTCTTGCGGCAGGTATGCCGACTTTAACGCATTGACGCGCTCCACGATGCCGGAGTCCGCTTCCGTTAATCCGGCTATTATCTTAAGAAGGGTTGTTTTGCCGCAGCCGTTGCGCCCAATCAAGGCGAGCTTATCTCCCTCGCGCACACCAAAATCGGCGCAGTCGAGCAATATGCGCGCGCCATAGCGCAATGATACATTCCGAAGCGTAACTACATTCATAAAATCTTTGAATTTGGCGGCTCCGGTAAAAAATGCAAAATTTTTTCGCGGCAATACCCGATGAAATGCGGAATTTGCGTTGCCGCTACATAAAGAAAACGGAGCTGATTGCCATTACCGCCATTCCGAGAGCCGCGCCTATAATTCCGTGGTGCGCTTCGCCGTATTCCCTGGCCATAGGCAGAAGTTCGTCGAGCGATATGTAAACCATAATTCCCGCAGTGAGCGAAAGCAGAGCCCCTATGGTGACGGGAGTTAAAAATGGCATGAGCAGCAAATAGGCGCATGCGGCGCCGAGCGGTTCGGCCATTCCGGACATTGTAGCCGTCCAGAATGCCCGTGATTTGCTTCCCCCCGCGTTATAAATCGGCAGTGCTACGGATACTCCCTCCGGAATATTGTGCAACAGTATCGCAAATCCTACGGCGATGCCGGCACCCGTGTCTTCGAGGCTGCTTACAAAGACCGATAGCCCTTCCGGAAAATTGTGGACTGCAAGAGCTATTGCCGTAAGCATAGCTGTGTGTTGGGCTTTGGAAGAAGCGCCCCTTGGGGAGCTTTGCAAATCGGCGTGCTTTTCGGAGCGCGCGGGAGCCATTTCGTTGTGTGGGTGTTCCGGCACAAAGTAGTCTATGAGAGCCGCCGCGACCATGCCGATAAAAAACATGGCTATTGCCGCTATATAACCGAGCCTGACGCCGAGTCCTTCAAAGGCATGGTTGCCGTTTTGCATGTGCTCTATAGAGAGCGGCATAATGTCCATAAAAGACACGAACAGCATTACTCCTGCCGAAAAGCTCAATCCAAGGGCGAAAACTTTAAAATCGTTTCTTCGGGCAAAAAAAGATATTCCGGCTCCTATGGAGGTCGCCGCTCCTGCAAAAAATGTTATTATAAAAGCGTTTATTGCGGTATTGTCCATATAGGCTTTATATATCGGGTATTAGGGAAAAAACATTATCAATAAAAATAGACGCCCTTTATTTTAACAGTCAATCATATACGGAAGAATTTGAGGTTTAAGCCATAATTGATTGTAATTTTTAAAAAAAAATTCGATAAATAAGAACGCAAATCGTTCAATAGACAAAACGAATGCGCTTTAGCCATTAAAAAAAAGGAAAAGTATGAAATCATTAAAAGGAACTAAAACTGAACGCAATCTCATGAGCTCTTTCGCCGGAGAATCGCAGGCAAGAAACAGATATACATTTTATGCAAGCGTGGCAAAAAAGGAGGGCTACGAGCAAATATCGGCCATATTTGCGGAAACTGCGGACAATGAAAAGGAGCATGCAAAGCGTTTCTTTAAATTTTTAGAGGGAAATCCCGTTGAAATTTCCGGGGAGTTCCCGTCGGTTTTTGGCGATACCGCCACTAACCTTGAGGCCGCGGCGCAGGGAGAGCACGAGGAATGGTCCGATTTATACATGCGTTTTGCCTCCGAAGCCAAAGAGGAGGGCTTTGCCGAGATAGCGGTGGTTTTTGAAAAAGTAGCCGAAGTTGAACGCCACCACGAAGAGCGATATCTTAAATTGCTTCAGAATATAAAAGACGGAAAGGTATTTGCGCGCGGCGAAAGCGTCCAGTGGAAATGCAGAAATTGCGGATTTGTATTTACGGGGAAAGAAGCTCCTGAGAAATGTCCGGCGTGCGCGCATCCGAAAGCGTATTTTGAGCTTTTGGCTGAGAATTATTAATGTGAGGCACATGGCTTTTCAAAAGCTGTAAAAATAAAAAAGCCTTCCCGCTTTGATGGTCGGGAAGGCTTTTTTTTATTCGCTTAATTAGTTGTTGCGCAAATATTCAACGCATTCCTTGATTGCGGGAATATTGTTCAGCCAGTCGGCTTCGTACTCTATGACGTAATAGCCGTTAAAGCCCTGTCTGTCCAGTTCGGCAAGCATTCCTTTAACGTCGAGAACCCCTTTCCCGAATGGAGTCGGCTGGTTTTGTATATTGTTAAACTCCTTTTGGTCCTTGAAGTGTATGGAGGCTACATAGCCGTCGACTTCCTTAAGGCTCTTTACCGGGTCTATGCCCGAACGAGACCAGTGGCCGGGATCGGGATTGTACTTTATGTGCTTAAATCCCTTTACATGTTTCTTGAAGAAATCCGTATCCCAATATGTTGCTCCGCTATTGGTGGCATGGTGGTGCAGGCACATTGTAAGGCCGTATTTTTCGCATGCCTTTTCCCACATTGGCAGATAATATACTGGAGCTTCAGTAAGAACGCGCTCGCCGCCCATTTCTTTTACAAATTGGCAAATGGCGTCGATTTCTTTTTCATTTTTAGCTCCGGTTACGCCGAAACTTACCATCTTAAGATTGGCGTCTTTCAAGAGCATTTTCATAAACCGGCGCTGTTCGGTATTCATCGTAGGCCCGACCTTAACGTTGGGATATTTGTCGCTTAGGCGCTGTCCCGGATAGCATTCTATGGCGTCAAGCTTTAGGTCCTTGAGCTTCTGGATTGAATCTTCAAGGGTAAATCTATTCAATGAATAGAGTTGTACGGCAACTTTGCGAGGTTCTTTCTTTTGGGCTTCGCAATTGGGTGCGGAAGCGCATCCTGCGAGAATACCCGTCAGCGTTAATAAGATTATTAATTTCTTCATAAGTAAAAATATTCTTTGGCAATGGTTCTTTCTTGCAAGAAAAAAAGCTTTTCTTTTTGTCGGTTTGAAATTAACATGAAGTTTCAATTTAAAAAAGGGTTATTATTAATGGACAGAAGAAATTTTGCAAAAACGGCGGTGGCCGCAACCGTTACGGCTTTTTCGGCGAAAAACATAATGGCGGCAGATGTCTCCGACATCGCCAAATCAACCGAAGCGTATAAATGTAAATTTTATCCGAATTTTGGGCATCTTAAGGCAAGCACCAAGGGAATGTCGCTTGTGGATAAGCTGAAGTTTTTCTACGATTGCGGTTTTCGCGGTTTGGAGGACAACGGCATGCAAAAGCGCCCCATAGAAGAGCAGAACGCCATTGCTAAAACAATGGAAAAGCTCGGCATGGAAATGGGCGTATTCTGCTCTTGGACGGAGTGGAAATCTGCTGCGTTTTCCGGCAACCGCCTCGATATGTCCAAGCGCTCAACGGACAAGGCAGCCGTGCGCGAGCGCATAAAAAAGGAGGCCGAATCGGCTATAGAAACGGCAAAGCGCGTCAACGCAAAATGGTGCACAGTTGTTCCCGGGCTTGAAGATCCAAGATTGGAGCCGGAATACCAGTTCGCTAATGTTGTTGACAATCTGAAGTATTATGCGGAATTTCTTGAGAAGGCCGGATTGATAATGGTGCTTGAGCCTCTAAATATAAAAAACCACCCCGGCCTCTACCTAAAGCGCATACCGCAGGCCTATGCTATATGTAAGGCTGTAAATAGTCCGAGTTGCAAAATACTTGACGACCTATATCACCAGCAGGTAACAGAGGGAAATTTGATAGAAAATATAGATACTGCTTGGAGCGAAATCGCGTATATTCAAGTGGGCGATGTTCCCGGAAGAAAAGAGCCAACCACGGGCGAAATAAACTATAAAAACGTATTTAAGCATTTATGGGACAAGGGCTATAAAGGCGTAATAGGAATGGAACACGGGCAGAGCGATACCACAAAGGCGGGCGATGCCAAGCTTTTGGCCGCATACCGTTCTGTTGACGTAGATTAGGCGAAACTTCCTTTGGCCAAAATTTATGCCAATTTTGGGCGCGCAATGTTGCGCGCCTTTTTTGCGCAAGCGTTCGGGCATTTTAATTATGAAAAAATAGCTTGCAAGTGTTGGAGCTCATAGTAGAGTTTCACGCTTTAACTTATGGATCGGACTCTTCGCACAGGAGTGTTGCGACCATGACAATAACAATCAACCCGCCGCCTCGAGGCGGCGACAATCAGGAATATAAATGTCTAACAGTGTAATGGAAGAACTGCTCGCCCAGAGCAGCTTTGCTGAACTAAAACAGGGCTCTATTGTAAAGGGCAAAATAATAGAAATTCGCCAGAATGAAGTCGTAGTGGACATAGGCGGTAAGAGCGAGGGCGTTGTGCCCGTAAGCGAATTCATAGATATTAACGACATTCAAGTCGGGCAGGAGATAGAAGTATTGCTCGAGAAGCTTGAAGACAAAGAGGGCAATCCCGTAATATCTTACGACAAGGCCCAGCAGAAAAAGAACTGGGAGGAAATTTTGGCAAACTGCAAGGAGGGAGCCATACTTCCCGGCCGCGTAAAGGCCAAGGTTAAGGGTGGACTTATTGTGAGCATTGGAGTGGATTCATTCCTGCCGGCTTCCCAGATTGACGTTCAGCCCCCGAAGAATCTCGATCAATATGTGGGGCAGACTTACGACTTTAAAGTTGTAAAAATAAATGTTGAGCGCAAAAACATAGTTGTTTCGCGCCGCGAGTTGATTGAGGAACAGCGCACGGAAAAGCGCCGCAAGCTTTTGTCGGAGGTAAAGCCCGGAGATGTCCGCAAGGGCATAGTCAAGAATATTACCGATTACGGCGCGTTTATCGATTTGGACGGTCTCGACGGACTTCTGCACATCACCGACATGAGTTGGGGCAGGATTTCGCATCCTTCCGAAATGGTGAAGGTCGGCGAAGAAGTTTCGGTCATGATAATTGAAGTGGACACGGAGCGCGAGAGGGTGTCGCTTGGCTTGAAGCAGACCACGTCAAACCCGTGGGAAAATATAGAGCGCAAGTACCCTGTGGGCGCGCGCGTGCGCGGCAAAGTTGTCAACCTGGTTAACTACGGCGCGTTTATCGAGCTTGAAGAGGGCGTTGAAGGCCTTGTGCACATTACGGAATTTTCATGGACAAAGCGCATTACGAAGCCTTCCGAAGTCCTCAAAGTAGGAGACGAGGTCGAGGCTGTGGTGTTGAGCATTGCCAAAGAAGAGCAAAAGATTTCTCTCGGGCTTCGCCAGCTTGAGGACAATCCATGGGAAATGGCGGTACACAACTATCCCGTTGGCGCCCATGTCCGCGGAAAGGTCCGCAATTTGACAACCTACGGCGCGTTTGTCGAGCTTGAGAAAGGCATAGACGGAATGGTGCATGTTTCCGACATGAGCTGGACTCGCAAGATAAACCATCCTTCGGAAATGCTCAAGAAGGGCGATGAAGTCGACGCCATAGTTCTTGGCGTGGATCCCGAAGGCCAGCGCATATCTCTGGGCATTAAGCAGCTTACGGTAGATCCTTGGGAGGAGATTGACTCTATATTCAAGATAGGCGATCTCGTTACTGGCAAAGTGTCGAAAATTACAAATTACGGCGCGTTTATTGAGCTTCAGAACGACATAGACGGCCTTGTGCATATCAGCCAGATTAGCGAAGACCACGTTGGAAAAATAAAAGACCACCTCAAGGTTGGCGATCAGGTTACCGCCCGCGTAGTTAAGATCGACCGCGACGAGCGCCGCATAGGCCTTTCAATCAAGGCTGCGCAATACGACGCTGAAAAGCTGGCAGAGGAGGTTGCCGCTTTTGAGAAGATCCGCAAGGATCAGGATTTGACTTCTCTTGGAGATCTCCTTGACGAGGCCACAAAGGAATAGCTAATAATATTTCTATTTTTACGGAGCGCGCATGTATTGATGCATGCGCGCTCTTTTTATGCGCATTTTTGTATGCGGATTGCCCTTATAGGGCGCGCAGTTAAGTCTTTCGAAAAGGCAATGCGTGCTTGATGTTATCTAAAGCGTGGCTTTCCAAAACTTGGCACATTATGCAATTTTTGCG
Source organism: uncultured Opitutales bacterium (assembly GCA_944389915.1). Classification (GTDB taxonomy): domain Bacteria; phylum Verrucomicrobiota; class Verrucomicrobiia; order Opitutales; family Intestinicryptomonadaceae; genus Merdousia. The sequence continues at coordinate 24,167 of CALXOC010000043.1, read as the reverse complement.
CGCTAATATGCCATATTCCAGAAAGCAGATGTAATGTTTACCGACTTGTCCGAAAAATTGGGACCCATGCCAGTAATTGTATATATAATCTCGGGCTGTTATGTCGGAATCAAAGCGGGCAGTGCTTTCTAAAATAGAATGATTATATGTTTTTTTTGAGGAGATTTTTTTAAGGCCTTAGATTTTCGGATAGAAAAACAAGGTTTGCAAAAAAAAGTCCGCTTTTGCGAAGCGGACCCTTGTGAAATGCTTTTTTCTTGAGACTTGAATCAGCCTCCGGTGAGCTTTTGTATGATCTGAATGATAGGCAGGAATAGAGCCACAACTATTGTTCCGACTATAACCGCCAAAAATACTATCATTATAGGCTCGATAACTGAAGTTATGGCGCCCACGGAGTTGTCGACTTCTTCGTCGTAGTTGTCGGCAATGCGGTTTAGCATTTCGGCAAGTTGGCCTGTTTCTTCGCCCACTTCCACCATGCTTGTAACCATTGTGGGAAAGAGCTTTTGCTGGTCCAAAGGAGTGGCGAGCGGCTCGCCGTCCCTTACGCGGTCGTGAACGCGCTCAAGGGCGTCTGAAACGAGGCTGTTTTTTATGGTGCCTTTTGTTATGGTAATAGCCTCCAATATAGGAACTCCCGATGCGAGAAGCGTGCCGAAGGTGCGCGTGAAACGAGCCACCACAGACTTCATTACAAGGTCTCCAATCTTTGGCGCCCTCAAAGTGAAAGCGTCCCACGCCCTTATTCCCATTTTTGTCTTAAAGATGAGTTTTATTCCAACAATTACCCCGACTACAATGAGGATAGTCGCAATGTAGTTGGTGCGCATGAAGTCAGAAATGTCTATAATGCGCTGTGTAAGGGCAGGCATGGCCGCTCCTCCAAGCATGTCGGCAAATATCTGCTGGAACTGCGGAATAACAAATATCATCAATATAGCTACTATGGCAATGGCGACTGTCATGATGACTATAGGGTATACCATGGCGCTCTTGACTTTATTCGTTGTCTTCATGGCCTTTTCCTGGAAGGTGGAGAGCCTGTCGAGCACAACGTCTAGAACGCCCCCGGCTTCACCGGCCTTGGCCATATTTATATAGAGCCTGTCAAATACCTTCGGATGTTGGGCAAGTCCCTCCGAAAATTTGTTTCCGGTTCGCACGCTTTCCGCCAATTGCGTTATTATATCCTTGAAGAAGGGGTTCTTTTCCTGCCTCTCTATTACCTCAAGCGAGCGCAAAAGGGGAAGTCCAGCCTTGAGCAGAGTAGCCAATTGGCGCGAGAAAATTGTAACATTCTCTCTGGACACTCCCGTTCCTATGAGCGGTTTGCGGTGCTTTTTTGCTGATGCAGTCTTCTTGTCGGCTTGTATTGTAACTTCCGCCATGCGCGAGACTGTCAAACCCTGCGCGCTTAGCTCCTTGCGAGCGCGGCTTTCGCTTGTAGATTCGATAACTCCGCTCATCTCGCGCCCCTCTTTATCGAGGGCTGTATATTTGAATTTTGCCATAAGTATAGCTTCCTTTTTGGGGGTTTAGGTGTATTTCAAAACTTCGTCCACGGTTGTGGCGCCGTCAAATATTGCGCGCAGGCCGTCGTCTCTCAGCGTTCTCATGCCAAGTTCCACCGCTTTTTGTTTGAGCACCAGCGTCGGCGCCTTTGCGGTAATTAAATCTCTAAGAGTGTCGTTGACAAGCAGCAGTTCAAAGAGCCCCTGCCGGCCCTTGTAGCCGGAGCCTCCGCATTCGGAGCATCCCTTGCCGAAAAAGAATTGTTTGTCAGCTATCTCAATAGGATCGACTCCCAAGTGGTCTATTATTTCCTGGTCGGGCTCGTAGGCCGTGCGGCAGTGCGTGCATATCCTGCGGACAAGCCTCTGCCCCAATACGCCTTCGAGCGATGCCGCAATTAGGAATGGCTCCAATCCCATATCCATTAGGCGGGTTACTGCTCCCGGCGAATCGTTTGTGTGCAGTGTCGCAAGTACGACGTGCCCGGTGAGCGATGCCTGCACCGCAATCTGAGCCGTTTCAAGGTCGCGGATTTCTCCCACCATTATCTTGTCGGGGTCTTGGCGCAGGAAGGCGCGGAGGCAGCGCGCGAAATCGAGGCCGACCTGATGGTTTATCTGCACCTGCATTATGCCGTCTATTTCGTATTCGACAGGGTCTTCGGAGGTCAGTATTTTGATGTCCGTAGTGTTTACTTCGCGCAGCGCAGAATAGAGCGTGGTGGTCTTTCCCGAGCCGGTAGGCCCGGTTACTATGAATATGCCGTTGGGCAGTTTTACAAGGCGGCGAATGTTGTTTATGATGTCGTCGCTCATGCTCAATTTTTCAAGATCGAGGTTTACCACGCTCTTGTCGAGCACGCGCAACACCACGCTCTCTCCGAATTGCGTCGGAAGGGTAGATACGCGCAAATCAACGGGGCGGCCGGAAATTGTCATTTTTATGCGGCCGTCTTGCGGAATTCGGTTCTCTGCTATGTTCAAATTCGCGAGCACCTTCACGCGCGATATAACCGGCAGGGCAAGGCTCTTTGGCGGCGGAGCCATTTCATATAGGGCTCCGTCGATGCGGTAGCGTATGCGGAATTGGTCTTCAAAAGGCTCAAAGTGGATGTCGCTGGCCTTGTCGCGTATGGCCTGCTGCAGTATAAGATTTACAAAGCGTATTATAGGCGTCTCGTTCGCCATATTCGCAATGTCCGCATCGTCGGCGTTCTCGCCGAAATCAACTTGCGATATTTCCGAAAGAAGATCGTCTATGCTGGAATTTTCCTCGCCGTAACATTGTATAATGAGCGAATCCACCGCGTCGGGATCCATCACTACTATCGATACGTCCTTATTGAGGGTGAAAGTAAGGTCGTCTATTATGGCGTTGTTAAAGGGATCCTTCGCAAGTAGCGTTATGGAGGTGTCGTCGCTGCGTATTGGAACCACCCCGTATGTGCGCGCCAGATTCGGCCTCAGCTGCTTGTATATGTTTTCCGGAATATTTTGCGGCGGGATAGGCATGTATTCGTAGCCGAGATCCGCGGCAACCGCTTCAAGAATCTTATTCTTGTCCATCAATCCCGAAGACAGTATTGCGTCGGCGAGGCTTTGCCCGGTGGTTATGTGCGTGTTGTTGAGTTCGTCAAGCTGCTCCTGCGATATGAACTTGCCGGACTTTACTATGTCGTAAATTGCGTTGTTGTGGTCTTCAAACATTGCCGTGCTCCTATGCTTCGTTCATGGTAACTTTCAGAACTTCGTCCGGGGTTGTGAGCCCGCTGCCGACTTTTCTTACACCGTCCTCCCTCATCGTCCTCATGCCGAGTTCGCGGGCTTTTGTCCTAATGTCCACGAGCGTGCGGCCTTCATATATCATCTGCTGCAGTTCCTCGTTTACTATGAACATTTCAAATATTCCCATTCGGCCGCGGAATCCTATGCCGTTGCATTTTGGACAGCCTTCTCCGTGGTAAAAGCTCATTCCGGCAGCGGCAATCTCGTTTATTCCTATCGCTTGCAATATTCTCGGATCCGGCGCATAGGGGGTCTTGCACTGGGTGCATGTCTTGCGCACGAGCCTCTGCGCGAGCACCGCGCGCAACGATGCGCTTACAAGGAAGGGCTTCACACCTATGTCGACCAAACGCGTAACCGCGCTTGGGGCGTCGTTCGTGTGGAGCGTGCTGAACACCATGTGTCCGGTGAGAGATGCGTTAATTGCTATTTCCGCCGTTTCAAGGTCTCGAATTTCCCCTATCATTATGATGTTCGGAGCCTGGCGCAACATTGAGCGGAGCGCCGCCGCAAATGTCATTCCAACTTCCCTTCGAACCTGCACTTGGTTTACGCCCGTCATTTGATACTCTACCGGGTCTTCAACCGTTATTATTTTGCGGTCGGGGTGGTTTAAATAATTCAGCGCGGAATACAGTGTGGTGGATTTACCGGAACCTGTAGGCCCGGTTACGAGAAAGATTCCGTCGGCCATTCCAACTATCCGCTCAAATACGGCTTGGTCGTCGGAGAAAAATCCGAGCTCAGGCAAGCCCAAGCGCAATCCCTCCTTGTCGAGAATACGCATTACTATGCTCTCTCCATATACAGTGGGGAGGCTCGATACGCGCAAGTCTATCTCTTTCTTGTTATAGACAATCTGTATGCGGCCGTCCTGCGGGACGCGCTTTTCGGCTATTGAAATGTTGGCCATTAGCTTTAGGCGCGAAATGATGGAGGGCTGAAGGCGCTTGGGGGGATTTTCCACTTCAATCAGCACGCCGTCGATGCGGTAGCGTATGCGGAATCTTTTTTCAAGCGGCTCAAGGTGTATATCGCTGGCACGCCTCTTTACCGCTTCCGTTATCAATTTGTGGACGTAGCGTATAATCGGAGCCTCCTCTTCGGAAACCCCCTTTTCATTGCCGGTGGCAAGCCCCGATATGCCGTCGGAGCTTTCGGCGTTTTCGGCGTTCATATCGCCGAGAACGTCGCCGTAGGCGTTCACCCCGTAATGTTCGTCTATGGCGTTTTTTATTTCGGCGGGGGGCGCCAGACGCAGATCAATTGGCATCTTAAGTATGTGGCTGAGATTGTCCACAGAGTCCATATCCATGGGATCGGATATGGCGAGCTCAAGTTGCCCGTTGTTTACGGCTATGGGAAACACTTCGTATTTGCGTACGATGTCTTCCTTTACTAAAGTTTTGACTTCGTCGTCTATATTGAGATTGCGCAGCGATATGAGCGGAATATTAAATTCCTGCGCAAGCATGAAAGTTATATCGTCATACTTGGTATATCTCTTTTCGACAAGTAGGTCTATGAGTTTGGAATCGAGGTCAGCCGCGTTGACACCTTCGGATACGAGTTGCTCTCTACCGAGTTTTATTATGTCAGCGGGCACCAGCCCTTTTTCCTCTACAAGTTGGAGTACAAAAGTATCGTCTGATGTCATAGGGGATTTGCGTTGGGTAAATAGATGCGTTTATCGGTCTAAAAGTCAACTATCTATTCAATCCTAACAAAAATTCAATATTTGTTTTTACCTTTTTTAAGCGTTGGACGAGCATTTCCATGGCGTCGGCCGCCGGAATGCCCTTCATCGCGCGGCGCAAGGCGTATATTTTCGACATTTCGTCGGGGTGGTAGAGCAGCTCCTCTTTTCTTGTCCCGCTCTTTTCCATGTTTATAGACGGGAATATCCGCTTGTCGGAGAGCGCGCGGTCCAGATGCAATTCAAGATTGCCCGTTCCCTTGAACTCTTCAAATATGACCTCGTCCATTTTGCTTCCGGTCTCAATGAGGGCAGTCCCTATTATAGTGAGGGAGCCGCCCCCCTCTATGTTTCGCGCAGAGCCGAAGAATTTTTTCGGCTTTTGCAGGGCGTTGGCCTCTACGCCTCCAGACATTGTTCTGCCTCCGTTTGGCATCATGGCGTTATAGGCGCGCGCCAGACGGGTAATAGAATCCAGCAATATCACCACATCGCGGCCCTTTTCCACCATTCTGCGGGCCTTGCTTATCACCATTTCGGCCGCATGTACATGGCTCGAGGCGTCTTCGTCAAAAGTTGATGCCACAACTTCGGCGTCGACGCTCCTGCGAAAGTCGGTAACCTCCTCCGGACGTTCGTCCACCAATAATACTATCAGATGCGCTTCGGGGGTATTGCGGCGTATCGATTTTGCCATGCCCTGCATTAGAACGGTCTTTCCCGTCCGAGGCGGAGCCACTATTAGGGCACGCTGCCCGAGGCCTATGGGGGCGAGCAAATCTATTGCGCGCATTGAGAGATTGTCCCAGCCGCACGATGCGTCGGCCTCCATTATCATGCGCCGGGTAGGATAATACGGGGTTAATTCTGTAAATGGAACCACGTCTTTCGCCGATTCGGGAGCGCCGCCCATTACGGAACTTATCATTACGGCAATGGGGCAGGTCTCCCTGCCTCCTTCGCGGGGGGGCATGGCAAGCGCGCCCAGTATATGGCCGCGCCTTAAAGAATATTTGTCTATGAACATTTGCGGCACATATACCGCGCTTTTTGAAAGTTTGTAACTATCTGAGGCGAAAGTTATAGCCCCTCCAAATCCGTAGCCAAATACGTCTAAAACGCCATTTACGCGCACCAGTTTGAGCTTTGAGGCGGCAAACCTGAAAAAGGCCTTTACCAATTCGGATTTGCCTGAGCCCCTGCGGTATTCGGCGCCAAGCCCATCGAGCTTTTCCTGCATCTGGCGCAATCCGCACGAGTAAAATTCGTCAAAACCCGATATGGACTCTATGGCCTTACCGCATGTTAGCTCCATAGCGTCCGGCTCTTTGTAGCCTGATTCGGATTTGCTGGACTGAAAGTCCGGCGCATGCGCCGCGTGCTCAGGCTCCAAAGATGCAGCCGCAGCTATTTGCTCCTTGGCTTCAGGGGCAAGAATCTTGTTTGCGCTGTTCATCACAGCCCAGTACGATGGCTCTATCTTGTAATTGCCTTCGCCTTCGTCCGATTGAGGCTCCTCGCTGGCCAAGGAATCGCCGCTTTTGCTCGAAGTATCTTCGGGGCTTTTGTCTTCAGTGTTGCCTTCGCTTCCTTTTGGAGCAAGATCCTCTTTGCAGGCTTCGCCTGAGAAATCTTTCTGGGCTAAATCCGCATCCGGCGCGGAATCAAAAGGGGCTTTCGCTTCTTCGGCGTTTTGTTCTGCCGGCTTTATGCCAAAGAATGCCTGAGCGAGAAATTCGTCGAGAGCCTTTTCCGTCTTTAATGCGCTCCATTCCGGCAAATCCGCCGGATTCATCAAGTCGTTTTCGGCGTTTTGGCTTTGCATCCAACGCGGCTTCTTATGCTTTTGAAGCTGTTGAGCCTGCTGTTGGCGCTGGTTTTGTTGCCCGCGTTGCTGAAGTTTTTGAGGGGCGTTCTGCTGTCTTTGGCCCCCCTGTTGTCCGCGCATATTTCTCGATTGCTGGGCGTTTCTAAAATTGTTGCGGTCGCGGCCGCTTTGCGCAAAGTTCTGCTGGCGCTGGTTGTTCTGCTGGTTCTGTTGCCAGCGCCCGCGCTTATCAAAAACCTTCTGTTGACGCTGCGGAAGGGAATCTTGCTGCTGCGGTTTAGGTTCGTCGGACGCTTCGCGGTAATCGTTTGCATTATCTTCCGCTTCGTATCTGGTTGCGTAGGCTTCCGGGGCCAGATCTTCGTCGGTAGTGGAAAATGATGTGGGAATCTCTTCGGAATCCTCCTCTGCGGAATTTTCGCGGGTGCGGGTTTCCTCTATTTGGGGAGTTTCAGCCGCTTCCGCATAGGCAAAATCATCGCTGTCGGTATGTTGAAATATCTCTTCGGGATATTCTGCATCAGCCGAAGTTTCGGAAGGGGCTGAATCCTCGGGAATATCGCGCCATTCCGGGCCGCCTTCGCGTTTGAAAATTTTGCGGGGGCGCCCCCTTTTGGGCGTGTTGTCCGCTTCTTTACTCTCGTCGGAGCCCGATGAAGCATTGTTGCTGGGGCTGCTTTCGGGATTTTTTTCTATAGCTTCTTCGTTTGCCGGCGCGGATGCCGATCCGTCGGAAAGCGCCTTGTTTTTGGGAGGCCTTCCGCGCTTGCGTTTTGGAGTTTCCTGGGTGTCCGTCTGGTTCGGAGCTTTGTTTTCGGACGTTTTGGGCTTGCGCCCGCGTTTTTTCGGCACACTGGGTGTTTCCGGATCAGTGGGTTTATTTTCAAGAGCTTCTTCTTGCATTTTTTATATACGTGATAAAAACAGATTCGCCTGCCTTTTCAAAAAGGGCACTGAACCCTCATTGAATAAAACCACATCGGCCATTTCGGCCTTTTTTTCGGCAGACATTTGAAAAGCGTCGCGCGCCGATATTTCGTTGGCCGACATGCCCCTGGCACGCAAACGCGACAATCGCAGCGCCTCGCTGCACAGAATACTCACGCAGATTTCAAAATATTTATCAAGCCTTTTTTCGTAAAGCAGCGGAATTTCAAAAATGCGTATGCGCTTCGGGGAAGTTTTTGAAGTATTTGCGCCTGATCTTTCGCAGCCAGCCGCGACACTGCCGCAACAAAAAATGTCTATGCCCGCTTTTTTTAGTGCCGCCGGATGTATTATTGCCTCGTATTCCAGCAAGAGCTCTTTATCTGAAAACACTTTTTGGGCAATGAGGCACGCATTGGGATTCCCGGAGGGATCGAAGACTTCGGCCCCTAAAAGCCGCGATGTTTTCGCCCTTATTTCGGCATCGTTTGACAACAGTTCCTTGCACAACTTGTCCAAATCTACAACCTCCGCTCCGAGTCCCTTGAAAATGGAAGCGGCCGCGCTTTTGCCGCAGCCCATAGCGCCTGTCAGGGCAATGTTTATGGTTGTCATTTTTCGCTTTGGTGCTTTAAAAGCTCGCGCGTCTGCTTCTTTAACTTCCGCAGTTTTGCGCTTATTTTAAACAGCTCTTTTTGCCTGGCTCTATCTATGAAGCACACGCCGTTTAAATGGTCGTTCTCGTGCTGCACGCATCGGGCAAAGAGGTCGTCGCAGCGCAATTCGTGGGGATTTCCGTCTACGTCAAAGTATTTCATGCGCACCTTTTCGCTTCTCTCAATCTCGGCGAAAATTCCGGGGAAGGAGAGGCAGCCTTCATCGGCGCTTATGATATAGTCTCCCTCTTCAAAAACTTCCGGATTTACCGCAACAAGGGGCATTGCTATATCGAGAGGCAAAGCTTTGCCGTCTATGGTAAAATTACATGGGGCGTCCGTATTGGAGCGCAGGCGCATATCTATTACAAATACTTTTTTCGACACTCCTATTTGGGGCGCCGCCAAGCCCAGCCCTTTCTCCTCTATTAGCGTTTCTTTGAGGTCGCGGGCAAGCTCGGCAAGGTCTTCGTCGAAACTCTCAACGGCGGAGGATTTTGCCCTGAGTATGGGATTCCCGTATTTTATGAGTTCGCGCGGCATAAAAGTTATTCTTTGTCCTTGGCTTCTCTGGGAATTTTTCCCGAAGTTGTCATTATGAGAACGGGCTCCTTTGTCTTTATCCACACCTTGTGTTCCTTGTTTATTTTCGCCGATCCGAATTCGCAGGCTTCTGCCACCGTTTTTAATGGCATTCTGCGGCCTTTGGGCGTGGCGTTAAAATCGTACGCCCCCCTATGGAGGCGCTCCAAGGCGGAGGCGGGATTTTCGTCCTCCGGTATTTGCACCACCCAGCCTGTGTATTCAAAACCGGTATCGGCTACTTTCCCGTATGGATCGCTTAAAATCACAACAAATTGCTTTTTTACCGGGGGCTCTTTGCCTTCCTCTTTGGCGCTCTCTTTCGATTCAAATTTTATATCGTCGAGAATCTGGGCTATTTTGCTGGCGTCAATCTCGGCCTTTTGCAAAACCATTCTAACAAGTTCTATATCGACTTTAGGCATGGTTCAAATTAAGAATGAGTAATGTGAAAGTGTCAAGTTGTTTGAGACTTTTGTCGGTGTTGCCCGGATTTGTCCGAGCTTCTTTTTTTTGCTCCGTTTAAAAAGCTACGGAACCGTATTTTCTTCAACCCAGTCGGCATATGGTTCAGATGCGGAAACTTCAGTAATTATCCACTGCGGGCACTCGTAACTGTGCAGTTGCGATACCCGGTCCCGGAGCCTCTCGAGCGACTTCCCCGAGGTCTTTATTGTTATGGGGATTTCCGCCTCTTTATAAGCCTTTCCCTTCCAAGTGTAAACGGACCTGATTTCGCTTCCCATTTGAACGCATGCCGCAAGCTTCTCGAATACGAGGGTGTTGGCTATGAGTTCGGCCATTTCAATGCTTGGGCAAGTGGTCTCTACCTTAAAAATGCTTTTTTTCATGAAGGCTATTATTATGCAAAAAATTATTGACGCAAAAGTTTTTTTCTACGATCCTTTACCTAGCAGGGATATAGGATTTCGATATCGAGTTTGTTTTGTCGATTCGGAAATTTTTATTTTTGCGCATATTTTAATCATAGCTTAATATAAAAAAGGATATATATGGTAACACGCAGAAGTTTCTTGAAGGGTGTAGGAGCCGCTGGAAGTTTGATGCTCCTTCCTTCTTGGAGTATAGGAAAACAAATAGGGCCTAATTCGAAGCTCAATATTGCTCTCATTGGAGTGGGGGGCATAGGGGGCTTGTCCATTATGCGCCTTCGCAACCAGAAAGAGGCAAATATTGTGGCTTTCTGCGATGTCGACGACAATAGGGCGGCAAAATGGTACAAAGAATTTCCGACTATTCCGCGCTACAAAGATTATCGCGTTATGCTTGACAAGATGGACAAGCAAATAGATGCGGTGATAGTCTCCACTCCCGACCACATGCACTATGCGCAATCAGCATGGGCCATTGCAATGGGCAAGCATGTTTTCTGCCAGAAGCCCCTCACGCGCACCATATGGGAATCCCGCGAACTAAAGAGGCTTGCTTCGCGCGCCGGAGTCATCACCCAGATGGGCAACCAAGGCCACACCAACGAAGGTTGGCGCCTTATTCGCGAATGGTACGAGGCCGGAATCATAGGCGAGATAGAGGATATTTATATTTGGACAAATCGCCCCATATGGCCGCAGGGAGAGTTGGTAATGCCCCCGGCGGAAAAAGTTCCGTCCACGCTCGACTATCCCCTGTGGCTCGGAGTGGCGCCGTACCAGCCCTACAACAGCGCATTTGTTCCATTCAAATGGAGAGGCTTGCGCAACTACGGTACGGGCGCTTGCGGAGACATGGCTTGCCACTTCCTCGACGTGCCGTACTCTGCCTTTGATTTGGGCTATCCCATGAAGATTAGCGGAAATTCCTCTAAGTTTAACGATTACAGTTGGCCGAAGGAGGCCTCGTCTATAATGACATTCATGAACAAGCGCGGCGTAGACAACAGGATAAGGCTGCACTGGTACGACGGCGGGCGCAAACCCAAGGAAATCAAGCGCGTAAAGCCGGAGTTCTTGAAGGACGAGCGCAACAAGAATTGCACTTTCATTGTGGGCACGAAGGAGACGGTCTACACCAACGAATATGGACTCGGCACTTATATATATCCCCGCGAGAGAATGGTGGAACTCAAGAAGGCGAACGCTCTTCCGAAAAAGACCATAGCGCGCTCCGCTTCTCCGGATAATCCCCAGCTCGAATGGGTGCGCGGTTGCCTTGAGGGGAAACAGCCCCAGGGCAACTTTGACTACGCAGCTCCGTTTACGGAAATGTGCCTCTTGAACATGATATCGCTCTGCTTCCCCGACAGGGAGCTGACATATATTCCCTCAAAGATGTCTTTTGCGGATTGTCCCGAGGCGGACAGGCTTGTAAGGTCGCTTTACGAATACAACAAGTCTTTTTTGCCCTTTAGCCTGAGATAGTCCGGCAGCGCTTCTTGCAATCCGCCCTTTTTAGGGCGGATTTTTTTTGCCTGAAACATTGGACTGATGGCGGTGTCTTTCTAATCGCCGGCCGGCGATTTTTCAACACCCTTGCTTGACAATCCACCGAGTTTTTTATTTTTCATTCTTTGTACGATGAAGGAAATTCTCACCATATTCATATTTTGTTTTTGCGCATTCGCACAGGCTCAGACGGAGGCTTTGCCGAATTTTCCGGCCTTGCCTCTGACAGATGCGCAGCTCGACGAATATATTCGGGCAGATTCTCCCGAGCGTTGGAAGGAGCTGTCAGGCAGCGCAAAAAATAAGGCTGTGGAATATGCGCTAAAGCAACCCTATGAGTGGGCCGCAAATTGGCTTTATACGCATTTGGCCGCCGAATTTTTCGCCGAGTACGGGAAAGACCTTCCCCCCGCTTTAAAGAAAGCCATGCTTTCCGATCTCGCGGCTTTTTCCGATATGTACGAGACTATTCGTCCGGAGGATAATATGCCGGGCTTTTGCGGCACCCTTAAGACGCTTTATCAGATATATCCGGCTCAAACCTTAAAATATCTGCGCGCGGCTTACGCCATTTCCCTGATATACGATGTTCCTCCTCCTTCAAACTGGCCGGATTGCAAAATGCCTTCAAATCCGGCTGCAATATCGCAGCCGCAGGAATTATTTTGGCACTTTATGGAGGATCCGTCGGTGTTTATGTTTCCGATGGACAAATTGAGTGTAGGGGAGCTCGTATGGATGATGGGAGTTGCCGGCCCATTGTCGGAACTAAAGGAAATGCTTAAACCCAACACTTCTCCGGCGGTGATAGAGAAGGCAAAGCAGCTTATAAAGACCGACTATTCCAGGCTCAAAAATAAGAAGTTTCTTCCGTGGGACGAATTTGAGCACAATTTTACCCTTGCCAACATGAAGAAATACGGGGCCTCCAATAGCGAGAAAATGTATTACACATGGCGCCTTGCCAATGCCAACGGCATACCGTGCCTGTATTTTTGCGAGGAGGCGAAGGGGAACTTGGAAATATGGTTCGCTTACATGTCGAAACCCGGCGTTTGGAAATACGATATAGAGCGCAGTCCCGAAGCCAAAAAGCTTTTCGGCCGGCCTCTCAATCCGCAGACTTGGAAAACAGTGGACATGTACGATATGGCTATGCTTGGGCGCAGGTACAATCTCACAAGAGACGGCGTAATCTCAAATATGTTTTTGAGGTGCTCCCAGATATTGTACGACAGGGCTTCTTATTTTGACGCGGCAATTCTTGCCGACAAATCAAAGAAAGCAAATACCGAGAATTGGCGCGCGTATCAGGCGTATATTTATGCCAGAGCGCGCGGCGGATCCGAGCCGAATGAGCTCGACGCTCTCTGGAGAGACAGCTACGAGGCTTTTAGAAGGTATCCGGACATGGCCGTAAAAATGCTGAAAGCGTATCGCAACAATTTAATAATGCGCAAGAAATCGAAAGAAGCCGACCGCCTGTTTGTAGCGGAAATGCGCGGTGTCATGCGCAACGACCCGGGCTTTGCGCTTGAAGTTTATTCCGACGAATTAAACGGTCTATTTGCGCGTTTGGAGGACAAAACGGAGATGTTTCCCATGTATCTCGACGTTTTGCGCGGCTGCTCGTCAAATCCTGACGCATGCTGGAATAAGATTACAGTTCCTTTAGCTTCAAAATTCGCGGACAATGGCGATATGCGCTCGGCGCTGAAAACTGTTTCAATGTATGAAAATGTAAATGGCGCAAGCGTAAATTCGGCAAAGCTTAGGGAGAAGTATTCGCCAAGCAGGACGCTAAAAGAGCTTGAATAGTTGTGGCTTTATTTTATCCATTTTTGCAAAAGTGAATAATATTAGGAGATTGAAACGCCGCATATCGCGCGGTATTGAGAATTTTGCGCATTTTACCGCAGATGTTATTTACGACCGCGCCGAGCCGAATTTCTGGGTGCGCGCATATGCGGTTTTTTTAAAGGCGCTGTCCTTTGTTTTTGAGGCTATTGTGCGCGCCCGTTATGCGATGTATAAAAACAGAATCTTTCGCGATGCCCCTTTGGGTTGTCTGGTTGTTGTTGTCGGGAATTTGACGGTAGGCGGAACGGGAAAGACTCCTATAGTTGAAAAATTTGCGAGGTCGCTGGCTGAGAGGGGGCGCAAAGTCGCAATCTTGAGCCGCGGATACAAGAGCAAGTCCGACGGCGCATTTGGAAAGTTTATCCGCTGGCTGACGCATGGCGAGGCTCCGAAACCGAAAGTTGTATCAGACGGCAAGCGCGTTCTTTTAGATTCGGAATTTGCCGGTGACGAGCCCTACATGCTTGCGCGCAATCTGCCCGGCGTTATCGTGATTGTCGACAAAAACAGGGTTAGGGCGGGGCATTACGCAATAACGGAGTTTGGGGCGGACACGCTTGTTCTTGACGACGGATTTCAATATCTTCCGTTACGGGGGCAGCTCCAGCTTTTACTTGTGGATAAGAGCAATCCCTTCGGCAACATGGGACTGTTGCCGCGCGGCATATTGCGGGAGCCTGTTTCCCATCTGAAGCGCGCCTCGTACATATTTTTGACAAAGTCCGACGGATCGCCCGATCCGGAATTAGACCGCATAATACGAACTTACAATCCCACTGCGGAGATAATAGAATGTTCGCACAAACCCAGCGCATTGGTCGACTTTTCAACGGGGGCCCGATTGGATTTGAACGTCTTAAAGGGCGCGAAGGTCGCGTGTTTTTGCGCAATAGCCGTTCCGGAAAGTTTCGAAGGGCTGTTGAGGAACTTGGGCGCTGAAATTGTGTTTTCAAAGCGCTTTCTCGACCACCACCGCTTCGATTCATCCGAACTCGATTCGTTTTTTGACAAGGCGAGGGCTTCGGGGGCGCAGATGGCTCTCACAACCGAAAAGGACTCTGTGCGCATAGACTCATCGTACGATGCCGGAATGCCGTTTTACTATACGAAACTCGAAATTGAAATACTCGAGGGCGCCGACGACTTCGAATCTGCCGTAGAGCGCATATGTTTCCCCAAGCGGGCGGCCGACGAAGACAAATAGCGGCTTATCGCGCAAAAAACGGAAGGAAGTTAACCAGAATCATGTCTTTCCAAAGCCTGTATTTACCTTTTGGGGTAAGTATGCCGCCGCCCGACGAGGTCGGCGGGTTTGTCAGGCCGCATTTTCTGCATGTCATTTCAACTTCCCCGAGCTCGGCGTTTATATTTGGCGTGTCTGGCAGGCGAACAGCCGCTTCTTCTTCGCGCGCTTTCAAACGCGACATGTGTATCTTCAGCAGCTTTGAAGGACTGCTTACGCATGGATGGCGCTCAACTCTCCAGTTCGGAGGATACTCCAATCCGAAAGGTAGCGACGAGCTGTCGGTGCATATTCGCGAGCCGTCGGCCAGCACGCTGTAATAGCCAAATTCCGTCAAGTACATCTTTCTGGTGTAGGGCACAAATGCAACGCTTAGCCCAACCGTTTTTTCCGCATTTTCAAAACATGTTGCAAAAGTTTCTATTCCCTCTATTTCGGATTTGTAGGCAGCGCACTTTTTGAAGCCCAATTTCTCTATGGAGCGCTTTAAAAGCACATATTTTTTCGCGCTCAACCATGCGTTTTCAGCGGGCTCGTATTTTGCAAAGAGCGGAAGGCCCGCGGCGTTAAATACGCTTAACTGTATCCAATAAAAAAGACTTTCACCGAGAAAAAACAGCAAAAAACCCCCGACAAGCAGGGCTTCAAAATGCCGTTCGGGCAATAGCGAGTCCAGTATAAGGGCTATGGCTAAGGAGAAAAAAAAGCATCTGGTCCAGCGCTTTAGTAGGCACAAATTTCTTGAGGCAAAAAAATAGGCATTAAGAGCTGACAGTATTAATACAGCCCCAAAGAGGGCCACAAGCGCATAATAAAGTTCACTGTTGCCCGCCATAACGGCAAATTTTGCCCTTTAATGGTTAGTGATTACCATGCGCCTTATACGCGCATGGGCATTACCACGCAGAGGAAGTTGTCGAGCGTCTTAAACACGCCCGGGCTCATTTCGTCTTTAAACTCGAAATATATTTCGTCTTTAGTGAGGTTGCTCAAAGGGCTTAAAAGGAAATCCGGATTAAATCCGAGCTGCACTTCCGGGCCGGAATATTCAACTTCTATCGGTTCTTTAGCCTCTCCCAACTCGGAACTCTGAGCGGATATCTCAAGACAGTTGTCTGCTATTTTCAGGCGCACGGAGTTTTGCTTGTCGGAAGTCACTATTTTCACTCGTTGCACAGTCTCAAGCATCAATTCGCGCTCGATTTTTATGCGCTGCTCGGCTTCTTTTGGTATGACCTGCTTGTAGTTGGGATAGCTTCCCTCAACTATTTTGGAAACCAAATATATTGAGCCCGACAATCCGTTGCTTTCGGATTCCTCTCCTATTTCTATGTCGAAAGCCACTTGGCGCTCATTGAAGCTGATTTTTACAGACTTGCCTTGCACAAGGAGCTTTTCCAGCTCCGTAACAGTTTTGGCCGGAAGTATTATGCTTCCCTCGTCCTCATGGTCGATTTTCATATCGCGCGATATGAGCGCCAGGCGCCTGCCGTCGGTTGCAACAAGCGTGAGTTTGCCTTCCGAAAAGTTAAAGAATACGCTGTTGAGAATATAGCGGTTTTCGTCGGTGCTTTGCGCGTAGGATACAGAGCGCAGCATAGTCATGAGCTCTTGAGGCCCGAGTTCGTAGCTGTGCTGGTCCACAAAATTCGGAAGCGGCGGAAAGTCTTCCGCCTTTATTCCGTTGAACCGCTGAAAGTCCGAGCGCCCCGAGCGTATGCGAGCGGTTTGGCCGTCCTTGCTCTCCAATGTTATTTCCTGCTGCGGCATTGCGCTGACTATCTGGGCGAGTTTTTTCACGGGCAGAGTAATGTCTCCTGGAACCTCTACTTCCGCCTTTATTGCGCATCTTATGCCGAGGTCGAGATTAGTCGTTGTCAGCATTACTTTGCCGTCTTCCGCCTTTATTAGCACGTTGTTGAGTACAGCCATCGGAGGCTTTGAGCTCACCACGTTTGTAACTTGGCGCAAGCCCATTGCGAAATGTTCCTTGTTTATTTTAAACTTCATACCCTGTATTTATTTTTGCCTTTTCTCCCAAAAAAAAGGGAGCATTAAAATATTGCGCGTTTTAAATAACCGAATTTCGACGAAAAATCCAGACATTTTTTTTATTTACTGCATGCCTTCGAGAAATTCCAAGCCTGCGGCTTTTGAGTCTTTCACCTTTATTCGGCGTTAATAGCATCCGCGGCGGGCCTTCCCCGATGAATCCTTCGTATGGCACGAGCCTTTGCCTTTTAGCACAACCTTGTAAACTATGGAGTTTTGCTCGCAGTTTACAAGTATGTCCTTGATTTCCAAATAGTCTCCGCTGGTTTTGCCCTTTATCCAAAGCTCGTTTCTTGAGGTGCTCCAGAATGTAGCCATGCCTTCTCTTATGGCCGTGTCGAGCGCGAGCTTGTTTACATAGCCCACTATAAGAACTTCGCCCGTATCGGCGCATTGGGCTATGGCAGGAATCACGTCTTCGGAGCATTGGGCCACTTTTTTAAGCTTTGTGTAGTCCAAATTCAGATCCAATCCTTCTTCGATTTCTTTGCTCATACAATTACAATCGGAACTTTGGGCTTTTCTGTCAATTTTTTTCGGGCGCGTTCGGGTCGGCAAATAAAATCTTGCATTGCTGCCTTCCAAATAAAAAATGCCCTTATGTTCAAGCGCAGTAGGGCTCTAAAAGTAAGCAAGCGCACGCGTTCCGTGCAGCCAAAAGATCCGTTGTACGAGTTCCGGAAATCATCGCGCAAAGAGATAGGAAAATACGATTTGCCGGGGGAGGTGTGGAAAGCGGTGTTAAAGCTTGCCTATGTGGCTTTGGCTTTGGCGGTCGGCTGGTTTGTCTATGAATGTTGGCAGGCGTGGGATATTTTCCAGTAACAGGGCTATCGGCAACGAGCTTTGTTTGATTCCGCAAACTTATTGTGTATGCCGTCGAAGGAGCCGTTGCTGAAAAATACTACAAGAACTTTTTTGCCAAGCCCCGGGAGGTCTGTTTGAAGCTTTTCCAAAAGCGCCGCATTGCTTTCAAATGCCTGAAATTTCGAAGGGTTTTGGGCGGCCACCTTTTTGCCGTCGAAACGCCTTGACTCCTCTATTTTTGCGGCGTTTACCGCCCCTATGTATGCGCGGTCGGCTATTGACAGCGATTTCGCAAACGCGTCTTGAAATATGTTTGTTTTTGCCGTGTTGCTGCGCGGCTCAAAACAAGCAACGAGAGCGAATTCTTTGTAGCGCTGCCTGAGGGATTCCAAAGTAAATTTTATGGCGGTGGGGTGGTGTGCGAAATCCTCAACCACTATGATGTTTTCGCCACTTAACAAAATTTGCTGGCGCCTTTTCACCCCGCCGAAATCCGCCAGGCAGGAGAGGTCCAAATCGAGCGGATCCCTGTTGAGCAGAGCCGCGCACGACACCGCCGCCATGGCGGCATTTCTCGCGTTGAATTCGCCCTGCATTTTCCACTCCACAAATTTTTGCTTGTTTCCGCCCGATATTGAAAACGACGACGATTCCGAATTTTGAGAGAAATCCTTTATTATAACGTCGCAGGATTTCCCGAAGCCCACTTTTATTCTGCGGGTCCACGGAGTTGGTTCAAGAGAGGCGATGTTATCGTCGTCCCCGTTTTCCACTATGGCGCCAACAGGGGAAACTATGCGGCGCACATGCGTGAAAGCGCGCTTTACGTCTATTAGGTCCCTAAATATATCGGCGTGGTCGAACTCTATGTTGTTTATCGCCAATATCCTGGGGCGATAGTGTATAAATTTACTGCGCTTGTCAAAAAAAGCGGAGTCATATTCGTCGCCCTCTATAACAAAGGGGGAATTGTCGGTTGAGCCGCCAAGCCGCGAGCCGCCGTCTTCAAGATTTTCGGGAATGCCGCCTATAATCCACCCGCAATTTACGGAGTTGCGCATTAAAATATACGAGGCAAGGGTTGTGGTTGTCGTTTTCCCGTGGGTGCCGGAAACTACGAGGCTCGGGCGTTGGGATATTATATTTTCGCCTATTAGCGCGGGCAGGCTTGTGTATTTGAAATTTTGTTCCGCCAACACGTATTCAAGTTCGGGATTCATTCTGCTGATGGCGTTCCCCACAACAATGAGATCGGGCCAACAAAGCTTTATGTTTTGCGGATTCCAACCCGGAAAAATGTCTATGTCTGCTTTCGCCAAAGCGCTCTTCATGGGATCGTAAATTCCGGTGTCGCTGCCGCACACGGAGTGCCCCAAACGCTTCATAAGTATTGCGGCGTTTCCCATGGCCGTCCCGCATATACCCATAAAATATATTTTCATAAATGGCCTTTTTTATAGTTCCAGTCCAAAAAATAACAGAGCTTTATGCCGAGTGGAGCGGTCAGTTATCACTTCGCTCCAGTTTGTATGTGTGGCTGCGCGGCTGGGCGGCGGCGTAAGCTTCAGATAGAGCTTTGTCGGCTTCGGAAAGGAATTTGTCGCGCATGGAGCCCTCTATTAGGTAGTCTTTGCTGCGTTTTATTGCGTAATAGTGGCTGCTTTTGTCCTCCAATACTTTGGTGAGTTTCAGCCGCGCCTCCTCGGGTTTCGACGAATCTATCTTATACGCCATTTCAGTTGCCAAACAGTTCCTGTATTTCTGCACGTTTGCCCGCCATGTTTCAAGAAGCTTTTCCACCTCCAGGGCTTGTTTGTATTGCGGGGTTTCCGGGTTTAGGGCGAGATTTATTCCCTTCCAAAAATCTTTCGCGGTGTATTTGCCGACCGATTTGCCGTCTATGAGCAAATTGTAGCGTTTGCCCGGCAAATTCTGCACGCGAAGGATTTGTTTGTCCAACTTTGAATAGAAATCCAGAAGTTTGGCGGCCGGGGCGGTTTCGCCTGTTATTGGATAGGGCAGCGAGCGCTCGAGAAGTTCAAATGATATGCTCCCGGCAGAATTCTTTGCCAGAGCTGAAACTTTTGCGTTTACGGATTTTGTAGCCTCAGGCTTGAGGGCGTCTATTGAAACTTCGGATACGATGGGGCTTTCACCCATAGCGCTCAGAAAAGCTTCGGCTATTATTAAGCCCCCTAAATTGAAGGGGTGAACGCGGTCGGGGCCTATCGCCGACATCGACTTGTCGCTCAGGTGCATGGCTTTATTGGCCTCATCCGTTGCCTTCCAAATATCGGCGCAGGCAATGGAATTTGACTTGGCGTAATTCACTATAAAATCGGCGTAATCTTTTAATATGCGGTTGCGTTCGGGCGTTTTTGAGTCGTCTTTTTTCGGGATAATTTCTCCATTTATGCCAACTGTTATGGGTTTCTTTATATCGCTTTCGCCGTCGTATATCGACGAAGACAGAAGTATCAGTTTCTTAGAATCCTCCGCCAATGCCTCCGACAGCTCCGCAATGCGGTTTTTGAATTCCTCCAAAAATTCCGCGTGCCTGGCTTTTTTGTCTTCGGGACGGAGGCCGACAAGCCTCCCGTAACGGCAATCATTCATGCCGAGCATGAGTGTAAACACTGTTTTCTTGTCTGGGCGCAAATCGCTGTCGATACGCGAAAGCACATGTATTGCGCTATTGCCTTCTACGCCGGCGTTTCTAAATTTAACGGGCACATTGGGAAATCTGGTTACATAATACAAAGCGATATGTTTCGGATAATACCCGTGGTGCGTTATGCTGTCTCCGGCGAAGCAAAGCGTGTCTCCGGCACTAATTGCCACGGGTTTTTGCTCTACCGCCGGGGCGCACAGCGCGGCAGAACAAAAAATAAAAGCAAAAATTAATGTATTTGAAAGCTTCTTCATTTCTTGAGTTTGATTGTGTAGATGTGGGATTTAGCTTGAGCCTCATTGTACGCACAGTCGAGCACATTTTTTATTTTTTGCGGCAACATTTCCCTCTCGCGCTGATTTTCAATATAATTTTTAAAGCATTTGAGAACATAGGGGTTGGAGTTCTTGTTTGCCTTAATTTTAAGATATTTTTCCTTTATGATCTCCATTCTTTGGGCAGCATCTTTTCCATAGCATTCCCTGAAAGTGAAAAGTTCGGGGAGAAAGAAGTTTCTGTATTTTACATTCAAGTTCCTGAATTGTTCGCAGAGCTTTAATACTTCCATGGCTTGCGCATACTGGGGCGTTTTTCTGTTTTTCGATAAATTTATTCCTTTTGAGAAATCTTCGGAGGAGTATATGCCGACCTCCTTGCCGTCTATCTCCAAGGAATAATCGCCGACAGGAAGGCTACTTATCTTCAATTTTTGCAAATTGAACGTCTCCGTAAAATTTATATATTTGTCTATCTTTTCCGTCTCTGCGGTAAAGGGGTAGGGAAGAGATTCTTCGCGCAAGGTGAAAGTTGTTTTGCATGTGTCGGATTTCAAATCCTGAACTTCGCAGTTATTTGCATATTTAACGCTTTGGGAGGGAGCGTCTATGTGCAAATTGTAAACCGTTGGGGACTCCCCGAAACTTTCAATAAATGTCTTTGCCATTACCAATCCGCCCACATCGCCCGGATGGACGCGGTCGGGGCCTATGATTGTCTTGTCGGAACCCTCCGAATTTTGATACGCAAGGTTGGTCTTAGCCATCGCCGCGGACATGTCAACAACGCGGGCATTGCCCGTATTCGAAGCGAGTTCGGCTCCGATATTTCCGTATATTGAAAGCTCGTCGTTTACGCCTATTAAATTTTCGCATTTAATGCGCGCGCTTTGGTCGTATATGGACGGAGTAAAAACAATCAGCGAACGCGAGTTCTCAGACAGGGCTCCGATTATTTTTGACAGCTTTTCCGCGTAAGATTTGCGCCTGGCCAGAAGCCTGTCTTTGTGCATTGGTTTCGCTTTTTCGGATGTCGAGAAGCTGTTTCGCAAAACGTCGTTCATGCCAATCATCAATGTTGCCACGTCGGGCTTGTTGGATAGAATATCCCAATCCATTCTCCACAGCAGGCCGTCGCAATAGTCTCCTGATATTCCCGAATTTATAAAGCACGCCTTTGCGTTTGGAAAACGCGTAATGTAATATAGCATTATGTGCTTTATGTAGTAGCCTCCGGCCGTGATGCTGTCTCCTACGAACAATACTTTGTCATTAGCGTCAAAAGCTTTTGGATGTTGCGACGCAAAACTTTGGAAGGCCAACGCCAGCAGCGCGGGTATTGCAATGAGCGTTTTTAAAATTTTAACCGCTTTCATATGATTCCAATATGGAATAATATTTTATAAGTCAAATAACAATTTCTATTCCACACAAATTCGCCGCGCGCAAAAGCCTTTGAGCCCCAATAAAAGGCCGGCGTGGCGCCCGCCCGGAAAGTTCTTTGGATAACATGGGCGGATTAGGCCGGGTAATCTCTGAAGAGCGAAGTAAGGTAGGGAATTAACTGCTTTTTTCGGCTGACGGTCTTTGGAAGTTCGAATACGTCCTTGTCGGCGTCTTTAGCATAGTTTATTCTGCTTGTAAAATCCCCGTCTCCGCAGACCATCAGAAGCGAGTCCTGGGACATTACATTCGTAACGAATAGCGCCGAAAACAGCAGGCCGTTTTCCTTTCTGTAATTTTCAAGGGCGCTGCGCAACTGGGTTATGTGGGCGTAGAAATTTCCGAAGTCGAGCTCTTCGATTTGCGATACGGAGAAATCCCTGCCTTTTTCGCCGTAATGCTTGCAGTCGGCTTTTATGACGTCTTCGGGAGAGCTTGTCAGAATTGGGCTGTCGGCCCTGAATATGAAGTCCGCCAAGGCGTTGGCGTCTATATTTGCGAGAGCTGCCAGTTTGGAGTATTCGCGCTCGTCTTCTAAAGTCGAGGTCGGGCTCTTGAGGTTTAGGGTGTCGCTTATGATACCGCTGAGCAGCAGCCCGGCGGTTTGCGCGTCGGGAATTAGGCCGGACTTTTCATACATCTGGCTGACTATTGTGCAGGTGGAGCCGACAGGCTTGTTTATAAATAAAATCGGGTTGGACGTCGGCAGGGCTCCTATGCGGTGGTGGTCTATTATTTCCACTATGTCGGCTTCGTCGGCTCCGGTAACGGCCTGCGAAATTTCGTTGTGGTCCACAAGCACGAGCCCCGGTTTTGGAAGGTCGAGCAGGTCCGTGCTCGTAAAGAGCCCCTCTATTTTACCGTCGGAATTGCACACAAAAACGGTTTTGCCGAAATAGTCCCTTATGCGCGCCGACACCTTCGAAAGGAGAAAATCGCTCTTGACCGTCGCGAAGTCGCGGCGCATCAGAGGCGCCGCGCGAGTTGCCATGCGCACTAACAATGCGGTTGTTGCGGAGTCGTAATTGCACGAAAGTATGCTAACGGACTTCTGGCGGGCCATCTCTATTACCGACGGGTCTATGCCGTATCCCCCGGTTATTATTATCCCCCTTACCCCCATTTGAATGGCTTTTATTTGAATGTCGAAGCGGTCTCCTACCACAATCAGATTTTGTTCGGGGCGCAGGCATTCCTTGTCTATAAAGGATCCAAAGGTATTTACTTCCATGGCGCCAATGCGCACATACATGTCTTCGGTTTCGTCGGGGCGGAACAGCGATTCTACTTTGGCGTTTAGCGTTTTTATTATGTCGTTGAGAGTGGCCCGCACATGGCGAACCTCCCTAACCTGTTTGGGGCGCGGTATGAAAAATTCCCCCAAATCGAAAACCGAAACTTCTCCCACAAGAACGCCGCCACCGTCTACAAGCGGAATGGTTCGCAAATCGTACTTGTCTATCATATCCATAACGGAATAGCAGGAGGCGTCTATGGGAAGGCTGATAAAGTCGGTCTTCATCACGTCTTTTGCGCGAAGCCTGAGATCCCCTACAAATTCCGGAAGCGGTGCGGAAAATCTTCGCAGTATTCTGTCTATGCGGGTATTTGAATTCCCGCACCGGGCTGCGCGGAAATTTTCAAAGCCGAGGCTTTTCTTAAGGCGCTCGTAGGCTATAGCCGAACATACAGAATCGGCATCGGGATTTTTGTGCCCCATTATATATGTAATCTTCATTTTTTTCGTCTTATAACAGAATTCCTCGATTTTTTACAAATAAAATTGCTATATTGTCTGATACTATTTTTGTTTCTGCATATTAGTTTTATGATTTGATGGAAAATGCCGAATACAATTTGACTTTGCGCAAATATGCGAAAGTGTCCGACTTCCTGTCGGATTTTTCCGCTGTGGTAATAACAGGCGGATCTTCGGGAATAGGCGCGGCTTTCATATCGTGCTTAGGGCGCCTTGCCGCCGGCATAAAGATTTTTAACTTGTCGAGGTCGGCTCCAAAGCTTCCCGAATGCGGGTCTACGCTTAGGCATATAAGTTGCGACCTCTCGGATTATGGGCAGTTAAGCTCCGCTGTTTCCGTTCTGATGTCCGAATTGCCTTCCGCCAATTCCGGGCGCATATTGCTAATAAACAATGCCGGAATAGCCACCTTCGGGAACAGTGCCGACGCCCGCGAAAATAGATTTTGCGAATCCCTCAATCTTGTGGACGTAAACGTTAGGGCGCCGGTATTTATAACCGAGACTTTAATTCCTGAACTTTTGAGGCGCGGGGGCGCCGTTTTAAATGTGGCTTCAACTGCAGCCTTTCAGCCTACGCCGTTCTTGGCCGTTTACGGCGCGTCAAAAGCCTTTATTTTAAATTGGAGCATAGCCTTAAACGCGGAGCTTGCCGGATATGGTTGCAG
>CALXOC010000042.1 GCA_944389915.1 uncultured Opitutales bacterium | reverse complement strand
GGAGTGTCGAAAAATTCCGCTGATTTGGGCACTATTGAAAAATCCACAATAGGAGAATCGGTCTCTTTCAAGCCTATAGATGTTGCATTTATTATAAGCGCGCCGTCGGGAAATTCAATCTTATCCCCAAGGCGCATCGTGGAACATTTAAAAGCGCACTTTTTCAAGACTTCGCCGGCGAGCGCCTCCATGCGATCTGCGCTCCTGTTTATTATTGTCAGCGACCCGCACCCCTGGCTTACCATTTTAAAAATAATTCCCCTCGCGGCCCCGCCCGCTCCGAAAACAAATACGTCTCTTCCCTCCGGAGATATTCCAAAAGAGTCCTTTATAGCCGCAACTATTCCGAAGCCGTCGGTATTGTACCCGTGCCAAGCCGAAGCATTGAGCGATAGCGTATTGCACGCCCCCGCCGACTTCGAATCGGCATCGAGAGAATCCGCCAGGCGCATCGCAGCCTCTTTATGGGGGATTGTAAGATTCAACCCGGAAAAGTTTTTCTCCTTAAAAATATCAAGGGCCTCCGGGAGCTCTTCGGGCAAAATTTCAAAGGCAAAATACCCGGCCGAAGCGTACATGCTGTCGGTCTCGGCAATGCGCCTGAGAGCCGCATTTTGCATGAGAGGGCTCAGAGAATGCGCTATGGGCATTCCAAGCACGGCAAAAAATGGCGGATCGCCCGCCCCTCCCCTGCCGGCGAACAAATCGGAATCCGACAAATCCGACAACTTAAATACTTTGCTTATCCGCCGCATAATCGCGCTCCCCGAAGAGAAAAGTGCCAACCCTTATCACGCTTGCCCCCTCAGCCACCGCGCGCTCAAGATCGTGGCTCATGCCCATAGACAGCTCAGGAAGCCTAAGCGAAAAATCAGCCTCCAGCTTGTCCCGCAAATTGCGCAAATTGGCGAAACATCTCGACGCCGCATCCAGCCCCCCGCCAAGGGGCGCAACCGTCATCAAGCCTTCAACCGACACGTTTTCAAGTCTTAATGCAAACTCTAAAAGTCTGGGAGCCGATTCAATGTCGATCCCGAATTTAGCAGGATCGGCCCCCGCGTTAACTTCTATTAGCACGCGCATTTTTTTAGAGAGCTCCCTTGCTGCAGAATCTATCTTTAAGAGCAGCTTTTCGCTGTCAACGCTTTGAATGCGCGAAAAAGCCCCCACCGCGGCCTTCGCCTTGTTGGATTGAAGGTGTCCAATCAACTCCCATTCCAAATTTCCGGACAACAAGGGCATTTTTTCAAGAGCCTCCTGGACTCGGTTTTCGCCTACGGCCTTAAAACCGCAGCGCTCGGCAAACTGGGCGGCCTCCGCCGGATGCGTCTTTGTTACGGGAAGAATGCTTATGTCTTTGTAATTTCTGCCGCACTTTTCCGCCGCAGAGCGCACGCGCTCGCGCAGCAATTCGCAATTTGCGCAAAATTTTTCAAAGGAAATCATTTCATCTTCCTGTTTGACAGCGACGCCTTTACCAAACGCGTTCCGAATTTCCATAGAGGCCCGGTAACGTTTGAGGCGTTTGTCAATACCTCGTCGAGGGCGTTCACAAACCTGTCCACTTCCCTCTCGCCTATTATAAATGGCGGGAGTATCTTTATGGCGTCGAGGCCGTGGTTGGCAACCTGGGTAAGAATTCTGTGCTTGTCCATCAGCGACGTTACTATCATCTGGGTAAAGAGTGCGTTGTTGGCCGCCTTTAAGCCCTTCCACGCCAATTTCTGAGCCAGCCCCTGCGGTTCCTGAAATTCCACCGCTATTATCAGCCCCAAGCCGCGGACTTCTTTAATAAACGAATGTTTCTGCTTTAAGGCGTTCAATCTCTCCATCAACATGGCGCCCATTTTAGCGCAATTCTCTACAAGCCCCTCGCTCTCCAAGACGTGTATTGACGCCAAGCCGCAAACCATCGCCAAATTGTTCCTGCCGAAGGTTGTGGAATGCACCACGCACCTGTCGAGCGCCGAAAAAGAACTTTGGTGTATTTCGCGCGTAGTAACAAAAGCGGCCGCCGGAACATAACCGCCGCTCAGCGCCTTTGCTATGGTTACAATGTCGGGATCCAAATTCCAGTGCCTGAATGCGAACATTTTTCCGGTTCTTCCCAGGCCGGTCTGAACTTCGTCGGCAATTACGAGAGTCCCGTATTTCCTGCACAATTCCTGCGCCTTCTGGAAATAATCGTCGTGGGGATAGCGCACGCCGTGCCCCTGCACGCATTCAAAAATGAACGCAGCAACATCGCGGTTCTTTAATTTTTCCTCAAGCGCGTTCAAATCTCCGTACTTCACGCAGTCAAAACCGGGAATAAAGGGGCCGTAGCCCTCTTGGAAGTGCGGCGTTACAGTCAAAGAGAGGGAGCCGTAAGACAGCCCGTGGTAGCCGCCTTCAAGCGAAAGTATCCGGCTCCTCTTTGTATGCGCCCGAGCAAACTTGACTGCGCCTTCATTGGCTTCAGTTCCCGAATTGCAAAAAAAACACGCCGTCAGGCGGTTGTCCAAAAGCTTTACAAGGCGCTCAGCAAGAAGCCCGCTGAGCAGGGCGCAGTCAAGCTGCACCATGTTGGGCAGCTGCATGTCTATGGCGTCTTTTATTGCTTTGGCTATGACAGGGTGGTTCCTGCCCATGCCGTAAACGCCGTACCCGGTCAGAAAATCGAGGTAATCGTTGCCTTCGGCGTCATAGAGATACGCGCCCTCGGCGCGCGCATAGCACTTGTCGAAACCTATGGTCTTAAGCACCGTAGCGAGCGTCCTATTCATGTACTTGTCATGAAGCTCGTAATTCTCCCCGCGGCGCGACTCTATTATTTGTTTTATGTCAAAATCTTTCATTGCCAAAAAAAAAACTGCCTTCAAAATAGTAGTCAGAAAAAAATACTTCAACAATATTTAAATGGAATTGCTATTATCCTATTTTGTGGTCGATTTCGACCCTTTCGCGCTCCGCTTCCCCGAAGCTTTCTTTTTGGAGGGAATAAGATGGTACGGCCTGTCTTACCTGGCAGGATTTGTCATAGCGGTACTTCTTTTCAACGCATACAGACGCGCCGGAACGAGCCCCCTTTCAAAAGACGACAATTTAAACTTTATTACCTACATACTTTTCGGAGTCATTCTCGGCGGAAGAATAGGCTACATGCTATTTTACGATTTCCACAACTTCGCGTCCAACCCGCTGTCCGTCTTTCAGATATGGAAGGGCGGAATGTCGAGCCACGGGGGATTCATAGGCACAATGCTGGCAATGATAGCCTATTCCGCCGCCAGAAAAGTTTCATTCTGGAAGCTTGCAGACATAGCGTGCGCATCGTGCCCGCCCGGCTTGTTTCTTGGCAGGCTGGCGAATTTCATAAACGGCGAATTGTGGGGCAAAATATCCGCTGTCCCGTGGGCCATGATATTTCCAAATAGCGCCCCCGCGAACACTCCAATATCGGAAATAGCCCCGCGCCACCCCTCCCAGCTCTACGAGGCGGGACTTGAGGGGCTTTTTCTCTTTGCATATATGCAGTTCAGATTTTGGAGGGCAAAAAAACTTCCTTCCGGCCAACTCGCAGGAGAGTTTCTGACAGTATATTCCCTGCTTAGAATTTTCTGCGAAATATTCCGCGAGCCTGACTTCGGCGTAAGTCTAATTGCGGGACTTAGCAGGGGAACTTTCTACTCTCTGCTAAGCATGGCGCTTGGAATCGCAATAATTGTTTTTGCGCGCTTGAAGGAAGCGAAGGGCAAATGCTAAAAATTTCAGAAATCACCACTCTCATAAAAATACATGCAAAATGAAACCTCGAATAAAAATAATACTTCTATGCATATTCGGACTTGTCTGCGCTGCGCTGTGCGGTGCGGAAAAAGGGGCGCCCAAAGAAGCGGAGAAACCGCTTAAAGACGAAAAAAAACAAACGGAATGCGAAGACTCTCAGCAGCGCTTCCCCACGCATTTCTACTCCTTTGTAGATCCGTCTTGGCCGAACTGGCAAAAGCGCTCCTACAAATACGGAATAGATCCCTCGGCCCTTCCCGTTCCGATTTTCTTCGACACGCAGATTGCAACCGACGGAACCATAATGGTGCGCGGCAAAAACAATTGGAAAAAACGCTGGGGGCTGCACGTATTTGAAGCTTACGCCGCCGACGACACTTCAAGAATAACCATGATACTAAACAAACACGTGGAGGAGGGATTGCCGGTTGCTGAACTCTATTATTACGCATCTGTCTACGGGCAGGGATTCAACGCATACAACTGGTTTAGGATAGGTTCGGACGTGCCATACCACTCATTTTTATTCGGGCGCGACAAGGCCATTTTTTACGGTGAAGTCGAGCTTAAGAACCTCCTGCGCCTCGACAACATAGGCAAAGAGGACCTGCTCGATGAAAAGCCCGAACAAAAGATATCAAACTATCCGCTTCCGCGCGAAAACTATAAAAGCGACGCCGACCACAAACATGCCCGCTGGGGCCTCTATTACAAAGAGGAGTCTAAATTTCTAAAAAAACAGGCTCTAAAAAAAGCAAAAGACGGAACGATTTTCTACGACAGAGACAACAAGATTGTTGTGGTGAAAATCGACGGCAAATGGAAGCGCGTAATGGTTGAAGATTTGCCTGCCGGAGTGGAATATCCTTCAGAATAGCGGGCAGCGCGCAGCACGGCGCCAAGATATGATTAAAAAGCCCCCCGCATTTTGCGGGGGGCTTTTTGCATGCTTTTTCTTTTATAGGGGCAAAGAAATTACTTTGAAGCCACAAGTATGCCAAGCCCCGTAATAAAGAATATGAACATCAACGCGAGCAATGCGTTTGTGCCCTTAGGCGCGGACTTGAATTCCCGCCATATAAACACTCCCCAAAATGCGGATACCATTGTCGCCCCCTGTCCAAGGCCGTATGCTAAAGCAGGGCCCACCGCATCTGCCGATATGAAGCTGAAGCTTGTTCCCAAGCACCAAATTCCGCCGCCGAGCATGCCAATAAGGTGCAGCTTGGGCGTACCCAACTCAAAATACGACGAATAGGACACCGGAGCCGAACCGTCGGGGGGAAAACGCATCACCAGCGTGTTAAATACAAAATTCGACAGCAAAATTCCCACGGCGAAAATAACCATTGCGCTGTACGGAGAAAGCTTGCCTGCTTGAAGAACGGCGCGCCCGCCTTCCATGGAAATCTTGCCCATTGCATCTGCCACAAAGCTGTAGAAAAAGCCCATCAAGACGCCCGCGGCAACGGAAACTATTATTCCCTTCAGCGTAGCCGAGCGGGATCCGAGCCTGTTGAATGCAAGGGCGTCGAGAATTATTGCTATAACAATCAAGCCAACCCCCAAGGCGAGCATGAGGGGATCGCCCTCAGGACGCGTTATGTAGGTTGTAATAACGCCCAAGACCAAAGCGAGCCCGACCCCTATGGGGAAAGCCACGGCAAGTCCGGCCATATCTATGGCAACCACCAATAAAATATTTGAAAGATTGAATATTATACCGCCTATTATGGGCCATAGCAGCCACTTAGACTCCGCCTGGGCGAGGTCCGGGATAAAACTTCTGCCGCCGTCGCCAAAGGAGCCCATGGTAAATGCCAACAGCAACGAAAACAGGAGTATACCCAAAGTATAGTCCCAATAAAAGAGCTGAAATTTCCAGCTCTTGCTGGCAAGCTTCTGGGTGTTGCCCCACGAACCCCAACATATCATGGTTATGACGCACATCAGTACGGCAATAGGATAAGATGTAACAGTAATCATATTTCCGATGCTAAGCTGAACCGTGCGCCACATCAAGCCAAAATTCCCAACATATTAAAAAAATTCCAAACAAAGCACGCCGGGACCCAAACTGGCAAAATAGCCAACCGCCCGCCAGTTTTCAAAAAAATGTTAAAATAGCACCCGGCACTATTTCGACGCCTCGGATTTTAGAATTTCTTCAATGCACGCCTTTGCCATTGGCTCGATTTTGTTCCTATAACAATCCAAGTTCGGATGGCAGCCGTCTTTGGAATCCGCCTCCGACAGGCATTTGCGGGAATCGGCCAACTTTGAAAAATAATCAAGATACACAACGCCGGGAGTCTTTTCGGCGTAAGCTTTAAGCTTTCCGTTCAGCTCGGAAATTAAAGAAACAGCCTCAATGTTCTTCCTCCATGCATAGCGGTAAACGGGAAGGACGGAACATATTACAGGCTTTATCCCGTGCAACTTGGCAAGCTCGCACATGGAGATTATATTTCCCACAATATTATCAACTGGAATAGGCCCTTGATTCTGGGCTATGTCGTTTGTTCCAGCAAGAATCATTGCGATCTTCGGCTTAAGCTCCAAAACATCGGGGCGAAATCGCGCAAGCATTTGGCATGTAACCTGCCCGCTTATTCCGCGCCCTAAATAATTGTTGTCGGCAAAAAACTTCGGGCTCATCCTCGCCCAGTTGTCCGTAATGGAATCTCCCATAAAAACCGCAACGGGCTGAGTTCCGACTTTGGAATTTAGGGCCGCGTAGCGCTGAAAGTTCTCTATACATATGTTTGTTTTTTTGGGCGCGCCCAAAACTTGAAGGGCTAAAAGCAAAGAGAAAAAAACTACCGCCGAATTTAATATTTTTTTCATGACGTATGCCTTTCTAATTATTTTTGTAAAATTAACTTCCCGGATGGGTTGCGGGAATGGCAGCCAATTCAGGAGGAATATTGTCCGCCTCGTATGTCGGGAACGAGAATTCAAGCAGGCTCACACATGGAACGGAAAATTTTGTCGTGCCGGAGCTTCTGTCGACAAGAACGGCAACGGCTACGGGATTGCCTCCGCAGGCTTTGACTATATCTATGCACTCGTTAACCCTTCCGCCCCTCGTTACCACGTCTTCAACTATCAAAATTTTTTCGCCTGCGCCTATCTTGAAATTCCTGCGGAGAGCCAATTTTCCTTCCGACTTCTCTGCGAATATAAAGCGCTTTTTCATCTGGCGCGCCGTCTCCTGCCCGAGCACCAGCCCGCCCATTGCCGGAGACAGCACCGTTGCGCAGTCTATGCCTCCAAGCTTTTCGACAAGCATTTCCACGAGTTCAGAAACCCTGTCCATATGCTCGCACACGCGCGCGCATTGGAAAAAATGGCCGCTGTGCAAACCGCTGCGAAGTATGAAATGTCCCTCCATCAGCGCACCGGTGTCCTTGAATATTTGAAGTATTTTTGAATCTGTATCTTTCATTTTTAATATCCATAGCTGCGCAAGAATTAATGCGCAATCACCTCTTGAACATGAAATTTTACCCCGCCCAAACAATCAGCGCGCATCGCTACAAAACCGCTCTCGCCGTATTTCTCCCAGGCGTCCCAGAGAAGTATCCTGTCGGTATCGGGTATGCGCAATTTTCCGGATTTTATTTCGTCCATTTCAAAAAGGCCGAAACGCCCTTC
The DNA here is from genome assembly GCA_944389915.1 of uncultured Opitutales bacterium. Classification (GTDB taxonomy): domain Bacteria; phylum Verrucomicrobiota; class Verrucomicrobiia; order Opitutales; family Intestinicryptomonadaceae; genus Merdousia. Next base: position 6,729 of record CALXOC010000042.1, on the reverse strand, counting down.
GCCTATATCGGCAGGAAGAACATTTATGCGCTTTTTGCAATCAAACAAAAACATCAACCAATGCTTACCCCCCTCGTAAGCGCGTTCGCTTACCATTGCGAACAGGTGAAAGTCGCCCTCCGAAACATCGAGAGATGTTTCCTCACGGGTTTCGCGCGCAGCGCATTCAAAGGGAGACTCGCCTTCAGCCATTTCGAGCTTTCCGCCTATGGGGCTCCACATGTCCTTGTTGGGTTCCTTTGCCCGCCGTATCATTAGTTGGCGCCCGCATTCGTCCCTTACAAATACCAATACGCTTATTTTAAACGGCAGATTCATGGGCCTTTAAGGATTGAAACTTTTTTTAGTCAAAAATCACAGTCTTATTCTTATATGTGAGTATTCTTCCCTCTATATGCAAACGAACCGCGTTTGCAAGAGCCTGGCGCTCCAGTTCCCTGCCCTTGCGCATAAGATCCTCCACATTGTCCCTGTGGCTGACCCTCTCCACCATCTGCAAAATTATCGGGCCTTCGTCGAGATCTTTGGTCGCGTAATGCGCAGTTGCTCCAATTAACTTGACGCCGCGCTCATAAGCTTGATGATAGGGCTTTGCGCCGGCAAAAGCTGGCAAAAAGCTGTGGTGAATGTTTATCACGGGCGCCGGGCACGATTCGAGGAAGTTTTCGCTCAATATCTGCATGTATCTTGCCATAACCACAAGTTCCGCCCCGCTTTCCCTTATTAAACGCAGCTGCTCGGCTTCGGCCGCCGCCTTTGCGCCTTTTTCAACGGGTATGTAGTAAAAAGGCAATCCGAACATCTCGCTCATTTCGCGGAGATCGCCGTGGTTCGATATTACGCATGGAATGCTGCAGTTTATCTCCCCCGAGCGGCAGCGCAAAACCAAATCGCTGAAGCAATGCTCGAACTTTGACACCATAACGACTATAGACGGCTTTCGGCTGGAGCGCAAAAGTTTTGTCTCCATTTCTATGTCGCGGTGGGCAAAGTCTTCAAATAGGCGCATTTCCTCGCTCACATCGCCGGCAGGCAGCCATTCTATGCGCTGGAAAAATATGCCTTCGTGCCTGTCCCTATGCTGGTCGGCATGCAGTATATTTCCTCCGCGGGCGTATATCCAGCCGGAAACCCTCGCCACTAATCCCGCTCTATCCCTGCCGTGGAGCAGCGCAACTATGCGTTCGCCTTCCATACGCCTTAGAACTCGAATGTTGACGTTGACATGCGCCTGCGAATTTCCTCTACCACGGCCTTTTCGGCTTCAAGGCCGTGCGCGACAAATGTAACCGAAAAGCGCACAAAGGCGCCGGCGTCGTCCCATGGAACAGTGCTGATGAGGTGTTCGGTTATCATCCACTGGGAAAAGTCCTCTCCGCTTTTAAATTCGATGCGCGAACCGTCCTTTGAAAGCGCCGCCTTAGGCGCAGGCATGTAAAGAAAGAATCCCGCTCCGGGCTTGCGCGGCTTAAATCCGAGCGACTCCAAGACTTCAACGAGCATATCCATTCTGCGCGAGTATTTTGCCGCAATCTCCCTGGTTATCGAAGGATTCTCCAATCCCTTGGCCGCCGCGAGCTGTATGCCGAGAAACTGGCCTGAATCTGTATTGTCTTTTACGTCTCCGTAAGCCTTAACTATCAACGGATTCCCGCAGACCCAGCCTATTCTCCACCCTGTCATGTTGTGGCTTTTTGAGAGCGAATGAAGCTCAACCGCCACGTCTTTTGCGCCGTCGATTTGCAGAATCGACAACGGAGCATTCTCGAAGCTTAGCGAAGCGTAGGCGGCGTCGCTTACAACCACGAGCTTGTTTTTCTTGGCAAAATCCACAAGTTTTTTATAAAACTCAACAGTGGCGCCCGCCCCCGTAGGGTTGTTTGGGTAGTTTACAACAATGGCTTTCGCCCGGCTAAGTATCTCTGCGGGCACGGAATCCAAATCCGGCAGAAAAGAATTTTCAGGAGTCAGCTTTAAATTGTAGACCTCTCCTCCGAGATATTTTGCGTGCGTTCCAAATATCGGATACCCCGGAACCGTCATCAAAACCACGTCTCCGGGATTTATAAAGCAAGACGGCAATATGCTTAAGGCGGCCTTCGAGCCTATGGAATGCAGAATCTCTGTGTCGGGATCCAAATCAACGCCAAAGACGGCTTTCATGTAGCCGGCTGCGGCCTTTTTAAAATCGGGGCCACCGTTGTCGGCATAACCGCGGTTTTCCGGATTCTTTGCGGCGGCATACAGAGCCTCAACAACTTCGGGAAAAGCCATGTCGTCGGGCTCGCCGACCCCCATATCAATCAGCTCCACGCCGGGCTTGGCCGCTTTTGCGGCGCGCTTTGCGCGCTTGATTTTTTCAAATTTGTAAATGGCAGTGCTCTTGCCGTAATTTACCCCGCCTATTCTTTCGGCGAATAGATTCTGTATGTACGAATCGCTCATATTTTTAGTTTGATGTGTTTGTATGGTTTACCCTTGGCTTTCCCGCGCCGCCGCGCGGCAACATAAGTTTTGCCGAAGCAGACACAGAGAAAAATCCCCGAAAGGACAAGGCCGCAAGTAAAAAGTTGATTTTTTATAAAAAATGCTAAGCATATATAAAGAATATACAGACGGGGTAAAATCAATGAAAATAATAAAATCGCCCAAAGAAATGACCGATTTTGCGTTGGAAGCAAAAGCGCAAAATAAGACCATAGCGCTGGTACCCACAATGGGCGCACTGCACGAAGGCCATCTAAGCCTAATAGACAAGGCGCGAAGCTCGGCGGATGTTGTGGTCGTTTCGATTTTTGTCAATCCCACCCAGTTTGGCCCAAACGAGGATTTCGACAAATATCCGCGCCAGCTGGAGGAAGACGCTAAAGCCTGCCAAGAGCGCGGAGCCGACGTAATATTCGCCCCCGACGCCTCGGATATATACGCCCCCGACGCCTCCACATACGTTTGCGAGGAAAGCATAAGCACACACCTGTGCGGCAAATCGCGGCCAAAGCATTTCCGCGGGGTAACAACGGTGGTAACGATTCTCTTTAACATAGTCAGGCCGAATATCGCCGTATTCGGAGAAAAGGATGCGCAGCAAATATCCATAATAGAGCGAATGGTGCGCGACCTCTTCATGGACGTAAAGATACTGCGCGCGCCCATTGTGAGAGACTCCAACGGGCTGGCTTTGAGTTCACGCAACAAATATTTGGACACGCTTGAGCGCCAGGGAGCCGCGCGGGTACACCAATCGCTCTTGGCCGGGAAAAGGCTTGTGCACGATGAAGGCTGCACAAATATAGACCGCGTTAAGGCGCTTGTTATAAACCATGTAACCAATGCAAAAACGCGGGTGATATATGTAGATGTCGTCGACGCGTCGACCTCGCTGCCCGTGCAGACCTTGGAAAAGGGCAAGTGCCGCATAAGCATGGCAGTCTGGTACGGACAAACCCGCCTGATAGACAACATACTCATATAAAGCGCCAGCAACAACCCAGCAACGTATATGAATTTTGACGTAGTAGTGGTCGGCAGCTAGATAGCCGGTCTAAGTTTCGCGCTAAAAACCGCAAAGCTCGGGCATTCCGTTGCCATAGTGACAAAAAAAGAACGCTCAGACACAAACACCAACCACGCACAGGGAGGAATTGCGAGCGTAACAAGCCGGACCGACGATTTTGATTCCCATGTAAAAGACACCCTAATCGCCGGAGACGGGTTGTGCCATGAAGATGCGGTGAGGGCTATCGTAAGCGCTGGACCTGCGCAAATAAAGGAGCTTATTGCCGACGGCGTAGAGTTTACAAGCCTTGAAGACGGCTCTCCCGCCCTCGGGCGCGAAGGCGGGCACTCGCAGCGCAGAATACTGCATGTAAAGGACTACACCGGACACGCAATAGAGGAAGCGCTCCTCAAATGCGTTGCGGCCAATCCAAACATAAAAGTATTCGAACACCATTTGGCCATAGACCTCGTTACAAGCTCAAAGGCGAAGTCGCTAATACCGGGCCAGCGCGACTCCATCGCCGGGCTTTATGTTTATGACGTTAAGAACGGCCAAGTAAAGACCTTTAAGACTCCGGTAGTAATGTTGGCTTCAGGCGGAGCCGGCTGCGTATATCTCTATACCACAAATCCGTCGATAGCAACTGGAGACGGCATAGCGATGGCATACAGGGCCGGGGCGGAAGTTGCGAATCTCGAATTTATCCAGTTTCACCCCACCGCCCTATATTCCCGCGACGGCGAGCGTTTCTTAATATCCGAGGCGGTTCGCGGCGAAGGGGCGATCCTCAGAAACACTTTGGGCGAAGCTTTCATGGAAAAATACGACGCCCGAAAGGATCTTGCCCCGCGCGACATTGTAGCTCGCGCCATAGACAGCGAAATGAAGCGCCTCGGTTCGGCGCATGTGTGGCTCGATATAATCCACCGAAGCGCCGAAGATTTGCGAAACCGCTTCCCGAAGATTTACGAACACTGCATGGAGAGGGGCATAGACATATCGAAAGACTATATGCCCGTAGTGCCCGCCGCGCACTACATGTGCGGCGGCGTAAAGACGGATTTGAACGCCGCCACTTCCATAGACGGCCTGTATGCCTGCGGAGAGGTTGCCTGCTCCGGGCTGCACGGGGCAAACAGGCTTGCGAGCAACTCGCTATTGGAAGCTGTTGTGCTTGCAAACAATGCCTCACTGGCGGTAGACGCCTACTTAAAATCCCACAAGGCGCCCCCGTGCCCCGTGCCCCCGTGGAAGGATGGAGACTTGCGCGACTCCGACGAACGCGTTGTGCTTCAGCACAATCTCGGCGAACTGCAGAGGACTATGTGGGACTATGTCGGAATAGTGCGCACTACGAAGCGCCTTGAAAGGGCGTTAAACAGGCTGGAAAATCTGCATCGGGAAATAGACGAATATTACTGGAACTTCAAAATAGAGCCCGCACTCTTGGAGCTTAGGAACGAAGTCCTCACCGCGCAGCTGATAGTAAGAAGCGCCCTTGCGCGCCGCGAGAGCCGCGGTTTGCACTGCACGCGCGACTATCCCAGCAAACTTCCCACCGCGCATGACACCATATTAAAACGCGAGAAATTTTAACGCCACGCTAAAAGAACATGGATCTGGACAATTACATACTAAGCATTCCCGACTTTCCAAAGAAAGGCATATTATTTTACGATATCACGCCCCTGATGGCCAAGCCCGAAGCCTATCACGAAACAATAGACGCCATGGCGGAAAAGATATCCGCGAACTCTCCGACAAAGATTATGGCTGCGGAATCGCGCGGATTTTTCTTCGGCCCCGCGCTTGCGATAAAGCTCAACTTGCCATTTATTCCGATAAGGAAGAAGGGAAAACTTCCGCGCGAGACCATAGACGTGGAATACCAGCTTGAATACGGCATGGACACCCTGTGCGTGCACCGCGACGACATAGGGGCCGGAGACAGGCTCGCCATAATAGACGACATTCTCGCCACCGGAGGCACCGCAAAAGCGATGTGCGACATGGCATCAATAGCCAAAGCCGAAGTTGCATGTTGCGCGTTCTTCATGGAGCTTGGCGCCCTTGGCGGAAGGAGCAAGATATCGAAGTATCCGGTAATATCGATGTTTGTAAAGTAAAGCCATGTTTTCAATACGAAATACAGCCGCACCGCTGCTTGCTTTTGCCGCAATATTCTTGTGCTCTTGCGCGGGTCCAGAGGCGGAATTTTATCCGCTGCAAAAAGGAGGCGAAAACACCTTTGGCGCCCCTAAAAACGAATCGGACGTTTCAATATACATAACAAAAAAGCCAGACTACCCATATAGGGAGCTTGGAATGATAACGCTTGAGGCGTCTCCGTCGCAAGCCGACGAGCCAATGATATACGGCAAGCTTCGCGCTAAAGCCGCGTCGATAGGAGCCGACGGCATAATAATAATGAATTCGCAAAGCTCCGTGGAACAAATGCCGACGCTCAGCTACGACGCCTGGGGCGCAATAGTAGAGAGCAACATAACGCGCAGCGTCATAAAATACCGGGCAATGGCGATACAGAAAATAGGAAGATGAAATTGGCGCTTCCAATAATATTGTTGACGCTCTCAAACGTGTTCATGATGTTCGCATGGTACGGGCATTTGAAGTTTAAGAGTTTTCCTCTATGGCTTGTAATATTGGCGAGTTGGGGAATAGCGTTTTTTGAATACTGCCTGCAAGTGCCGGCAAACAGGCTCGGTTCGGAACAATTCAGCACGGCGCAGTTAAAGACTATGCAGGAAGCCATAACGCTGATAGTTTTTTGCGGATTTTCTGTATTATACCTCAGGGAAGAACTAAAATGGAACTACATAGTGGGCTTCGGTTTTATGGTCTTGGCGGTATTCTTTGTATTTAAAAAATGGTGACGAAAAAGCTTGCATGGCGCCCGCTTTTGCTGTTTTTTCAGCCGAATAAAAATAAGCCAGCTTAGCTCAGTTGGTAGAGCAGTTGATTTGTAATCATCAGGTCGTCAGTTCAAGCCTGACAGCTGGCTCCATTTTAAAAAGGCCCGCAATCTTTGCAAATAAAGGTTTAGCGGGCTTTTATTTTTTCAAATGGCATCGGGGTTGCATTATGGGTCAACACCAAAGGTTGTGGAATAGGTTGATTTTTTAGATTTGCCTTTCATAGATTCACCCCGCATTCTACAAGTACTCTCAAGCGGTAATTTTTAAAGTTTCTGTATCCGTAGGCTCGTCTTT
>CALXOC010000041.1 GCA_944389915.1 uncultured Opitutales bacterium | reverse complement strand
GTCTGGTTTGGCCCCCTATACACCTCCGCATATATGTCAGACTCGGCTCCAAAAGGATATGGTATCTTTTGCCCTGTAACCTCGCCTTTGTAAAAGCCCGCGAATGCGTCTTTCTCAGCAGCGTAAGAAGAAAGAGTTATAAGCGATATTGCGAATATTAGAAACTTTTTCATAACAGAACAAAAGTAGGGCAAAATTTACCACGGTCAATCTTTTAATAAACACACCCTATATTTTGTTTTCTGCCCAATCAATCCATGGGCATAACCCAAATATTTCTGAATTCCACAAAATCTCCGTGCTCCTGAAGTTGTATATCAACCTTGTCTTTTGAAAACTCATACGAGCCGTTTTTCTTTTGGTTGTCAGAAGGCAAGTTCGGGGGAAGATCTCCCCTATATTTGTGGACATTCTGCGCCGTATTGCCGACCACCGGAACATCTCTTAAAACACATATGCCGTTGTGGTACACCGTAAAACGCGGATAATCCAAGAATTTTTCTCCTTCAAACTTTGCCGGCTTGTATTCTATATCGAAAGTCTGCCATGCACCCGGCTCAAGGCTCGCATTTACCTGCGGGGGAATTTGTCTATACAAGGCACCGCATTCGTCCCAGTAGCCTTCGCTGCCAAAAGAGTCGAGCACCTGTATTTCAAACGCGTCCCCGAAAATTATTCCGCTGTTGCCGCGGGTGTTGCGAGCGTCTCCGTATTTTACGGGAATCTTGAACTCCAGATGCAATTTCATATGCCCAAATTTTTCACGCGTATAGGCGCTCGAACTGACGCGATGCCCCGGAGTGCTTGCAAGTTTGTTTTTTAGGCGCATGATACCGCCGTCGGAAGCCCAGTTTATAAGCGGGCGGCCGTCTTTAAGCCTCCAAGCCGACAAATCGGAGCCGCCGAACAATACTTTCGCCCCCTTTGGGGCCTTCATTCCCATAGTGGGAGATTCTATTTCAAGCCTTTTCAAGGCGCCCGTTATTTTATTTCCCGCTTGAAGGGCTTCAAATGATATTTCCTCCGGTGTGATTTTCCCGGAAAATCCGCTTACGGGATAGCCTTTTTCGCCGCCGGAAAGCGCTATTGCGCCGTCGGATTGCTTCAAATTTTTAACCAGAGCCTGCGTCTCGGAGCGGCTAAATAAAGCCGAAAACAGGCGCATTCTGTATGTTTGGTTCGCTCCCCTATACACTTCCGCGTAAATTTCGCTCTGGTGCGCAAGCGGATAGCCCTTCGCCCCTTTCAAGACGCCGCCGTAATATCCCGCGAACGCGTCTTTTTCAATGGCGGAAACAAATGTTGAACATATAAAAAAACAAAATATATAAAAAAAACTTCTCATGGACAAAAATCATGAGAGGCCGCATTCAATGCGTCAATGTTTATCGGAGCTAAAAAACTGAAATGTCAAAGCAATTTAAATTTTCTTAAACAGCAAAGCTCCGTTGTGCCCTCCAAAGCCGAGATTGGTACTGATAACGTTTTTAAGCGGATATTCGCGAGCCGCATTTGGAACGTAATCAAGATCGCAATCCGGATCGGGGTGCTCATAGTTTATGGTAGGCGGAACAATGCCGTCTTTGAGGGCAAGAGCGCAAACTGCAGCTTCAACAGCGCCTGCGGCTCCAAGCAAATGGCCAGTCATGCTCTTGGTTGAGCTAACCATCAACTTTTTTGCATGCGGCCCAAAAACTTTGTGAATGGCTGCAGTTTCAAATTTGTCATTATATGGAGTAGATGTGCCGTGAGCATTTATATAGTCTATCTCGTCGAGAGGCACGCCTGCATCCTCCATAGTGCGCTTTAGACACAATGCCAATCCTTTTCCCTCAACATCTGGACTGGTTATGTGGTAGGCATCGCAAGTAGCGCCGTATCCCGATATTTCACAATAGATTTTTGCGCCTCTGGCAACAGCATGGTCGTAACGTTCAAGCGCTATTACACCGGCGCCCTCACCCATTACGAAACCGCATCTGTCGGCATCGAAAGGCCTCAAGGCGCGCTCGGGCTGATCGTTAAAATTAGTAGCCATAGCCTTCATAGCGCAAAAGCCCGCAAAACTTAAGGGCGTTACAGCAGCTTCGCTTCCTCCGGCAAGTATAACGTCCTCACGCCCCATCTGCAAATGCAGGAGCGCCTCACCTATGGCGTGCGTACCGGTGGCGCAAGCGCTTACAACGCTAAAATTCACTCCCTTTGCCCCCAAGTCTATTGCCACAACCCCTGAAGACATGTTCGCAAGCAAATTAGGTATCATAAACGGAGACACCCTGCGCGGGCCGCGCTCTATAAAAGCCCTCGATTGGCTTTCAATAGTATCCATGCCACCAACTCCGGACCCAATCAACACGCCGAAACGTTCGGGATCTATATTTGTCTCTGTATCCAAGCCGGCATCTTTCATTGCAAGCTTAGCCGCCGCCACAGCGAAGTGCGTATAGCGGTCGCTGCGCTTAGCCTCTTTTGGGTCCATGTATTTGGAGGCGTCAAAATCCTTGCATTCCGCCGCAACCTGGCAGTTGAGCTGCGAAGCGTCGAAAAGCGACACTTTTGTAATCCCGTTCTTACCAGCCTTTATAGCCTCCCAAAAGTTCTCCACACCGTCCCCAAAAGGAGATATTAAACCTATGCCCGTAATGACAATACGTTCTTTCATTATAATCTTTCCTTTGTCCGCATTTGCGGAATTTATTTTAAAACCCGTAACTTTTGCAGCATAAATAGGATTGGTAAAAAGTTCCAGGCGCGCGCGGAGCCGTATTTTTGAATTTTCTCCGCATGCGGTAGGCACCTTCCTCTATTTTATCCGCAACTCACAGCGGGGTTGCAGCGCGAGAATCGGCAATAGCCCTAATTCTCAAAGCTGCATAAGAAATAAAAGCCTTAAAAACAAAGAATACGCATAAACATACGAAATCCGTAAATTTAGCGCATACTTCAAAAAAACAACCCGCTCAAGCCTTATAATGCTCAGAAACGGGTCGGTTAAACATCTGAAAAACTATTACTTATTTGCGGACTTGGATTCGATATACTCTATTACCTTGCCGACGGTAGTAAGCTTTTCAGCATCGGACTCGGGTATTTCGCCGCCGCCCATCTGATCCTTAAACTCTTCCTCGAAAGCCATGATTAGTTCAACGGTGTCGAGCGAATCGGCGCCGAGGTCATCTATAAAGCTGGCCTCGGGGGTGATTTGCTCTTCATTGACGTTGAGCTGGTTTACGATGATTTCTTTTACTCTTTGTTCGATGTCTGACATAATAGTAACTGTTAGTTGATTTACTAATTAACTAAGCTCCCAATTAACGCCATGCTTGCGTAATTGTAAAGCTTTTTTAACAAAATTCCCCTGAGAAGCCCCCGAAAACTTCTTAAATATGCCTGTTTTAACATAGTAGCGCAAGCTTAACCCTTATTTGCCTATAACTTTATTCCAATATTTCTTATCGGCCTCAAAGGGGTCAAAATTCTTCAGATTGTCCCCGTCTTTTATTATCCCACGCCTCTTGAGGGCACCCAGATACGCCCCCTTTGGCTCGTAATTTTTATCCGTGTAGCGGGGATTTTCTTTGCTTATGTAATCATGTGCCCTTTTTATTGCAGCAAGTATTGTTTTATAACGCGGATCGTCGCGGCTCTTAAACACCACAACATGCCCGCCTTCGCCCGCTCTTCCGCCGGCATTTTTGTCGAGAGGCGCCATTAATATGGAGGAGCGCTCCGGGTGCATCGTGTTGAATACGGCGTGGGAACTCATGCGGTTTCTCGGGGAATACTTTCCGTAGTCCCACAGCCAACGCCATGTCGGAATTTCATCGTCGCTCCCGGACACCCTGTTTGGCAAAACTTTTTCGCCATTGTGGCACGATGCGCAGTTTTGCGATATCACCCCGGCCATTGCCTTGTTTTCCTCCCAGTTTTCGTCGGCGCGTATTGGAATATTTGAGTAGTAATACCTCAACATTCCCGACTCCCAACAAGCGCACGACTGCGAAGCCGTTGCTCCGGTATCGAGCCAAACTTTCAGTTTGTTCAGCTCCTCGGGTGAGAGTTTCACTCCATTGTGGGAGCCGTCAACTTTGCTCATCAAGGGACTTCCTCCGGAGCCGAAATCGTAAACGGGCAAATTCCCGTTTCTATTGTAGCCGTCGCTTAGCTGGCGAAGGGTGCGAAGATAAAAATAGCTTATGGGCATCATGCATGCCGAACCTTCGGACAAGTCTATCTTGCCTTTGTAGTCGCGCCAATTATGGCAGGATAGGCAATGTTTGTTTAATATTGGCTGAATATCTCTTACGTAATCGAGCACTTCACCCTGCTCTACCCCCTTTATGGCTTTAAGTGAATCTGGCGGACGGCGCAGCGCCAACAGCTTGTTGGCGAGACGCGGCGGAGCCATGTCCCTATATTCATGGCACCCTATGCACGATATCGAAGTGCCGGGCGCAAACATCGTAAAGCTGTGCATGCGCTTAACCGCCCTGCCGTCGGCGTCGAGCGATGTAAAACTCAGCGCCCTGCCGGCGGGAACTTTAAAGTGGGCCGAACCGTCGGATTCCACGTCAACCGTGCCGAGATAGCGCTCATAGCTGAATGCGCCGCGCAAAGAGAGGGGCTCCGTGCCTCCGTACAAGTGTACCATATGCGGAAGTATTTCCGATACCATCAGCTTTTTTATCTTGCCGTGCCCTATATTTCCCATGTGCCTGCCTATTGAAGCGTCAACCAATACGACTGTAGCCTCCTTCTGGTCAAAATCAGCCATATCGGGAAGCATTTTGCCTCTGGAACGTTTGCGGATCGGGAATAGTTCCATTATATAAGTGTCGTTATAGCGCCCAAAATCTTGCGGCAGCCGGCGATATTTCAATATGCGGCCGCAATAATCCATTAGGACTATGCGTTCCCCTTCTGAAACTGCCAAAATGTAATTCTTTCCTATTGGAAACGGGGAAGTATATGAGTTGTAAGGCATTTTTCCCTCGGCATAGCGCGAGAGCAAATTGCCCGACACAAAGCGAAAGGCCCTGTAGTCTCCAGGATTAGACGGCGAGTTTATAACGGCCACACGCCCGCGGTGGTCGCGGTCTCCGTGGTCGCGTATGTATGTAAAAACAAATTTATTGGGAATTCCCTCAACCTCCTTGGGATCTATAAATAAATCTCCGGGTATATCGTTTCCAAAATAAACCATGTCGTTTGTGGCGTCAGGCGATTTCTTCCAAAGGGCGTGGAAATTTAATTGGCTCTTATGAACGTATTCCCACTTCATATAAATTAAATTGCCGTCGGAAGCGGGCCACGGAGAATTGTCCTGGTCCACATTCGCGGAAATAGGCCTGACTTTATTTTCGTCCGAAAACCACCTGTACAATATTCCCACGTCCACCATCCAGCACGGCACGGTCCGCTCGCATCTTGTGGATACGAATACGATATCTCCGTTCGGCATGTATGTAGGTTCTATATCGTCGAATTTCCCGTCGGACAGGGAATGCATTGAATTATTCGAACCGTCTGTAAGGCACTCGTAAATGTTAAAGGCGTCTTCGCCCCCCTTTCTGTAGGAATACATAATTTTGCCTCCGTCGAAATGCACCGACGGATTGCGCACATCGCCGAGCGGGTCGGATATTATAGTCCTGACAGCCCCCGTCTTAAAATTTAACACGGAAAGTTTCCCGCCCTTCCTTGGAAACACGCACGAATCGCTCCTGCCGTCCTTCGGATTTACCGCCATCATTCCGCTCAAAAACGAATATTTCAATTTGGAGAGCGGTGAGTTTTCTTTCGTGTATCCCGTGCGGGCGTCGGGATAATATCCGAAATTTCCGTACCAGTGGGCGTCGTTGGAAATGCCGCGCATAGAAAATACAATCTCGTCGAAATCGAGCGCAACCTCAGCGTCTGCTGCGGCGGCGGGAAGCGGATTTTTTACCTGCGGCATTTTAGGATCGTCGGAAAGTTCCATGTAATCGTACACAAACCACTCCTCTCCGCTCCACTTGGGGCCGGGTATCCCCTTCAGCGAAATCACATTTTCGCCGTCCTTGAAAAAGTTTGCCGGAATCTCTACGAGCTTTGACGCCGGAATGCCCCACTCCTTCGGATTCATTAGAAGCGTGGAAAAGCAAGGATAGGGATTTTTTTCCGGATCGTAATTGTAGGGTATTTGAAAAGTTTCAACTTTTTTCCCGTTTACTGAGACTTCCAATGCCGCGCCGTTAATAAAATAAGGGGCCTTGTCGGCAAAGCCTATCTTCAGGAAAAGCCTGTTAGATGGCTTCTTGGGCAAGTTGAATTTTATGTTGAGCGGATGGTACTTCAACCTGTTCTTATCTTTGTACCAATTCTCGTTAAAATACATATTTTCCTCAAGATGGGGCCTCGAATAGCTTATGTCGGCCCACTCGCAGCGCTTCAGCGGCTGCACAAAAGGGAAATCCGCGTCTTTATGCCTGCCGACTTCAAAAGTAAAAGGCTTGGAGAAAAACTCTTTTGTGCTCCTGAAAGGATCCGAGGGATATGGATAGTTTATGCCGAAATCTATTCCGAAATCCCGAAATTCCGCGGCCGAAGCGTCGGGAAGCCCTATCTTAAAAACGGATCCGGCATAGAGCGAATTTTGCAGCAAAACCGCATATATGACAAAAATTCTTAATGCATATCTTAACATTTTTACATCACCATTGCTTGTTTAATCGCATATTGTAAAGATTGTCCGAATACTTCCTAAACACAGAGACCAGCGGATATATCGGGGTATCGCAGCAGTCTATCAAGCCGGAAGCCGTATTTTCGCCGTTGTGTTTGGCGCTTGTTGGAGGGTCTATCCATCGCATCCAATGCGCTCCGGCTATGGCGGGATGCAACACGGCCGATTTCAAAAATGCATCGAGCTTTTCAGCAGCCCCCTCCGTAGTTTTAACCGGGGCATAACCCCCGCCAAATACGCCCCTGTCTTGAGCGCAGAAATTAAATTCGCAAACAACAACCGGCTTGTCGTCGGCCCCCGGCGGCAAAAGGGCGCGCTCGGGGCTATCCGGATAATTCGCCATGCCTACGACGTCGCAATGCCTGGAAGCGGCCACCAAAACTGCATTGTCGACGCGGACCGGCATGCGGCTTCCCCAAAAAAGGGCGTCGGGATTTATCTTCTTTATAACATTTGCAAAAACCTCGAAAAATCTCTCCGCATACAATATTGTGAAATCGGCAAAATCAGACTTCGCAGACTCTGTTTTAGGATAAAAGTCTCTGACACTCAAAAAGGAATTCCACGATTCGTACGCGGCCCCCCACGCGAGATTAAGCTCCCCTATTGACGCATATTTTTTCTTCAGCATTTCCGCGAACTCAATCTTGGCCTCCTGAGACGCCCCAGAAGACATAAGCAAAGGCCCGAGATTTTTTAAGCGCTCCGTGTTTTGCCAAGACATTTTATATCCGGCAAATACGCCTAAGCACATTGGATTTAGTATGTCGCTTCTTATTTTCTCCGCGTCTTCGGCCGCCGCCCTTTCAAAGGAGGCGGAGAAAAAATCGGGCAACGCGGGCGCCTGGACAGATCCCGCAATAAACGGCGCGGAATATCCGAGCATGACAAGATACGGTTTCCGCGCTTCAGCAAAGCCCCCCAAATTAAACCAAGTTCCGAGAGTATTAAATCCCCAAATGTCCAAGCGCCTCATATTCGCTCCAAAAGCAGCCTGAGCGTCAGAGCCATATTTAATGTCAGAATTGCGCGCGTAAAACCGGAAAAAATCAGATTTTGTCCTGTCGAAGGGAAGGCGCTCCAAATAGCGGGGGTCTCCAATGTTGGAATCCGGCGAAAAATAAGCCTCGCGCCCGCTAAGGCGCGTTCCGTTCGACGCGTTAAAGGCGTTTACTCCCAGGCTCCAAAACAAATTTCCAAGGGGCGTGACGAAAAACCACTTCCCTCCAACTTTGCGCGTACTAAAAAAACCTTTGCTTGGGTAGGAAAATTTCGGGCTTAAATATCCACCGTATAAATCCCTATTAGGGAGGGGCGGCAAAGCCGCCTCAAAGCGGCGCTCTTCTTGAATTGCCTGCAGAAAATCCAAATCTGAATGTATTTTGCCGGGCCAATCCGAATGGATAAACTGGCCGTAGCGGTCTATGAACGGAAAGAAATCAGAGCGCCTAAGCTTGGAGAGCCCGGGATTGTTTTCCAAAAAAAATCCGGAAAACGGACTTTCGTCAATGCGTTCAAAAATACTTGGATTTTCTCTGACCCATAAGGGGGCGGACTTCCCCAATTTGCCTACACCCGCGATATCGGCGTGCGCGACAGAAGAAAGGGATAACAGGAACATGTATTTTATAATTACCCTCCCCCAAAAAATGCAAGAGTTAAGAAACACAGCGCGAAGCATATATAGAACTCAAAGTTATGCCAATGTTTGCATATCTGTCAAAACAATTTTATAAAACAATTCAAAATTCCACACACAAGCAATGTAAAGTTAAATTGTGCATAGATATGACATAATGCCCGTTGACTTAAGACACCCAGCTAACCCCGATTTCAAAAACATTCTAAGAGGCCAGCGCTTTGCGGAATATTTTGGAATTCAGTCATGCCGCTATACAGGCGATTTTCCATCAATACCGCCATATCAAATTCAAAGAGCGCTTATCGGAAGGGGCCCGCTAAAGCTTTTGGGCCCGATTGCTGGACAAGCTGCGGCTTGGCTACAAACTTTCCTGCAAAGGCGGACGCGCAATTCCATTTGGCAGTTTAATCACAGCAGGCTATAGTTTGATATTGGCGAGATTGCTAAAGTTAAGCCTGCTGTTAGTGCGCACATAAATTCTAATGGCGCTGGAATTTCGTAAAACAACATCTTGTGCTCTGCATAAAGAACAGGCTGTTACGATATTTCCAATGCTTTATTTTGGCACAAATTGCCATATAAAAAATTGTAATATGCAAATACTTAACTTCAAGCAATGTTGTTAAGAGCAAGGGCAAACAACTGGAAGCAAAAAATAATGGGGAGTAAATAGGCTAAACTTACAACATTTCCACAATGTGAAGACAAAAACTATTTTTGCCGTATTTCACTTTTTACGGTCTTGGTTGCTGCCGCCGCATATAACATTGGGCGAACTGTGGATTTCGCCCAAAGATGCCGCTATCCAAACAATAAAAATAGGCTCGGAAGCGCTTCCAGCCCTATTATTTTCGGCTAAGAATCAATTACGGTGAATTTACCAGCCGCGCCAAAAAATTGCGTTGAAATAGAAATCGAAGCTATCGCAACCCAACTCGACAACAACCCAAACGCGGAAGCTGACAAAATTTTGACACTCCTAAAGCTTGGCCAAAGGCAGAAATAATCGCTTTTGCGAATTTAAACGCTTTCGACGCTGGCAACGTTAACGCTCCCCTGTCAGAGCACAAAAATCAAATTCGCAAACAAGCACCGCCTTGTAATCGGACCTCGGCGGCAAAGCAGCAGCCTGCAAGCAATAGGCAAAACAACA
>CALXOC010000040.1 GCA_944389915.1 uncultured Opitutales bacterium | reverse complement strand
TATTTGTATTCGTTGAGCGGGAATGTTGCCGACGCGAAGAATCTATCGGAGTTCGAGCGCGATGTTGGGGCAAAAGGTGAAATTGAGGAGGCCGCGTGCGTTAGGCTGCTGAGAGAAATAAAAAGTGATAGAGACTTTTCTGATGAAAATATGCTGCGCAGAATAGGCGAGGCAAACGCATTGCCGAACGGGGCCAAGAAGGCCCTTGCCTATGTTGCGATATCGGAGCGCTATGCCAACACCTTGGGTGATTACGGGAAAAATTGCGTACTATCAAAGGCGCTGGAGATTTTTGAAAAATATCCTTACCCGACTCTTTGCGAGAGGGAAATGCTGGATGCCGGCGCCGCGCTTATCAGAATGGGCGAGTCGAAATATTTTATGAGGCTGATTCAGGCGATGAATGTTTCCGACGACCTCATATTCATGATATATGACGGCGTTGAAAATCCGGAAATTCTTGCCGAATACAAGCGCGCGGCAAAGGACAAGCGTTTTTTTGAAAAGCGCCGATATCTTCATTCGGCGATAGGGCAGTCGTCTTATCCGTCCAATTTTAGGTTGACGTCCATGGCTCCCGAAGATTTTTCGGCGAAGCTGCCTTATGTGGGCTCATCATTTTATATATATTGGGGCAAAGAGGGCTTTGCCGAGCGTTTTAGATATCCGGCGCTTGCGTACATAGCCTTCAGATACGGCCTAAACAATATTTATGAGAATTTTGCGCAGAAGTCTATTTTAAACCTTGAAGACGATGCGATAAATGCGAGAAAGACCGTTTATTGCGCGTATGCGGCCAAGGCTTTTGGGAGGCTGGGGGATGTTGAACGGATGAAGGCGGTTTTGAAATCCCTGCCGCCGGGGGAGCGTTCGGCTGCAATACGCCGCGCCGCCCCCTATTGCGATTCCGAGGCCATGGGACTTTTGCGTTGACTTAGCGCGGGCTCGTTTTAGCATCGCGCACTTTCCATATACTTTACGCTTTAGCGCATGTCAAAAGACGACGTATTTTCAGATAATATAGCAAGCAATAATTCTCGCATAGCCAGAAATACGCTAATGCTGTACATCCGAATGGCGTGTATAATAGCCATCAGTTTTTTTACCACGCGCGAAGTGCTTCGCGCCCTGGGCGTGGACGATTTCGGAATTGCGAATGTAGTTGGCGGCGTGGTTTCGATGTTTCAATTTTTGGGAGGAATGCTGTCGAGCGCCATTTCCCGCTATTTAAACTACCATCTTGGCCGCGGAGACTACGCCGGCCTCAAGAAAATCTTTAATTTAATAAGGCTGCTAAACGCCGGCCTCCTCGCACTAATAGTGCTTCTTTGCGAAAGCGTCGGCGTATTTGTGTTCCACAGATACTTGGACTTGCCAAAAGACAGCATAGCTTCGGCCTTTATATTTTTTCAGTTTTCCATTTTTACTTTTGCCGCAAATATAGCGACAACGCCCTATATGTCTTTGGTGATTTCCAGGGAAAACATGAAGGCTTTTTCGCTGTTTAGCGTGCTGGAGGCCCTGTTAAAGCTGGCAATTGTTTATGCGCTTTATTTGGATTTGTTCGGAAGGCTCGAATTTTACGGCGCCCTGCTGTTCGGGGTGTCTATGGCACACCTGGCGCTGTATTTTATTCTTTGCAAAGTTAAATATCCGGAGACGGAGCGCTATTTCTTCTGGGACAGATCCAAAGCTTTGGAGATTGTCTCTTTCGGGGGTTGGAATTTTTTCGGCTCCATATCGAGTCTATTTACAGACGTACTTGTAAACATTTTGCTTAATAATTTTTTCGGGATACTTGTGAATGCCGCAAGGGGCATTGTTATGCAGCTGTCAAACGCCGTAAGCAGTTTTTCGGTAAACTTTATGACGGCGACAAGGCCGCAAATAATGAAGTATTGGGCGTCGGAAAACCGCGCGCAGGCGTGTTCGCTGACTATGAAATCTTCAAAGTTTTGTTTCTATCTTGTACTTTTGTTCGCACTTCCGGCGATGATAGAAATGGATTTTCTTTTGAAATTATGGCTTGGAAAAGTTCCTCCATATACATTGGTATTTGCCGAGCTGACGATGTTGAGGCTTCTTATAGATTCGTATTCAACCCCGCTTGTAACCCTTGTTCAGGCGACCGGCCGCGTTGCGCTGTATCAATGCGTTGTAGGTTTGACCTTGTGGTCCACTCTCCCCGTCTCCTATCTGTTCTTAAAAGCGGGCTTTCCGCCTGAGTCGGTTTTTATGGTGGCAATAGGAATATCCATACTTGCAATGTTTGAGAGGGTATTGCTCTTGAGGCGCCAAACGGGATTTCCTGTTTTGGATTTTTCGGTAAAGGTGGTTGGAAAATCGATTGCCGCCGCGGCAATTTCGGCTGTGTTGCCCTTTTCCCTGACTTTTTTTATGCCCGATTCCGCATTTAGGTTCATTGCGGTATGCGCTCTTTCGGTTTCGGCATTGGCGCTAAGCGTTTGGTTTGTAGGCCTGGACTCCTCGGAGCGGGATTATGTGTCTTCCGCCTTTTTAAGGAAAGTAGCATCTTTGCGCGGTATTTTTAGCTGAAAAACTATTTATATGCGGATGTTAATGGTCCGCCTTTGACGCGCATATCGCGGGTCAATCTTGAAGTGACCGCTACATTCTGGCTCTTCCGCTCTTTAATTCGCGCTTAAAAGACTCGTAGGCAGACCTCACTCCGCTTCTTATGTCGTATTTAGGCTTCCAACCGGTCGACCGCAGCAATGAGGTGTCGCAGAGTTTTCGCGGAGTGCCGTCGGGCTTGCTTTGGTCGAGAACTATCCTACCCTTAAATCCCGTCGTCTCGGCAACTATCTCTGCGAGCTCCCTTATGGAGATTTCCTCTCCGCTTCCGAGATTTACAATATCCGGAGGGTTGTCCATTTCCAGAAGGTGGATGCACGCCGATGCAAGGTCGTCGACGTGCAGAAATTCTCGGAGAGGCTTCCCCGTGCCCCACAGAACCACTTCGCTTTGGCCGTTCTCAGCAGCTTCGTGGAACCTTCTTATCAGCGCGGGCATCACATGGGAATTTTTTTCGTGGTAGTTGTCTCCGGGGCCGTATAAATTTGTGGGCATGGCGCTGTGGTAGCAAAGCCCGTATTGCTTCCTAAAAAATTCGCACATTTTAAGTCCGGATATTTTTGCCACGGCGTAGGCCTCGTTTGTTTTTTCAAGCGGTCCGCTTAACAGAGCGTCTTCGGGAATAGGCTGCGGCGCCATTCTCGGGTATATGCATGTGCTTCCAAGATACAGAAGGCGCTTTGTTCCGGCGTTTTTTGCCGCGCGTATAGTGTTTAGGGCTATGGCGAGATTTATTTCTATAAATTCCGCTGGATAAGTAGCGTTTGCATATATTCCGCCGACTTTTGCGGCCGCTATCACCGCAATGTCTGGGCGCTCTGAGCTGAAAAAAGCCTCTGTTTCCGATTGGCTTGTAAGATCCAGCTGCGAGTGCGATCTAAGCGCCAGATTTGTAAATCCGCGCGATTGAAGTTCTCTAACTATGGCGCTTCCCACCATGCCGGAATGCCCGGCTACGAAAATTTTGTCGGAAATTTTCATTTAAGTTTCGCTTCGTTTTCAGCAAGTTTGAAATCGTGGTCGGTCATTATTTCCACCAATTTCTTAAATGTTGTCTTGGGCTCCCAGGCAAGTTCGCGCTTTGCCTTTGAGGGATCGCCGAGAAGCAGGTCCACTTCCGTTGGGCGATAGTATTTTGGTGATATTTCCACCAATACCTTGCCGCTCTTTTTACATACGCCTTTTTCGTTCTCTGCTTTGCCTGTCCACTCTATATCCATTCCGAGGCGCCCGAAACTCAATTCTACAAACTCCCGCACGGTATGTGTTTCATTCGTTGCCAGAACATATTCGGAGGGCTTGTCTGCCTGGAGTATTTTCCACATGCCCTCAACGTATTCAGGTGCGTATCCCCAGTCGCGCTTGGAGTCCATGTTGCCAAGTATCAGTTTGTCTTGAAGCCCCATTTTTATTCTTCCCGCAGCGCGCGTTATTTTGCGCGTTACAAAAGTTTCGCCGCGGCGTTCAGACTCGTGGTTGAATAAAATTCCGTTAGATGCGAAAATATTGTAGGCTTCACGGTAGTTTATAACTATCCAATATGCGTATTGCTTCGCGACGGCGTAGGGGCTGCGCGGATAGAAAGGTGTTTTTTCCGTTTGCGGAATTTCCTGAACTTTGCCGAAAAGCTCGGATGTGGAGGCCTGGTAAAATTTTGTCTTTTTTTCGAGCCCCACGTCTTTAATTGCGTCGAGAAAGCGAAGCGTGGCTATGGCGTCCACGTCGGCAGTGTATTCGGGAACTTCAAAGCTTACCTTTACATGGCTCTGGGCGCCCAAGTTGTATATTTCATCGGGTGCGGTATTCTCCAGTATTCTGTTGAGATTGCTCGAGTCCGTAAGATCTCCGTAGTGGAGAAAGAATCTGCTGCCGGACACGGATTTGTCGTTGTAAATATGGTCTATCCGCTGCGTGTTAAACACGCTGGCTCTGCGTATTATTCCGTGGACAGTGTATCCCTTCGATAGAAGCAGCTCTGCCAGATATGAACCGTCCTGGCCCGTTATTCCTGTTATCAATGCGGTTTTCATTTTATTTTTACTGTTTGTAAATTGCGGACATTCATGCAAGCTCGCGCTCAAGTATTGCGCGTATGCGTTTGGAGGCCAAGCCGTCGCCGTATGGATTTTTTAGCGCAGTCCTGCGCTCGTATTCGGCTTCGTCTTCAAGCAGAATTGAAGCGTTGTCGAATATAGCATCGGGGTTTGTCCCAACAAGTACGCATGTTCCGGCCTCTATGCCTTCCGGGCGCTCTGTGGTGTTGCGCATTACAAGTACGGGCTTGCCGAGCGACGGAGCTTCTTCCTGCACGCCCCCGCTGTCGCTCAATATGAAGCGGCAATCCTTCATTAGGCATACAAAGTCTTCGTATCCGAGCGGGTTTATTAGCGATATGTTGGGATTGTCTCCAAGCAGCCTGTTTACGGGTTCCTGCACATTCGGATTTAAATGCACCGGATAAACTATTCCGCAGTCCGGATATGTTTCCACTATGCGCCTCATTGCCGAACATATGTTTTCAAATCCGCCTCCGAAACTTTCCCTCCTATGTCCGGTGGCTAAAATCCATCTTCGGCTTTTGTCCATGAATTTTTCCACAAAAGTTTCAGGCACTCCGTTTTTAAGCGCAACATTTCTCGCCGATATGCCGTCGCGCGCCAATTTTTCGCTTATGTACACCAGCGAATCAACAACCGTGTTCCCTGTCTCGAAACATTTTTTTTCGTCTATTCCCTCGGCCTTGAGGTTTTCAAGGGAACGGCGCGTTGGGGCAAATGAAAAATCGGCAATGGGGGAGACAAGCCGCCTGTTCATTTCTTCGGGGAAGGGCGAATGCATGTTGTATGTTCTCAGGCCCGCCTCCACGTGGCCGATTTTTACATTGTGATAAAATGCCGATATAGCGCTTGCGAGAACTGTTGTGGTGTCTCCTTGAACAAGCACGGCGTCAAGCTTTTGGCTTTTGTAAAAATCCTTCCATGCCAAAATTATTCTGGCGGTGATGTCGGAAAGTGTTTGGCCGTCGCGCATAAGGTTCATGTCGTAGTCGGGCGAGATGTCGAACATTGAAAGCGCCTGATCCAACATTTGCCTGTGTTGGGCGGTTGAGATTAGAATGGGATTGAGGCTGTCCGAATTTTTTAGGGCCTTATAGACCATGGCCATTTTTATGGCTTCGGGACGTGTTCCCACAACTATGCCTATGTCCTTTTTCATTTAATTGTTTTTTATTTCGCCCTGGGTTTTGCGCATTTCCAAACCCGTATTTAAGATTATTTAAAAGTGCATTTATACGCGTGAAAGTCAACAAGATTCAAGGATATTGCTCTTCTCCGGGGCGTGGCAGCTATTTTGCGCTCCGCAGATTTTATTTGTGGAAATATGGGATTTGTATTTTACTATGCATTACAAGGACAAAGTTTATGAAAATATTTTGCATTTTAATGTCGTGGGTAGTTGCTTCTATCTTATCTTCCTGTGCTTCGGGCAGACTCTCGGAAAGCGGGCCTTCTATAGTAGAAAAGGGAGGAGCGAAGTTGTACGAATTTAACGTGGGGAATTCGCGCTTCCTGATGAATCCTATTAACGGCGCGCGCCTCATGTCCTGGGATATCTCGCAAAGGGGAGAGGACAGAAGCGTGATTTATTGGCCTAAAGACGGGCCGTTTGGGGAAAATCTTGAGAAGGTGATGGGCGGGGCGCCCATATTGTTCCCCTTTTCTGGCTCGTCCTTTGTAGACGGAAAGGAGGGTATTTGGAAGGCTCCTTCGGGGAAGATATATCCTATGAAAAAACACGGTTTTGCAAACGGCGGAAAATTCGAGATTGTATCGTGCAATTCCGACTCTATTTTGCTTAAATTCGTTCCCGACGATTACAGCAAAAAGGCATACCCCTTCGATTATGAATTCTATGTGTCTTACAAGTTCGGCTCAAACTCGTATATCGTTGAGATGACGCTTGTAAATAACGGAGACGAAAATCTCCCGTGGGGGGTCGGTTATCATCCCTATTTTGCAATGCCGTGGAATAGCGGGGAGACGCACGCCGACTATAGACTCTCTATAGACTGCGACGGAGCAGAATACGTGAAAAGCGACGGCACTTTTGCCAAGGCTGAAGATTTTCGCAAATATATGACATTCGACTCCCCAAAGCTCGCTTCAAGAATACATACTTCATTGCGCTCGGGGACAGTGAAATTCGGGCCGAAGAGCGGCTTGGAAGACATAGAGATAGTTGTGAACGGGGGCTTGAAGCCGCCGAATAGCGCAACTATTGTTACATGGGGGCGCCCCATGGAAAGCCCATTCTGGTGCGTGGAACCTTGGATTGTGCCTCCCGCTTCGGCGTCAAAAGCTCTCCAAAGCGTGGCGCCGCATTCGCGCGGAGTTTTCAAGGTGGAAGTCAAGCTTTGAGGCACGCCTTGGAGCCTTATTTTATGCGCGCTCTGCTATTGATATGGATTTGTTCAGCGGCTGCCGCAATCCACGCATACATTTTGCCCCGTTATCGATGAGGCCCCGTCGGATATGAGGAAGGCGACGGTGTCGGCCACGCTCTCGGGATCCGCCGCTTTCTTTAGCGAGTTTCGGCGGCGTATTTTATCGGCATCTTCGTCCGACAGCGAAGTTGCCATTCCTATTTCCATAAATCCCGGAGAAACTGTGTTAGAGCGTATCCCCCTGCGCCCCCACTCCCGCGCCGTACCTATGGAGAAAGATTCAATGGCGCCCTTAGTTGCCGCATACATGGAAAGCCCCTTATAGCCCGTGTGCGCGCATATTGACGATATGTGCACAATGCTTCCAGGACGCCTATTTAGCAACATGTTTCTTATTGCGTATTTTGTCAGGAGCATGGGCGAAAATACGTTTACTTTAAACATGCCTTCAAGTTTCGCTTCGTCTATATTTGAAACTATGTCTTCGTATGACTGCGCGGCGTTGCTGACAAAAGCGTCCAATGGAAAGGCTCTCGGAATGAAATCGCCTTTGAATACGGCGTTTGCCGCCCCGATCGGGTCGGATAAATCAACCTCCTTAAAAAATAATCTTCCCTTGTGCGCCTCCCCAAGTTCGCGGAGATGGCCTGACAGGGTTCTGCTTATTGCGTAAACGCGGTATCCGCTTTTCAAAAGCTTTCCGCATATGCAAAGGCCCAGGCCTTTCGAGGCTCCGCTTAACAATACGTTCTTTGTCGTTTTATTTTGCATGTGGAACTTGTTGGCAGTTTTTCTACGATGTTGAATTTCCTCGGAATCTTATATTGCTGCAGCCTTTGAGCGAGACTTTTTCTAAGTTTTTCTTCCGCATTTTGCAAGGGGGAGTCCAAGACGACATCCGCGCACAGTACGTTTCCGAGCACCGAATTTTTCCGGCCGTAAACCAATGCCGCCCTGACAAAGGGTTCAAGCGCTATGGCTTCCTCCACTTCTTCGGGATTGACGTTAAATCCTCCTATATTTATTATGTTGCACGAGCGCCCTACAAAGTGAAATTCCTCTTTGCCGCTTCCGGTAAATTCAACCATGTCTCCCGTTATTGCAAACTCTTCGTCGAAGCGGCATTGTAAGGCGGACCCGCAGAGGCTCCTGTGCACTTGAAGCTCTCCGTTTTTTATTCGAATCAGTTTTTTTAGGTTTTGCGGGATTCTGAATGCGCTGCCGTCGGAAACGAGCAATGTGCCGAATTCCGTGGAGGCGTATATATTGGTTATTTTTGCGTTGGGAAATAATTTGCGCATTTGCAGGTATAGGGCGGGAATGCTTGCCTCTCCTCCGAGAGTTGCCCTCGTTACGCTCGGGTGGGGCTTGTCGGCGGGAAGCAGAAGCCTGTAAAAAGTGGGAGTTGCGGATATGTGGGATATTTTATGTGCGTCTATTGCCCCGAGAATGAATTTGCGATTTTTTCCGAATAGGTTTACCGCCGCGTTCCCGTTAAACAAAACCTGAAATAGCACTTGCACCCCAGCCATATGGGAGGGCTCGTAGGCGAGCCCCCACACATCGTTTGAGTGCGCCTCGGATTCTTTTAAGCCGCGAAGGAGCGTTCCCATGGAATGCTCCACTCTCTTGGCTTTCCCGCTGCTTCCGGAAGTGAAAAGCGCAATTTTTGATTTAGAGAGTTTTAGGGCGCGTAAAAGTTCATCGGTATTTTTAAAGCGTGCGGGATTGTTTATGCGCCGACTGGCGGCGGCGCTATTGGGCAATGCGGGGCCAAACTGGGAGGGGGAAGAAAGCGCGTCGGAAACCGCAACGCTACAGCTGTTGGCTATGGCGGTTACAAGATTGAAAATAAAGCTTATGGGAGATTCAGCCGGCATTGCGGGTCTGTACGAAACGGCGCTGTTGACAAACTCGAGGAGATCGGAATAAGTGGCGCAAGTTTCGCCGTCTATTATGAGTTTGCCAAATTTCATAAAATTACCTGCCGAGCTTTTTTAGTATGTCGGAAACGCTTATGGGAATGTCCTTTTCAAATACGTCTATTCCGAATCGGTCCTCTATGTTGACTTCCAATTCGGCGAGGTCAAAAGAGTCGAAGCCCAAATCCTCCCTCAAATTTGTTGTTTCAGAGATGTTTTCGAGCGGCTGTTTCCCGGAATTTTTCCTTATGGAGTTTATTATGTCCAAAAGTTCTTTTAGCATAATTTACGATAATGGAGAAGCGGGGCTTTCATGTCAGTACAAATTTTGCTGATTTCTTTAATCGCCGCTTTTATGTCCGTTGATGGGCGGGGGAAAGGCGCTTCTATTTTTTTTCATAAAAAAAAAGTTTAGTCTGGATTTTTAGCGGCACAGTTGCTTTGATTTAAAGCATGTTATCTTTTGCCTTATCCGAATATTGCGGAGGGATTCTGGGGACTTCTTCCGTAACAGACTACTTCTTCCAATCCAACCTCGCCGGACAGGTTATAGTTGTGATATTGTTGGTATTGAGCGTTGTGGCGTGGGGAATAATGTTTTGCAAAAAAGCTGATCTCACATCAATGCGGGATTTGAACGTTAAGACGGAGCGCAAGCTTTCGGAGGCGCCCAGCGTTGTCGACGCGTCGGCTTCAAAGGCGATATCGGGACCTTACGCGTCGCTTTTGCGGGCGGCTGTCAAGGCGTGGCTTGGCTGCCGCGCGGGCGGAAATTCCGCGCAGTTAAGGCATCTCAGGCTCAGCCAGGTGGAAAATGCCATAACGCGCTCCATATCGCGGCAAACAATGAAATACGAGTCTAAAATGACTCTCCTTGGCACGGTAATAAGCGGAGCTCCCTTTCTCGGGCTCTTGGGTACTGTGTGGGGAGTCATGGACTGTTTCGGATCTCTTAGCGGGCAAACTTCCGTCACTTTGCAAAATTTGGCTCCGGGTGTGGCGGGCGCGCTCTTGACTACTGTTGCGGGCCTGTTGGTGGCAATCCCGTCGGTGTTCGGATACAACTATCTCACGACCGTCGAAGCCAACATGACAACGGAACTTGAAAATTTTGCCACGCTTGTGGCGGACAGGATAGAGATGGAGTCTCAAATATCTTCGGAAAACGAAGCGCCTGAAAACCTTGGACCTTACGGTGCAGGCATTTCCTTAGAGCCCGCAGGGGTTCGGGCGGCTCCGATTCCGTCGGGCGGCTTCGGCGATGCAAAATCCGCATCCGCAAATCCGCGCGTGATAAATTTTTCGCTCGACGACGATGACGACGATTCTTCGCGTCCGACTCTCACAAGGGAATTTGAAGATTAATTCCGCCCATGAAGTTTAAGCATAGCAAAAGGCTTTCAGCGCAAACGGAGCTCAATGTAACTCCGCTGATGGATTTGGCCTTTTCCCTATTGATAATCTTCATGATAAGCACTCCGCTGTTGGAGCAGACAATTCCCATAAATCTGCCAAAGCAGGACCAGAGCGCAGCCAGCGTCCGTCCGGAGATAAAATTCCAGGTTATATCTATAAACGAGAAGGGTAGAATATACTGGGGCAAGCAGCCCGTCGACATGGTGGAGTTGAACAGCCTGTTGGGCGCTTTGTCCTCCGAAGCGGAGCCTCCGCCTATAAGCCTGCGCGCCGACGGCTCGCTGCCATATCAGAATGTCATAGATGTAATAGACGCCATAAAGAGGCACAACCTGACAAAACTTCATCTTGATACGGAAGTGCGCTGATGAGCGAAGACAATACCAGGCTCGGATATTTTTGTTCCATAGCGCTGCATTTGTGCGTAACATTGGCCGTGGTGGTGTCCATGTTTTTGAGCGCTATATTCCCGCGCGAAGTCGACGAGGATCCCGTGGTTTTTGAAATGGTTGATAGCCCTCCGGATCTTCCCGCCCCGGAAATTCCGCCAACGAGCGAGCTTCCTAAAATAACAACTCCCGAGCTTAAAGATATAAAGCCAATAGAGCTGCCCGAAGCTGATCCGGATCCCGAGCCTCTTCCCAAGCCGGAGCCCGAACCTAAGCCCGAGCCCAAGCCGGAACCCAAACCTGTAGAGAAGTCGAAGAAAATAACTTGGGAGGATTTTAAGAAAAAGAATCCGCGTTCCCAGCAGCGGCCAAACAAGCCGAGAACGCGCCAGAGAAACATAGTTGCTCCAAAAATAAACGCCCCGACCGGCAATATAAGCAATATAGCCAATATAAGCGTTAAACTCGGCAGCAGCAGCGCCATGAAGAATATTTTGTCGGCTTACATACAGGAAATATATCTGCAAGTCCGCAGGAATTGGAGCGTTCCGGCGTCTGCGTCCAACCTGGTTGCGGTTGTGGAGTTCAGGGTGAGCCGCACGGGTGTAATAAGCGGCCTGCGCATAAAAGAGAGCAGCTCTGACAAGGAATTTGACGAATCCGTGCTGGCGGTATTCCGCTCCATATCCCTGCGTCCGCCGCCCGACAACGAGCCGCACACAATAACTATAAAATTTAAGGCTGACTAACTTTTCTTTGCTTTTGTTCCTTTTGCTATCATAGGATTACATGCTCGATTAGTAAATTTGATATGCGCTTCTGCTTTGTTGCATGCTGCAAAACGTAAATGTGGCCGTAGGATTCCAAATGCGCATGCATTCGCAAGCGCCGGCTATTCAGATTCACCGCTCTGACATACAAGCGAAGTGTCATTTGTTAGGGGCGCAACGCGTCATGTAAAAGGTCATGCCCGCCCTTGCCGACAATTCTTCCTGGAATTTTGCACCTCATTATAAATGCGTACAGGTCGGCGCAAGCGTATAGTCCGAAGTATTTCAATACACCAAGGTAATTGGCGCTTTTAAATACGGAGCCGAGATTCTTGAGTTCGGTCAATGGAGTGCGTTAAAATTTCCCAAAAAAATTTCAGGCAATAAATTTTGTCGGCAAATATTATTGGTATTTTATAATTCGCCTAAAAGTTACCTATAAAGATAGAATCTTTCGGAATATTTCTTAAACTCGTGCGCCTGCTTGGACCATCGCCAAGCAAAAGCTTTTACGTTGGCATTCGCCCCTTTTTGGCATATTTCGCGCCACCAAGCTTCGCTGCCGGTATGCTTGTTGAACAGCAGACTTTGAGATTCAGTGGCGCTTCTAAATGGATTTTCGCCATTAAACTCGCACGATATGGCCATCATATGAAAGCTTATTTCCGTGGGGCGCAAGGAGTTCCAATCGTTTACAAGAATGTATAGGCCCTCTACTGTTCTGCCTTTGGCGTCTTTTGCGGCGGCTTTTTTGTAAGCCAGTCCGGATATTGCCCTCTTGCGCAAGGCCATCTCTATTTGTTCGGGAGTTTTCCCGGGAAATGTAAGCAACCTGAAAGGGTATTTTGTTCCGTACCCGTGTTGAAAACCTCCTATTTGACAGCCGAGACCCGTCATTGCGTAGCCTACGGCCGCCGGAAAGTTGGGAACAGCCGGGCTTGTTTTCACCCACCTAAGCCCCGTGTCGGGCCACATCATCGAACGCGTCCAACCGCGCATTGCAATGACTGTAAGTTTGCCGGACTTTTGGGCTTTTGAAGTAATTTCCATAGCCCCTTTTGTCCCCTTCGCCAGCCGCGCAAGTTCTCCTATTGTAAGACCATGAACATAAGGAACTTCAAACATTCCAACATAACTCTTGAACTTTCTGTCGAGAGGCGGACCGCACACTTTTTGCCCGCCGAGCGGATTTGGGCGGTCGAGAACCACAACCTCCTTGCCGTTTTCAAAGCAGGCCTCCATTGCGCGGAGCATACAGCTTGTGTAAGTATATGAGCGCGAGCCTATATCTTGAAGGTCTATTACCAAAACGTCTATTTTTGCGAGCATTTCGGGCGTTGGTTTTCGATATTTCCCATAAAGCGAATATACGGGCAGCCCTGTTCGGGAGTCGACATTGTCGAGTACCGGAACATCGGCCTTTTCATTGCCGTATATGCCGTGTTCCGGTCCAAACAAAACTGTGAGTCTTACCCTTGGTGAGCTTTTCAATACGTCGATGGTGCTTTTTCCCCAGCGGTTGACTCCGGCGGGGTGTGTTAACAATCCTACTCTTTTGCCCGCAAGCGGAGAAAATTTCATTTCCTCAAGCACGTCTATGCCGAGTTTTACTTTCGGCATTTGTGCAATGGCGAAGATTTGCGGCAGAAATACAGTGAGCACCGCTATTATTTTTATCGCGCGTAATCTCATATTGCGTGGATTTTCATGTGGTGTGCAAGTTTTATGGAGAAACTGTAATTTACT
Source organism: uncultured Opitutales bacterium (assembly GCA_944389915.1). Taxonomy (GTDB): domain Bacteria; phylum Verrucomicrobiota; class Verrucomicrobiia; order Opitutales; family Intestinicryptomonadaceae; genus Merdousia. Next base: position 12,204 of record CALXOC010000040.1, on the reverse strand, counting down.
TGCGTTTCATTGCAATTATAAAAGAGGGGTGAGCGCCTTAGGTGTGTAAAATTGTCCCACTTTTTTCTAATATGGGACAATTTAGTATATGCGCAAAATATGGGCGTTTTTTTGCCGTAGGAGGCAACTGATTGAATGCATGATACTTAACTCCGAGAAATTGGAGGCGAAACAAACGGGCATGAAAACTGTTAATAATAAATAGTAAACTCACACTTAGAAATATCATAAAGAACTTTCAAAGTGTGATAAAATATAACCCCCGTATGAGAGGAGTCGGATTTAATCCGGAGAAAATACATGACAATAACAAAAACAAACGCCCCAAAGAGAATAAATTCGGCGAAAGTTCTAAGTTCAAGACAGCAAGAACTATTCATCAAGTATTTTCCCGTGGTAAAGAAGATAGTAAACTCAATGAGGGGCAAACTTCCCTCGCATGCCGATTTGGACGAGTTGCACTCCGCCGGAGTATCGGGGCTTGCCGATGCCGTGCGCCGTTTGGATCCCGATAAAAGAAGCAGTTTTGACGGTTATGTGGCCATGAGGGTAAGGGGGGCAATTCTCGACGAGCTTAGAGATCTCGACTATATGTCGCGTTCTGCGCGCAGCGACGCAAAGCATTTGGAAAAAATACGCGATTCTTTAGAACAGCGTTACGGGCGCACTCCCAGCGATTTTGAGATAAGAAGCGAGATGGGAGTTTCCCAAAAGCAATACGCCAAGATATTGCGCCGCACACGCAGTTGCTCTTTCACCTCCTTAAACGACACCCTGCCGGGCGAGGGCGCAAATTCCATATCTTTTGCGGAATCCATTGCCGATGAAAACGCGTCAGCCGCCTATGAAAACATGGAAAAATCCGAGCTTTCGGAGGACGTGCGCCGAAATATAGCAGCCCTTCCCGAAAAGCAGAGGCGCGTTATAGAGAGCTATTATTTCCAAGAGAAAAAACTTGGAGAAATCGCCAGAGATTTCGGCCTTACGGAAGCGCGCATATGCCAAATACACTCTCAAGCTCTGAATGCGCTCCGACCCAAGTTCAATTAGCGCCCTCGTGAGAAACTGCAATTTGCGCACCTATAGGATTTTGACCGCGGCGGAATGCAAGCTGTTAGCCGCCCAAAGCGCGAGGTTTATGCGAAGGGCTCCAAAGTTCTCAACTAATTAAAAAAATTGATCCGAGCCCCAGAAAAATAAAGAAGCCGCCGGTATCGGTGAATCCGGTTGCAAATATTGACGAACCGCTGGCGGGATCAAAATTGAAGCGCTTTAGAGTAAAGGGGATAAAGCTTCCCATAAAGCCTCCCAAAGTCATATTGGCAATCATAGCCACCCACACTACTGCGGCAAAATCGAAACGCATAGTGGTTAGCAATGCTATTAGCGCCCCCAAGGCGCCTATGAGAGCGCCGTTTAACAATCCTTTCAATGACTCCCGTGTGCACACCCTTTTCATGTCGAAAATGCCCACTTCGCCGAGGGCGAGAGACCTCACCGTAACTGCGAGAGTTTGGGCTCCCGTATTTCCGCCTATTCCGGCTATAATAGGCATAAACACAGCCAAAAGCGGAAGCATTGCAATGTCCTTGTCGAATAAGCCCACAATTGCGGAGGCTACGAAGGCGGTGCAAAGGTTTACCAGAAGCCAAGGGAAACGCTGGCGCATGCTGTTGGGAAGGGGGTCAAACAGCCCTTCGTCGGCGCCTGCGCCCGCGAGTTTTTGCAGGTCTTCGGTGCCTTCCTCCCTCATGATGTCTATTACGTCGTCGTGGGTTATTATTCCAAGAAGTTCCCCGTCTTCGCCGACAACAGGCAAGGTGTGGTAGTCTGTATCGGCCATTATGTGCGCCACTATTTCTTGGTCCATGGTGGGGGCGAGCAAACCTATGAGGTTCGTTTTCATTATGTCCGAAACATGGGACCCCTTGGGTGCCAATAGCAGGGCGCGCATGGAGACAACCCCCTCAAGTTCATCGTGGGCGCCCACAACGTACAAGTAGTATATATTCTCGTATTCGTCGCGCATTGCGCGGACGGCTGTAATGGCGTCTTCCACGCTCATGTCGGAGCGCAGCGTGGCCACATGCGGATTCATTATGGCGCCTGCAGAATCTTTGGGGTATTTTAACAAATCCTGAACGTCCTGCGCGGCTTCGGGCTCCGTTTGAATCATTCCGCGAAGGAGCCTGTCCCTGTCGTCCTTGTCGAGTTCCCGCACGATGTCGGCGGCATCGTCGGGCTCCATCTTATTCAGAACGCTCACAGCCCTGTGCTGGCGCATTTCCGAAACAAGTTCGGCCGAAGTGTCGGCGTCCATCTCGGAAACTATTTCCGAAGTCTTTTCAGAATTGAATCTGCGCAGTATTTCCCGCTGCGTATCAACGTCGAGCCTCTCCAGAAACACCGATAATATGTGCGGACTCGTTTCGGCAAGCTTCACATCTTCAATTTTATCGAGCTCGCCGTCTTCGGCCATTACAACCAGGTCGTAGAGCGAGTAGCCGTGTTCGCTCTGAGATTCGAGAAGCTGATCGTCGTTTGGCATAGGTTGAGAGTTTTGTACACACTTTATCTTTATTGCGCACAACTCAAGACTTTTTGGCATTCTTTATAAAAAAACTTGCAAAAAACGGGCAATGTTTGATTATGTTTTTAACGAAGTAAAAAATTTACCCTTAAAAATTATGAAATCACAAAGAAAATCCAAGGCATTCACACTCGTAGAATTGCTAATTGTTATAGCCATTATCGGCGTTCTTGCCGGTCTAATATTCCCCTCTCTAACCAAGGTCATGGGCGTAGGTTCGAGGGCAAAATCCATGAATAACGCCAGAAACATTGCAAATTCATGGATATCCTACACAAAAACCGGCACAAGCGCCCGTTCAGTGTACGGCAAGGATATTTACGATTGGGCGGGAGTTTTGGCGGAGCGCGCCGGCTTAAACGACGCCGTCATATGGATTCTCGATTTCGACACTCCAGTAATGGACAAGAGGGCTGAAGGAGCACCCATGCCTTTGACTGTGGCCAACCAAACCGGGGCCAACTGGCAGATAAATCCCGAGTTTAAGGCCTTCCCCCTCAGCTTTGAGGTGGCGAACCGCATGGATCCCAATGCGCCTTCTGGCACTCCTTTGGTTTGGACCCGCGGTTTGAAATCATCGGGATATTGGGATAAGAATACGGGCGTATTTAAAGATGAAGGCGGACATGTGGCCTTTACCGACGGACACGTTGAATGGTTCGATTCCCTCCGCGATGAAAATTCCCGCCAGGGCAAGCTCAGAATTTACAACGGGACAGGCCGTACATTCAATATAGCGCAGGCTATACGCGGCGGTTCCGGAAATATACTTAAGAGCAAGGTTGACGTCTATTCTGACGAAGAATCTGAAGAATAGCATCTTTTTTGTTCCTTGGGGTTCAAGGGGGCAAACTTAAAAAAAACGCGGCTAAAGCTTTAATGCTTAGCCGCGTTTTTTTTAAGTTTTTTTTTTAGAAAGCCAGCTTTTCGGATATTAAAAATTCCTTTCTGTAGGGATAGCGGCTCATAAAGAATTCGTTCGCCTCCGGAATATTTGTAAATATTCCCTTTTGGGCGTCGAAATTAAGTTCTTGTCCCGAGAAAAAAGTTGGTATTGTGGATAGCAGCACAAGCTCGTTCAGCATTGCGGCGTAATCCACAATATCGGATGCCGCTTTTCTTCCTTCAAGGCATGCGTCAACGAAATCCCGCATATGAGACTTCTTTAAGCGGGGAAGCTTATGCGGGGGCAAGGCGTTCGATTTCTTCAGCTCAATCATTCTCGAACGCGGAGTAATCATGGTTCTGGCCCCAAATTGGTCGTAGCAAACAACGGTTTCCCTGCTTCCGACTATGGCTCCGCCAAGTTTTATTTTTGCAATCTCATCGGTGGAAAGTCTGTCTATCTTTTCCGGTTTTTGGGCGGCGTCGTACCAATGCAATTTTACGGCGGGGCGGCCTTTTCTCGGCGCGAATTCAATGGTGGTTCTTGTGGATTTCGGCCAGCCAAAGTCGCTGTATTCGGAGCTTATGGTGGTTATTTTTGTGGGCATTCCAAGCTTGAGGGCGGAATAAAACCAATCTATGGAATGGCATGCGTGGTCGCCCATGGCGCCGGTGCCGAAATTCCTGAATCCGCGCCAATGAAATGGTATGATCAATTTTGAATAAGGTGTGCGCGGGGCCACGTTTAGCCACAAGTTGTAGTCGAGCGAGGCCGGAACTTTTTCGCTGCCGTCGGGAAGCGCATAGGGACCTTGATTCCATATGGGCCTGTCGCACCAGTTGTGCATCTCAACAATTTCCCCGAGGATTCCGGCCTCGTACCATTCGGCTACGTCCCGCCACCAGCCCATGCTGTGCCCCTGGTTGCCAAGCTGCGTAACGACTCCCGTTTCCACCGCTATTTCGCGCAGCTTTCGCGACTCCCACACAGTCCGCGTCATCGGCTTCTCTATGTACACGGCTTTGCCGGATAGCATCGCCCAAGAGGCTATAGGAAAGTGGGAATGGTCCGGGGTGGCTATCACCACGGCGTCTATGTTTTTCCAAAGCTTGTCGAACATTGTGCGGTAGTCTGAAAATAGGGGCACCGAGGGGGCGAGCTTGCATGTCTTCGCAGCGTAGGAGCTGTCTACGTCGCAGAAGGCTGCGGGCTCTACCGGGGCGTATTGAAGCAGGTCCCTTGCCAGATAGTTGCCGCGGCCGCCAATCCCAATAAAGGCTACGCGCAGACGGTCGTTGGCCGAAACTTTTTTCCGTTCGGCGGCAATGCCCGATAGCGCAAAAAATCCGAGCATTCCGGCGGCGGAAGTTTTTAAGAATTTTCTCCTCGATTTTGAAAACAATTCCGATTTATCACTTCTTTTTATTCCCATGCCCATATTTCTCCTTTTCTGGCCATTCAGGATAATTTACACCGGATGCGCGGACAAATAAAATATTGGAATTTTTACTTTACGGTAAAGTAATAGGTGTTAGAAATCTTTCGTGAAGGGGAAAAAAAGGGTATGCTTATCCGAAGTTGCCGCGGCGGCGGGCGTTTCAAAAATGGCCGCAAGTTTGGCATTGAGGGGAAAGAAGGGCGTTTCGGAAAAGACGCTTTGCAGAATTCGCGCTGAGGCGTCGCGTTTGGGATATCTTCCCGATGCGGCATTGAGCTTTGCGATGTCGGCTATCAGGCGCGTTCAGTCTGGGAAATATTGCGGGACTATAGCGCTGTTGAACGCAAACGCCGATCCTTGCGCATTCTCGCAGCACCCTACGCTTCCTGAATTTATAAGGGGCATAAAAAGGGGCGCCCGCAAGCTCGGTTATAATATAGACGTATTTTGGCTGCATCAGAAGGGGCTTAACGCCGACAGTCTGGCCCGTATTTTTGAATCGCGCGGCATAAGGGGCGGAATTGTTGCCGGAATGTACGACAACGCCCGTCTTCCCACAAAATTCAAGCCCCTTTGGGAGAAGTTTAAGTTTGTGGTGGCGGGTTTGAAAACTTCAAATCCGGAATTGGATTACGCATCTGCCGACCAGTTTCTAATAGCCCGGAATGCTGTTGCTGCCGTTTTAAATATGGGATATAAGCGCCCTGGCTTGGCGCTCGATAAAGGCATAGACGATATTGTTGAGGGGCGGTTTTCAGGAGGTTTTCTAAGGGGGCAGATGGAGCTTGGCTCCTCAGATAAAGTGCCGCCGTTTTTGTATTATCCGTCGGGAAAGGATAGCGAAGAGTTGTTTTGCAAGTGGTTTAAGATGCATAGGCCGGACGCAATATTGTCCCTATACAATACTCCGAAAAAATGGCTGGAAAAAATGGGCTTTTCAGTGCCTGAGGACGTAGCCATTGTTCAGTTGGAAAGGCGCAGGAGCAATCCGGAGTGGGCCGGAATGAACCAGCATAACGATGTTGTGGGAGAGTTGGCGGTTAGGCGGCTTGCGGAATTTCTCAATGCGCCGCATTCCGACATAAGTTATCCTACCGCAACGATAGTGTCGCCGGAATGGATAGAATCTAAAACCATAAGCAAGCGGCAACGCTAAATGCATAATATATTGATTATTATGCAAAAACACAACCGCGTTTTTAAGCGTTTCCATATCGGATGCTAAGCGGCTCTTTAATTTGGGCAAAGGTATTGCAGAATTTTTACGAATAGTGTTGCCAAGACGGGGCGCTTCGAGTTTTAAAATAAGCCCCGAAGATGAAGTATATTTTTATAACAGGCGGTGTAGTGTCATCATTGGGCAAAGGGCTTACGTCCGGAGCGCTCGGAGCCCTCCTTGAAACGCGCAAATTAAAAGTGAGAATACAGAAATTCGATCCGTATTTGAACGTTGATCCCGGAACTATGAGCCCATTTCAACACGGCGAAGTTTACGTGCTCGACGACGGCGCTGAAACCGATTTGGATTTGGGGCATTACGAGAGGTTTACGCATTGTCAGCTGTCGCGCTTTAACAATCTTACGAGCGGCCAGGTTTACGAGCATGTCATACAAAAGGAGCGCCGCGGAGATTATTTGGGAAAAACCGTCCAGGTCATACCGCATGTAACAAACGAGATAAAGGCGCGCATATACGCTGCCGGGGAGGGCGTGGACGTGCTTATAACCGAAATAGGAGGGACGGTCGGAGACATAGAGGGGCTTCCGTTCCTTGAGGCTATGCGCCAATTTTCCTTGGAAGTCGGCAAGGAAAATGTGTTGTTTATACATGTAACTTTGCTTCCCTATCTTAAAGCCGCCGGAGAATTGAAGACAAAGCCCTCGCAGCAGAGCGTTGCAAAGTTGCGCGAGATAGGCATACAGCCCGACATTCTCGTATGCAGGACGGAGGAGCCTATGACCGAGGATATGCGCCAAAAGCTTTCCATGTTTTGCAATGTTGAGCAGAAGGCGGTCATAGAGGAAATGGACGTTAAGCACTCAATATATGAGCTTCCCTTGATGCTTTCAACCGAAGGCATGGACAAGCTTGTGGTTGAAAGGCTCGGATTGAAGTGTCCCGAAAGCGATATGACCGCATGGAATTCCATTGTGCGCCGCCTTGTTTCGCCAAAGGGCGGAGAGTGCAAAATTGCGGTTGTGGGGAAATACATAGACCTTCAAGACGCGTACAAGTCGATTTACGAGTCCTTGGCTCACGCGGGAGTCGGCAACGATTGCTCCGTGAAAATAATTAGGGTTGATTCCGAGGCGGTGGAGGCTGGCGGCCCGGAAAAATACTTGGCAGATGTTGACGGCATACTGATTCCCGGAGGATTCGGGGACAGGGGCATAGAAGGCAAGATAATGTCGGCAAAATATGCGCGCGAAAATAAAATACCGTATTTTGGAATATGCTTGGGCATGCAGATAGCGGTTATAGAGTATGCCAGAAGCGCTTTGGGCCTCGAGGGCGCCAACAGCTCCGAGTTCAACGAAAACACTCTGTATCCCGTTATAACAATAATGGACGAGCAAAAGAACATTGTCGACAAGGGGGCCACAATGCGTTTGGGCTCCTACGAATGCAGGCTCGTCCCGGAAACGCTCGCTTATAAGGCTTACGCTCAGGAAACCGTGCGTGAGCGCCACCGCCACCGCTATGAGTTTAACAATGCGTATCGCGAGCGCCTTGAAAATGCTGGGCTTAGAATAGCGGGAGTCAATCCAAAGCGCGACTTGGTTGAAATAGTTGAAGTCAGCGGGCATCCGTGGATGCTTGGCGTGCAGTTTCATCCTGAATTTCAATCGAAGCCTTCCAAGCCTCATCCTTTGTTTTGCGCGTTTGTGGCGGAGGCATTAAAATTCTCAAAATCACGGCTTGAAAAATGATTTATACAAATCCGTCAGACAAGATGCTCTTGATTGCCGGTCCGTGTTCCCTGGAGAGCCGGGAGCTGGCTTTCGAGTGCGCCGAAGTTGTGGGCGGATTGGCTAAGAAATATGCAGATTCTCTCACGGTGGTGTTTAAAGGGAGTTTCGACAAGGCCAACCGCACAAGTTTGTCGAGCCCGCGCGGAACGGGAATTGAAATGGGGCTTAAAATTCTTGGGGAAGTTAGGGAGAAATTTTCTCTTCCTGTTTTGACCGATGTGCACGAGGCATGGCAGTGTTCGGAAGCCGCCCGTGTTTGCGACGCGATTCAGATACCCGCATTTCTTTGCAGGCAGACCGACCTTCTTGTCGCGGCTGCGGCAACTGGGAAATGCGTAAATGTGAAAAAGGGCCAGTTCCTGGCGCCGCAAGACATGGTGTATGTGGTGGAAAAGCTCAGAGCCGCCGGAGCGAAGGAGATTTGGCAAACTGACAGGGGAACGTCTTTCGGATACAACAATCTGGTTGTAGACATGAGGGCTTTTCCCATAATGCGGGGAAACTCATGCCCCGTTTTAATGGACGCAACCCATGCCACGCAATTACCGTCGGCCGCTTCCGGAGTGAGCGGCGGCGAGCGCAAATTTGTGAAGACGCTCTCAAGAGCCGCCATTGCCGCGGGAGCCGACGGATTGTTTATAGAGACGCATCCACGCCCGGAGAAGGCTATAAGCGATTCCGCCACGCAGTTGCCTCTTGGAGAGCTGGAAGCACTTGTGTGCGAGTGCATAAAAATAAGAAGACTTATTGGCGGATAGGCCCAATTTTGCATGGCTTTGTTTTATATGCCGCCCGATGTGCGGCGCATACTCTTTTACATTTAGATGAAAGCGAGATATTCTATTATAATAAAATGCGCCGCAGCGTTCGCGGCAATTCTGTCGGCCGCCTCCGCTTTGCAGGCCGCCGATGCGGAGAATAAAGGGGCGGCCCTGCAGCCTGAGCCCATTGATAATGTCTCGGAGCCCGCGCCCATGCTGGAGGAGTTCGGTGTAACCGCCATGCGCTTTGGCGACGACATATTCAATCTTCCCGTATCCGCGCGCAACATAGATGCGGAAACCATCTCGGAAAGCGGGCTTCCCGATTTGCCCGATATACTCCGGCGATACGCCGATGTTTACTTCCGCAATCTAAGCGGCTCCACTCCCGCAAATGCCGAAATATCGATGCGGGGTTTCGGGGCGAACAGTTCACAGCGGGTATTGGTGTTGGTTGACGGGCAGCGCTTGAATAGGGCGGATATGTCTTCTATAAACTGGAGCCAGATACCGCTTGAGCAGATTGAAAACATAGAGGTTATGAGGGGGCCGCAGAGCGCCACATACGGGAACCACGCCGTTGGCGGAGTGGTAAAAATCAGCACCAAGCGCTGGGGGCAGGGAGATTCCGCGGACTTTGGGGGCGGATACGGGTCCTTCGACGAATACTCTGCGTGGGGCAGGCTGTCGCATTCCACCGACGACTATTTTGCGGGGGCGGACGTCAATTATTATCACAATGGCGGCTATGTGGACTATTCCGGGAGCTGGTCGAAATCGGCCGGGGTGGTTGCGGGAGTTAAGTTGAACGACGCCGTAGACGCCGATTTTCGGGCCACCTTTGCCGACGAATATATATCGTGGGCAAATCCGCAGACTTCGTATGAAGATATGATAGCAAATCCGCAATATTCTTCGGGAGTAAATTTTAAGGATTACCTCGATTACATGACTTTGGCGGGGCGTCTGAACAGCGCGACTTCCTCGGGAGAAGGGGCTTTGGAAATAGGCGCGAATATGAAAAAGAAGCATACCGATTACGCCAACTACGGATCTTCGGCGGACTCGACTCTTTGGACGGCTTCGGCAACTCCGCATTACAGGTTTTTTATAGACGGCGACAGCGAGTCGTGGTTAGAGGGAGGTTTCGACTTTTATTACGACCATCTCGATACGAACGGATCGAGCGCGTATTCAAACTACCGCGTTGACACGGAACGCTTGACTTTGGCTCCATGGCTCGGCGGCAAATATATGTTGAACGACATTCTTTCAATAACTGCCAGCGGTCGCTATGAGTACGCCATGAACAATTCTTCCGATGTTTTTAGTGCTGCCAACGATTCTTATGAGAATTTTAACGGCTTGGCTGCGCAATTCGGCATAAATGCAAAATTGGACGAGCATTGGAACGTATATTTTCGCTTCGACCAAATATACCATTACCCGGCCCTTGATGAAATGATGGGGCTTTACGGGTATGCTATGGACGGCCGCCTGTCTCCGGAGCGCGGACAAAATTACGAAATAGGAACAAATTACGCAAACGGAGCCTGGCGGGCAGGGGCTTCGCTGTTCTATATGCACATGAACGGCGAAATAGATTACAATCCTCTTGGGGGACCATGGCAAAGCGGAGCAAATGAAAACATAGGAAATACCGACCGCTATGGGGCAGAAGTGCGTATTGCATACGAGGGCGAAGTAGTTGGAGCCTCCACTTCATGGACCTTTCTGACTGCGCACTTTGCCGACGGAATGTACAAAGGGCAGAATGTTCCCTTAGTTCCGTCCATAGTTTCCACAAGCATGGCTTGGGTTCGCCCCGTTAAATTTGCGCGCTTTGACATTGCGTACATATGGACGAGCAGCCAGTATATGGGAAGCGACTTCTCAAACGACCTTCAACGCATGCCGGCTGCATGGAGCATAGACTTGACAGCAAATTTCTTCATATGCGAGAACGTGCGCGCTTTTGTCTCTGTTCAGAATGTTACCGACGAAACATATGCCACATACGCCGCCTATTCTGCGTATATCGGGCAGGCGTGGTATGTCTCTCCGGGGCGCACTGTTCGAGGCGGCATTGAGATCCGCTTTTAGCGCAATGCGCAAAATTTCCCAACTTGCGCAATTAAAAATTGCCTGCTTCATTGCATAATTGGATCTTGCCGGGAATAAAAAAGCCCCATTTCACTTGAAATGGAGCTTTTTGCAATGTGCGCGCCCTATTTTGTGGGCAAATCCAAGCAGCCTACTTGAGCTTGACGGGTTCCCATGCGCCGTCGGCTTTATTGCTCTTGAGAGCGGCGTCGATAAACGCCAGACCCATGCGGCCGTCGAGAACGGTTGCGTATCTATCGTGGTCGTATGAGAACTTTTTGCCTTCCTTCCATGCGCGTATATCCTTTTCAAACTCGCGGTGCAGGCGGGCGTAGGCGTCGTGGAAGCCTTCGGGGTGGCCTGAGGGTATGCGGTGAGCTGTGAGTATGTATTCGGGAACATCGCCGAGGAATCCGTCGTTTGCCTGAACGTCTCCGCGCCAATATACCCTGTCGGGCTGTCCCGGCAGCATGATTGTGACTTTTTCAGGCTCCTCTTGGCGCCATACGAGAGTTCCTTTTGTTCCCGCTACTTCTATCGCCAAATCGTTTTTGTGGCCTATGCATATCTGCGATGCCCTTACCATGGCCTTGCCGCCGTTTGAAAGCTCGCAGTAGGCGGTGAAGTGGTCGTCAAGCAGCCTGCTCTTTACAAAGGTTTCAAGATGCGCAGAAACCCGCGTTACGTCTAAATTTGTCACGAAACGCAGCTGCATGAGCGCGTGGGTTCCTATGTCTCCGCCGCAGAGAGAGCCGCCGGAACGCTTCGGGTCGGTGCGCCAATCGGCTCCGCCCTCTCCGCCCTGCTTTTCAATTTGCTTTGCGAGCCATCCCTGTATGTAGCTGGCGTCAACCCAGCGCACTTCGCCAAGAAGCCCGCTTGTTACCACATATCTGGAGAACCATGAAGCCCAGTGTCCGAGGTATGTGTGTGCCACAGCGAAAGGCAAGCCCTTGGCGGTAGCCGCCGCCACAATCTGGTCCGCCTGTTCAAGGCTTACAGTGAGCGGCTTTTCGCACATAACGGGAATTCCCGCTTCTATGGCTTTCATTGCTGGGTCAAAGTGCACGAAGTTTGGGGTTACAATCAGAATGTAGTCCAGGCGCTGGTCTTCGGGAAGATTCTTTTGGTCTGCTATCATTTCGTCGTATGATGGATAGCCCTTAATGGGATAGGGCCAATTTTCTGCTTCCTTCATTGCGACCTCCGGATTCGGGTGGAGAGCCGCGGCAACAACGCGCCTTGTGCCGTCGCTAAATATCGCTTTCTGGTGTGGCTGCGCTATAAACGCTCCGCAACCGCCGCCTACAAGTCCTACATTCAATGGTCTTTTTGACATCTTGTTTCCCTTCTTTTTTTGTTAAAATCAAAACCCTTTGGCGGTTTGTCCACCGCCAAAAAGTGGCTTTATTACATCTTTAAAAGTAGCGCGTTGCGGCGGGCTTTCAGCCAT
>CALXOC010000039.1 GCA_944389915.1 uncultured Opitutales bacterium | reverse complement strand
CGGATTCCCGTCCAAAGGCTTCCGCATCCGACGCGTAAAAGGCGCCGGCGCATGCTACCATGAAGCCGAAAACTACGGAGAGTCCCTTTGTTAGTCCGAGCATTGTTTTGATTCTGAAAAGTTATGTTTCGTGGCGGTGCATGCCAAGCTTTTAGTTGGAGGCGTTTTATTTTGTTGCGCCCCACCGCGATGTGAAGGGGTAAAATATTATGAGAGATTTGCCAACAATGGCCCTTTCTGGGACATAGCCCCAATAGCGGCTGTCGAGGCTGTTTGCGGAGTTGTCTCCCATGGCGTAATAATGCTTGTCAGGCACGCTCACGCTTGCGCCGTTTGCGAGCGCCCCCTCGGCCCTATATCCGCAATAGAGCCCCTCCCTTTTGGCGTTGTGCTCGAATGCGGGGGAGCCTTTTATGGGGTCCCCATTTCTAAAGAGGGTGTTGTTGCCGACTTTAAGTATGTCTCCCCCGGAGCCGACGAGCCGTTTTATATAGTATTTGTCGTCGGGAACTCCGTTGTTCATTCTCGTCATTCCCTCGCAATACTTTGTCTTAAATACTATGGGCTCGCCTATTTTTGGCTTGCGGAAATTATAGGTAAAGCGGTCCACAAATAGCATGTCTCCGCCGAGAATGTCGAAGTTTAGCATGCGTTCCCCCTTCTTGAAAGTACCCAGTTTTAGCATCGGGCGGCCGTCTATCAAAACCGCGGAGGCGCCCGGCTTTAATGCGTCGGGGAATGCTTCGGCCAAGACTTTGTCTATTTGAAAGTCTGCGGGAAGTGCAAGCGTCATGTCGCGGCCCCCGATGTTTAGCGTATATCTGCGCTCGTATGAAGGCCATACAAAGAATTTTTTTATAGGAACAATTTCATAAGAGAAAGACCCTCCGCCGGAGCCGTTCAACTCTATGTACAAATCGCCGTCGCGCGGGGCAGTGATATTGTAGTTTTCAGCGCCCTTCAGAGCGAAGCGAAGCGCCCTTTCCGGCAGTGAAGGGTAGGGCTCGTCGCCGGGATATACCCGGTGCGTCATGCCGTAAAAACTCGGATACATTGAGTTCGTTGGAATTTTAAAAGGCTGCAAGAAAAAGTAGCGTATGCCAAGGGCAAGTATGCCCGCGACCACTATCATGTCTACATAGTCGGCTATCGATGAGAGAGGGTATATTGTCCCCCCGCACTTGCGCATAAGCTTTTCAAGCTTGTCGGCGAGCGAGTTGTATTCGTTTGTGCCCGCTTTGCCGTCGAGCACAAGCTCGTCGAGCTCGCCTATCATTCCCGACATTTGAGAGGCGTCATTTTCAGACATTAGGTCGCACCTATAGTTGTACACCTTGTACGCCATTGACAGCAATTCTTTGGCGCTCTTTTGCTTCTTGCTCTTAAAGAATCCGAACATTTTTTTAAGTATTAGATTTCAACACGTCTACAAATGCTTCCTGCGGTATGGAGACTTTTCCTATCTGCTTCATGCGCTTCTTGCCCTCTTTCTGTTTTTCAAGAAGCTTTTTCTTTCTTGTGATGTCGCCGCCGTAGCATTTTGCGGTAACGTCTTTCCTGTATGAGCCTATGGTTTCGCGCGCTATTATTTTTCCGCCTATAGCCGCCTGTATGGCAACCTTGAACATCTGCCTGGGCAAAATATCCTTGAGCTTTGCGCACAGGGCCCGCCCTTTTTGCTCGGCTTTGTCGGAGTGCACTATGGAGGCAAAGGCGTCTATCTGCTCTCCGTTTACGAGAATGTCGAGGCGCACGAGCTTCGATTGCGAATATCCCGCCATGTCGTAGTCCATGCTGCCGTAGCCGCGAGTTATCGACTTTAGACGGTCGTTAAAGTCTATTAGGATTTCGTTTAGGGGAAGCGTGCAAACGAGCATGACCCGGGTGTCGTCTATAGTCTCGGTCTTTTCGCAATATCCGCGCTTTTCGGCAACAAGGGCGAGCATATCGCCTATAGACTCCGTGGGAATGAGAATGTTCGCCTTTATCAGAGGTTCGTATATTGCCGCAATCGTAGTGGGGTCGGGAAGGCGGCACGGATTGTCAATCTCAATTTTCGAGCCGTCGTGCAAATCGAGCTTATAGACTACGCTCGGATATGTGGATATTATGTCGAGACCGTACTCTCGGCGCAGGCGCTCTTGAACTATTTCCATGTGCAAAAGTCCAAGAAAACCGCATCTAAATCCAAAGCCCAATGCAACCGAAGTTTCGGCCTGGTATGTCAAGGCGGAGTCGTTTAGCTGCAGTTTGGCTATGGAGACTTTCAGCTTTTCGTATTCGGAAGTATCTACGGGATATATGCCCGAAAACACCATTGGCTTGACCTCCTTATACCCGGAAAGCATTTCCTTTGCGGGATTTGAAGCCGAAGTTATGGTGTCGCCTATGCGCACGTCGGATACTTCCTTGAGGTTGTTTGATACTATGTAGCCGGTGCAACCAGCCTCAAGCGAGGATTCCGGAGTCATAGTGGGGACAAACCTGCCTACTTCCTTCACAAGCGTCTTGTGGGCGCTGCTCATAAGCATGATTTCGTCACCGGGCTTTAGGCTTCCGGAAAACACCCTTACATAGCATATGACTCCCTTGTATGAGTCGAAAACGCAGTCGAAAATCAACGCGCGCATTTGGGGATAATCCGCCAAACGGGGGGGAGGGACGCGCTCTATAACCGCCTTGAGTATGTCTTTTATTCCTATGCCGCTTTTGCCGCTGGCCAAAATAGCGTCTTCAGCCGGAATGGCGAGCACGTCTTCTATTTGTTTCCTGCACATGTCAGGCTGTGCGCTCGGCAAGTCCACCTTGTTTATTACCGGTATTATTTCAAGCCCTTGGGCGACTGCAAGATGGGCGTTTGCCACAGTTTGCGCCTCGACTCCCTGCGCGGCGTCTATCAACAGTATCGCCCCCTCGCATGCCGCGAGCGAGCGTGAAACCTCGTAAGAAAAATCTACGTGCCCGGGCGTGTCTATCAAATTTAACCTATAGCGCCTACCCTCGAAATCGTAAAGCATCGATACGGGGTGGCACTTTATCGTTATGCCGCGCTCGCGCTCCAAATCCATGGAGTCGAGAAGCTGGTCTTGCATATCCCGCTTTTGAATGGTCTGGGTCTCCTCAAGAAGCCGGTCGGAAAGAGTGGTTTTCCCGTGGTCAACGTGCGCGATTATGCAAAAATTTCTTATGTTTTCAAGGCGGTCCATTAAAAAAGTCGTATCGGTAATATATAAGCAAAATAGTTTCCTTAAAAAATCCGCTTCAATCAAGCACATTTTTTATATAGTCGTTTTTTAAGCGCGGCAAAAAAATCCGATAAGATAAAATAATGAAAACGTCCGCCTCAAAAATAATGTCTGCGCTTTTGCTTGCGTCAGTTGCATTTTGTCCGTGTGCGAACGCAAATCCCAACGAAAACGCAAAAAAAATGAAATATCAATTGGAAGCACTCGAATATCCCTACGACGCCCTTGAACCCTATATAGACGCCGAAACGGTAAAAATACACCACGACAAGCATCAAGCCGCATATGTGGATAAATTAAACGCGGCAATAGAGAGCGAAGCCTCCTTCTCACCGGACCTTCCCCTTGAAGGGCTCTTGGCTGATCTTCAAAACGCGCCCGAAAAAATAAGGACCGCCCTTCGAAACAACGGAGGAGGCGCGTGGAACCACGCTTTTTATTGGCGGGGATTTTCGCCCGACAAGAGCCAAATGTCGGAGGAGTTTAAAAAGGCCGTCGAAGAGAGCTTCGGCTCGGCAGAGAATATGTGGAAACAAATTGTCGCGGCGGCAGTCGGCCAGTTCGGCAGCGGTTGGGCGTGGTTGGGCGTAAATGCTGCGGGAAAGCTCAAAATATGCACCACTCCGAACCAGGACAGCCCCATAATGGGAAATTCGGTTTCGTCGTGCGCCATAATTCCTATTTTGGCGGTGGACGTTTGGGAGCATGCATACTATTTGAAATACCAAAACCGCAGGCAGGAACATCTGGAAAAACTTTGGAACATAATAAACTGGAAAAGGGTCAGTGAACGTTACAGCCGCGCTTTAAAAGAAAACAAAGTCTCTTTGTAAACTTTGAGGAATACCGGGATATATGAAGCGAAAATCAAATAAAGTTACGGGAATAATTTTTGCCATACTCGGCGTATTGTGCATAGTTTTCCCCATTGCAAGTTCCTTGTGGATCGAGTTGATAGTTGGAGCGGCTTTTATAGTTGGAGCTATTCTTGCCGCCTTTAAAATTTTTCCGGCAGACGGCGCAAGCGCCAAATTATATTGGATATCGCTTGTAATTTTGTATGGCATAGGAGGCGCATTTATGCTTCTCAATCCAATTTTGGGGGCTATGGCCATAATGCTGGCATTGGGGGTAATATTCCTGCTTGAAGGAATAGTGGCTCTAATTTATTGGGGCGATAGGCGCTCAGACATGAAGTATCCCGGAGTGATGCTGTTAAATGCCTTAATAACGCTTTTATTGGGCGTATTGGTTATGAGCAATTTAAACAGCGGTGTATGGTTTATAGGTTTCCTTGTGGGCTTGGATTTGATTTTTGCGGGCATATCAATGTTTTCCATTGGAGAATTTTCCGGGCCGCCGCAAGTCCGGACATAGTGCTTGCTTCTTTTTTTTGCAAAATGCATTGCATGTTTTCCGCCGAGCGGGAGACGCAAGATGCGGGAAGGCCGCCTTTTTTTTGAAAGTCGAATTTTAAGCTCGCAAATATTGCCGCATTGTACAATCTATGCGGCAATATTTTTACGCGCGGGTGGTGGAATAGGTAGACACATCGGTTTTAGGCGCCGGTGCCGCAAGGCGTAGGGGTTCAAGTCCCCTCTCGCGCACTATTTGAAAGTCCGCAATCCATAAAGGGTTGCGGGCTTTTTTGTCGGCTTCTCTGAAGAAAGCTTAGCCAATTCATGCGCGCATTGCAGCGTGTTTATGCTGTACTTTGCCATTTTGTAAAAATCCTATATCTTTACCATCGGGACTATTGCACATATTGAATCTGGCGATTATGGCGCTTGAAATTTCTTTGTTTTGCAATGCTAATTTTCACATCTTTGCTATGCAAATGTGTTGCATGTCCGTCTCGCGCGCGCCGAATCATTCCATACTTGTTTTCGGATACGGCGTTTCATCTTGACTTTTTATGTGTTTCGGCCATTTTTAAACTTTGACAATCGGGTTGGAAAACAGTCCCACGATTGTTGTAATCAACATGAATAAAAAAGTATTAATAGCTGATCCAATATCGCCAAAAGGCGTTGAACTACTAAAACAAAGAGGCTTTGAAACAGTAGAAGCCTACGGCTCCACCCCGGAACAGGTCAAGGAGCTGATAAAAGATGCGGCGGCGGTCATAGTGCGCTCCGAAACTAAAATTACCTCCGACGTGCTCGCGTGCGCAGAGCAGTTGAAGGCCATTGGCCGTGCCGGAGTTGGGGTAGACAACATCGATATCCCCGCCGCATCCGAAAAGGGCGTTGTTGTGATGAATACTCCTACGGGCAACACCGTGGCAACCGCCGAGCTCACATTCACGCACATGCTTTGCGGCACTCGCCCGATAGCGCAGGCGAACGCCTCGATCCACAACGGGGTGTGGGATCGCAAATCCTTTAAGGGCTCTGAGCTCAAGAACAAGGTTTTGGCGGTTTTGGGCATGGGCAGAATAGGCGCGGAAGTGGCCAAGCGCGCGATGGCTTTCGGCATGAAAGTTCTTGCGTACGATCCTTTCCTTACCGAGGCCCGCGCAAAAACGCTCGGCGTAGAAATTGTGGAGCTTGAAGACGCCTTTAAGCGAGCGGATTACATTACCGTCCATATGCCGCTCACAGAAGCCACAAAATACATGATAGATGAAAAGGCCTTCGAGCTTATGAAGAAGGGGGTTCGCGTATTTAATTGCGCGCGCGGCGGAATTATAAAGGAATCGGCGTTGGTGGAAGCGCTAAAAAGCGGAAAGGTTGCGGCGGCCGGCTTGGATGTATATGAAAGCGAGCCATTGGCCAAAGACAGCCCCTTGCGCGCTTTCCCAAATTTGGTTCTCACTCCGCATTTGGGCGCTTCTACAAAGGAGGCGCAGGAAAGTTGCGGCATAGAGGTGGCCGAGGTGATTGCCGACGCCCTCAGCGGCGGCGCTATACGCAATTCGATAAACAAGCCCAGCATAGACGCCGAATCCATGAAGCAGATATCTCCATACATAGTGCTCTGCGAAAAACTTGGCACATTCGTGCAACAGATAGCATCAGAGCGTGTGGAAAAGCTGACTATAAGATATTTTGGAAAGCTTGGCAATATAGACAACAAGCTCTTGACGCTCGCCGTTCAGAAGGGCTATCTCTCAAAAATAGCCGATAACGCAAACGACGTGAATTCTCCGGCGAAAATGAAGCACATGGGAATCGAGGTGGAGAGCATCAATAGCACTGCGGATACCGATTATGCCGAACTTGTTCAAGTTGAGGCCACATGCGAGAAGGGGCAGACAATCAGTGTTTCCGGAATTGTAACCGGAAAGAGCGCCCGCCCGAGGGTAATAGCGGTAAACGGAAACAGCGTGGAGGTAAATCCGCAAAATCGCTGCTCGCTATTTTTAAGGAACAATGACACTCCTGGCATAGTAGGCGAAATAGGAACCATATTGGGCAAGCACGATTGCAATATAGCCAACATGAGTTTGTCCCGCGCGGAAAAGGGCGCGGTGGCATTGAGCGTTTACGAACTCGACACCGTCCCGGACGCAAAGGCTATTGACGAACTTCGCTCCCTCGAAAATATAAAAGATGTGAGAGTGGTGGATTTCGCATAATATTATGGAAATCTTGGGTTTTATAATAGTTGCGGCGGTGGGATACCTCTTGGGGGCTATCCCATTTGCCGTAATTATTGCCAAAATGCGCGGGGTCGACATATTCAAAGTCGGCAGCGGCAATCCCGGTGCCACAAACGTGAAGCGAAGTTGCGGAAAGACTGCGGGAAATATATGTTTTGTTCTCGACGCCCTAAAAGGTTTTGTGGCAACGATGTTTCCGGTGTTTTCGCCATATTTGGGGGTTACCTTTTCATATCCCGAATATCTTCCTTATGCGGGCTTGGTTGCGGCCGTTGTAGGGCACAGTTTTTCTATATTTATCGGGTTTAAGGGTGGAAAGGGCGTTTCTACTGCAATAGGCGGCTTATTCGGAGTCATGTGGGGGGCAATATTAATAGCTTTAATTATATGGCTTGTCGTATTTTACTCCACCAGATATGTATCTCTCGCTTCAATAGCAATGGCTGCAACTCTTCCGGTGGCGGCGGCGTTTCTCTATAATGACGGAATAAGGCTGTATATAGCCGTTGCACTTTGCGTAGTTGTAATTATAAGGCATCGCTCAAATATTGTTCGCCTTTTTAAAGGCACTGAAAATCGCTTCTAAAACACATGGACAACAATAGCGCTAAAGTTTTTAAAATAGGTTTTTTGGGAATGGGCACGGTCGCTCAGGGTGTTTGGCGGCATCTCCAGGACAATAAGGATTTAATGGCAAAGCGCTTTGGTGCGGCATACGAGCTTGCCGGAGTTTGCGTGCGCGATTCTTCGAAAAAAAGGGGCGTCTGTGTGCCTGAGGACAAAATAACTACGGACCCTATGGAAATAATAAGCGATCCCTCCATAGACATAGTTTGCGAGCTCATGGGCGGAATCAGGCAGGCGCGCGAATACACTCTTGCCGCGCTTAAGGCCGGCAAGGTTGTTGTAAGCGCGAATAAGGCTCTGATTTGTAATTGCGGCGCCGAAATATTTTCCGCGGCAAAAAAATACGACGGTTCCTATTTCTTTGAAGCGAGCGTAGCCGGAGGCGTTCCCATTATCAAAGTTTTGCGCGAGGGCCTTGTTGCCAACCGCTTTTCGTTAATATACGGCATATTAAACGGCACTTGCAATTACATACTCACCAGAATGGAGCGGGAAAACGCCTCATATGAATCTATTTTGAAAGACGCGCGCAGATTGGGGTATGTGGAGGCGGACGAATCGTTAGATGTCGATGGATGGGATTCCGCGCATAAAATAAGCATATTGGCTTATTTGGCGCACGGAGTATGGATAAAGCCCGAAAACATGTTAATACAGGGCATAAGAGACATTCGCATAGAGGATTTGCGCTGGGCTAAAGACTTTGACCGGCGCGTAAAACTTGTGGCATCGGTCCGCAAAAACGAGCACGGGGCGGTATTCGCTTCTGTATGTCCGACTCTGCTTCCGAGCACGGACGTCGTTGCCAACGTCAACGGAGTTTATAACGCCGTTTCAATGGACGGCGACATTGTGGGACGCACGGTTCACATAGGCCGCGGCGCAGGGCAGGACGCCACTGCGAGCGCTGTCATAGCAGACATAGGCGACGCCATAAAATACTTGCTTGGAGCGCCCATGCAGCTTTCTCCCGTATCAGACACCCTTGTGAACCTTGCCGGCTTAAGCGATATTTCCGCATGCTTCTATTTGAGGCTGGAAGTCAAGGACGAGGCCGGTGTGTTGGCCATGATATCGGCAGTTTTAGCCGGGCGAAACATCTCAATAGAACTTTTGGAACAGCGCAAGCACGAGAATGCGGGAAGGGCATGGCTCATGCTCACCACGCATATTACGACGGAAGATGCCATCAAAAAAGCGTGCGCCGAACTTGAGTCGCTTGACGAAGTTTACGACTCTCCTTTTGTGATGCGCATATTTGACGCATAGCAAAGCTTTTTAGTTCCCGCCGTTTTATAATATTGCATATATGTTTTGCAAACGCCCGTGCAGGATATCGGGTATTGGTTGAGGCATAGCTTATTTGCCGGCTATAGGCGACATGCGATTTTAAGTGCGTGGAGAGTGGAACTTTTCGGGGAATATCTTTATGCGGCACTTATTTTTAGCATCTAAAGGCTGGTTTTGCAGCAATATTGCGCCTGGCGTATTATTAGCTTCGCTTTATGCGGGCATTTCAAATTTATGAATAATTGCAGTTTATTTACGAATATATTATTTTTATTTTGTGTTATAATGCTTCAATTTCTTAAAGCATTTTTTGTTGTAAGTAATAGTTCATATTGTTCAATAAACACGCTTGTTAGTTAATTAAAATTAAAAATATTAAAAAAATCTTGTATTTTAAAAAAAATCGCCTAAATATGCATGCAATATATGAAGAAGTTTAAAATAACAACGCTGTTGTTCTTTGCTTCCTTAAGCGGCGCAAATAAGGCAAACATGCCAGATAGCGGGCAAAAAAGAAAAAAACAAAATCCGATTTCTGGCGGATTCGGACATTGTCTCAATAGCAATGTCATAAATAGCAAAAATTAAATCCCAAAAAACACCCGAATTTCTTTCGGGTGTTTTTTTTGTCGGACGCATATACGTTAAAATAGACAGCATTAGGCGGAATTTCGCGTGTGATTTTAAAAAAGGCGAAGTTTTTTTCTTTTAAAGCCGATGCTCTTGCCTTAAAAATGCGCCTAAAGTTTTTTTTGATGAAATTGTTAGACAGGTACGTTTTTGCGGAGTGGCTGAAGGTTTTTGCTATAGCCATGCTCGTAACCCTCGGGATACTAATTCTTCACGATATGTACAACAACCTGGGGGATTTGATAAACTGGGGGGCGTCGGCATCGGGCATATTGCGCTTTTATATGTTGGTTTTACCCACGCTTGTACCGGTAGTATTGCCAATAAGCCTTTTGCTTTCGCTCATATACGTTTTGGGCTCCTTTCATAGAAACAGCGAACTTACCGCCATGCGCGCGGCGGGAATGAATATTTTTAGAATCACGCGCTCGCTGTGGTTCGGAGCTTTTGTGTTGGCGCTGTTGCTGTTGTGGTTGAACGCCTCCATTGTTCCCGACTGCATTGAGGGGTCGCGGAAAATATATGAAGACGCCCGCAATGCGAGGTTGACAAGCTCGGGAGAAGTTTCCGCCGCGCCGGAAATTTACCAGCTGAGCTTTTTTAACCGCAGCGACGGCAGAATGTGGTACATGAATTCTTTTAGCCCCGATAAAAATATGGCTAAAGGGCTGAGCGTGTCGATTTTGGGAAAGGACGGGATTGAAGTTTCGCGCATAAGCGCGGAGCGCGGGATATACGATAATTCCGCCAAGCATTGGACTTTTGTCAACGGCAAGATTATAGACTTTAATCCGGAGACCCACAGGGTTGTAAGGCCTTTAAAGTTCGCAGAGAAAAGTTTTGATGAATTTGGCGAGCATCCTAAAATAATGTTGTTGTCAATGCGCCGTGCCAAAGATCTGTCTTTGCGCGAGACCGAGACTTTGCTCGACACGATAGGCGATCCGCACGCGAGGGAGTCGCTGCCCTATTTGGTACGCTGGTATTCCATATGGGCAAGCCCTTTTGCGTGCATAATTGTTGTTGCAATAGCCATACCTTTTTCGGTGGCCGGAGTGCGCACCAACCCTATGGTTGGGGTGTCAAAAACTGTAGGCCTCTTTTTCTTGTATTTTGTAGTCGACAGCATACTGACTGCCATGGGTGGCAGGGGGATAATTTCCCCCGAGGCCGCAGCTGCCGTTCCGAATGTAGCAATGTTGATATTTGCGTTGTCACTTTACAGAAAGGTTATATAAATGTCGTTGAAAGTTCTCATAGTTGGAAGCGGCGGGCGCGAGCACGCCCTCGTAAAAGCCGTAAAGAAATCTCCCTTGCTGGGCAGCTTGGAATGCGCTCCGGGGAACGGTGGCATAGCGCGCGATTGTCAATGCGTGCCGATATCGGCTGACGATGTCGATTCGCTGGCAAAATATGCCCTTTCAGGCGCTTTCGATTTGGTTATAAGCGGTCCTGAAGTTCCCCTGTCGATGGGATTGGCCGACCGCCTGCGGGCTGAAGGAATAGCCGTTTACGGGCCGAACCGCGACGGCGCCATGCTCGAGGCGAGCAAGGCTTTTTCAAAAGACTTTATGAAGCGCCATAGTGTGCCTACCGCGGCGGGAGAAAAGTTCTCCGATTTTTCGAAAGCCGAGAAATACATACGCGAAGCGCCTTTTGAGACTGTGATAAAGGCCAGCGGTTTGGCCGCCGGAAAAGGAGTAATAATCCCATCAAATAGGGACGAGGCAGTTTCAGCAGCCAGAGACATGCTCGAGGGCGGATTGTTCGGCGATAGCGGCAGAGAAATTGTGGTTGAAGAGAAAATGGACGGGGAGGAGGCAAGCATAATGCTTATGGTGTGCGGGAAAGATTATGTTATGCTGCCTGCGAGCCAGGATCACAAGCGGGTGGGCGAGGGCGATACCGGGTTGAATACCGGGGGCATGGGCGCCTACGCGCCCGCAGCGGTGGCTACTCCCGAAATCTTGGAACGGGTCAGAGCTGAAATAGTGAAGCCCACATTGGAGGGCCTCGCAAAGGAGGGTATTGATTATCGCGGCACTTTGTATGTCGGCATAATGATTACAAAGTCCGGGCCTAAGGTTGTTGAATTTAATGTCAGGTTCGGAGATCCTGAGTGCCAGGTTTTAATGCCTTTGCTTGAGAGCGATGCGCTGAAACTTATGTACGATATCGCCCGAGGGAAACTCGATGCCGCGTCCGTAAAAATCTCGGGAGGCTATTCCGCCATAGTGGTAGTGTGCGCAAAGGGCTATCCGGGATCTTACAAAAAAGGCGATATGATAACTTTGCCTGAAGACAAAGATATTCCTCCATCTTCATGGATAATACACGCCGGCACAAAGGCCGACGGCGGAAAGATACTAACTGCCGGCGGGCGCGTTTTAGGCTTGGTGGGCTGCGCGCCGACTCTCAAGGGCGCTCTCGAAAAGGCGTACAATTTGGCCGATTCCGTAAAGTTTGAAGGGGCGTTTTTCCGCCGCGATATAGGGCATAGAGAGCTCAATAGAAATGCATAAGCCTTATTAAATATGCCGCTTTTTGCATGAAAGATAAGCGGCAATTAGGACTATCTTAAAAGCGAAGGGGTTATTAAAAATTCGAGCGCCCAAGCCCCGTATTCCGCATCGTCCGAGGGCGCCTGGCAAAGCATTAGAGATGCCAATGCGCATTTCTTTATCTTTGCCCGGCTTGAGGGATACCTGTTGGACAGAAGCAGCTCGAGCATGTTTTCCAGAATCGGATTGTGGGATACTATCATTAAATCGCCTCCGAAGCACGATATGGCCGCAATCATTCGAGCCACTCTGTGCGGATTGTCCATAGGACTAAGCTCCGATGTGGGAATCATGTCGGCATCGATCTTCATTGATTCCTTAAAGAGTTTGGCTGTTTGCACTGCCCGCAAATACGGGCTGTGCCATATTTGAACGATGTTGGAAAAGTTGTCAGGATTGAGGCTGGAGCACAATTTCCCTATTTGCTCAACGCCTTTTTCTGAGAGTTCTCTATCGGCGTCGGGGAAGGTGTCTTTTGCATGTGCGTGTCTGAGAAGGAAGAGTCTCATGCTGTGTTTATGGCACTTGCGGCTTTGCATGTCAAATTGTTTTGGAATAGCGCTCGCCGGCCATTCGTCCGTCAAAGAGCATGGCAATATTTCTCAAGAATAGGCGGCCCAGAGGCGTAACTTCAAAACGGTCGGGATACATGTCCACCAGCCCGTCTTTGCGCATTTCTTCAAGTTTTGGAAAGACGGATTCGAATTTTTTTGCAAAGTCCACTCCGTAATTGAAGTATCCGACCTTCAAAGAGCACATAACGTCCATTATTATTCCTCGGCGCAAAATGTCCTCGCCGTTCAAGATTATGCCTCTTTCTATGGGTATGGAGCCGTCGGATATTGACCTGGCGTAAAGCTGCATGTCCTTGTAGTTTTGCCTGTAACTGGTCTTTGTCTCGGATATTGAGGTGAGCCCTATTGCGAAAGTGTCTATTCCGGCGTGCGTGCTGTACCCCTGAAAATTTCTGTGCAATGTTGAATTCTTTCTTGCCTCTATTAGCGGATCGGAGGGCTTGGCAAAGTGGTCGAGGCCTATATATTCGTAGCCGGCATCCTCAAATGCCGATTTCGCATACAAAAACATGGACAATTTCTCCGCCGGAGATGGCAGTTTGTAGCGTTCAAGTATTTTCTGCGAAGCCTTCACCCACGGCACGTGCGCGTAGCCGAATAAGGCGATTCTATCGGGCTGCAAATCGAGGGCGTCTTTTACGGTATTGGCAAAGCTCGATTGCGTCTGCAGGGGCAGGCCGTACATAATGTCTATGTTTAAAGTATCTATTCCCGCCAGGCGCAGTTGTCGGGCAACTTCTAAATTCATGCTTTGGGGCTGGATTCTGTTGACTGCTTTTTGAACGTCTTCGCAAGTGTCCTGTATCCCCATTGAAGCCCTGTTTACGCCAAGCTGCGCGAAGGAGGAAATCTTTTCCGGAGACAATGTGCGCGGATCGAATTCTACGGAAAATTCGCAGTCGCCATGATGCACGGAAAAGTATTTTTTTATTATCGCCCCAAGTTCGGATATTTGCGCGGGCTCAAGAATATTGGGGGTTCCTCCTCCGAAATGGATCTGCCGCAATTGGCGCCTGTTCAGGCCGGCGTCGCGCCACAATTCAAGTTCGGCCCTTAATAGTTGCAAATATGCGTCGATTTTTTCCGGCTGCGTGCATACGCTTGACGAGCATCCGCAAAACCAGCATTGGCTGGCGCAAAATGGTATATGTATATATAGGGAAAGAGGGGCTTCGCGCATTAATGCCAAATCCCTAAGCCGGCCTTTATCGGCGTCCGGAGTGAAATGGGGCGCGGTGGGGTATGATGTATAGCGCGGCCCGGCAGTTTCGTATTTTTCTATTAAAGCCTTTAAATTATTCATGTTTATCTGAGTAGCATTTGACAGCCTCGCACATAGCTTCCACATTTTCAAGTTTTGCATCGGGGGTTATTCCATGCCCTAAATTAAAAATATGGCGCTTGTAAGGGCGCATGTCCCTTATTATTTCTTTTGTTACTTGAGACACTTCGTGCGGGGAGGATTCCGCAAGAATGCGCGGATCCATGTTGCCTTGCAGGCAGAAATTTCCGCGCCCCGAAAAAGACGAGGCAATCTTTCCGAGGCTAAGCTTGGAATCCATCGAGTAGGCGTCTGCGTTTGTTTCGAGCAATTCACCAAAACGCTGCGACATGCCTCCTGCAAACAGAAAGTTTGCCACTTTCCCATGCGTGCTTTTAAAGATGCGGGCGACGTGCGATCCCGACAAGTCCATATAGTGCCCCTCCGGAATGAGGCAGGCGTGTGAATCAAATACCTGCACGGCGTCTATTCCGCAGTCCGCCTGTTCTGTACAGTAGGAGGCGAGAGCTTCCTCAAGCGCGTTTGCAAGCCTGCGGTACAATGCTTTTTGCTTTGTAAAGAACTCTTTAAACCTGGGAAATCCCGATGAGGACGCACCTTCCACCATATACGCCGCAAGGGTGAATGGAGCTCCGCAAAATCCAAAAACGGCTTTGTCGGGCAGGGCGCTTCGCAATAGTTTTGCGTTTTCAAAAACATAGGAGAGCTTTGCTTTGACGTCTTTGGCGGCAGACTCTATGTTTTCTATATCCGAGCTTTTCTCTATTCTCCTCTCCAAAATTATGCCGCCGCCGTCTTTAAATTTATACGGGAAGCCGAGGGCCTCAGAGACTGCGAGTATGTCGGAGAATATTATGGCGCAGTCGAAATCGAATCTTCGCATGGGTTGGAGGGCCGCTTCAACCGCCGCTTCGGGGTTTTTTACTATGCCTATAAATCCGTATTTTTCCTTTAGGGCGCGGTATTCAGGAAGGTAGCGCCCCGCCTGCCTCATTACCCAAAAAGGGGGCCTCAAAGTAGCGTCTCCGGCAAGGGCGGCTTTAAATAGCATGCGCGAATTTAGAGAAGCATTCATATTCTTTTTAATAATTTTTTAATTTGCGGCAGCTGGTCGAACTTCATGAGCCTTAAAAGAATAAAATAGGCGGATGCGCCGGCGGGTATCAAGATTGCGCATACAAGGGTGGAGAGAATTTTTCCATCAAAAAACTGAGCCATAACGCAGCGTCCGGCAATTACAATGGCGGCCATAATAAGCGACGCCCCCAAAATCTTTGCGAGATTTCCGCCTATTCCAAGAGGGCCGAATGCCCTTCTTAAGCCGCTTTGAAGCATGTATGCCTGGAGCATTGCCGCGGCAATATTGGCCAATACAAGGCCCACCGCGCCCCATAAGTTCATGAAGAGCAAAGCCAGAACAAAATTTAGCGCGAAACTGTAAATCGACACCTTTACCGGGGTGCGCGTGTCTTTGCGCGAATGGAATCCGCGCGTTGCAAATGTTGCGATTGAAAAGAAGGGAAGTCCGAGTATGCACGCCGATAGTATCGGGGCGCACAAATCGACATCTCCCGAATTGAACAGCCCCCATTCAAACAGCAGCACAAGGATATCGCGGGATACGGATAGTATTCCGAACATGGCGGGAATGCTTATGCACAAGGTTGCCGTAAGCCCGCGCTTGTACTCGTCGGCGTATGATTTGAGTTCCCCGGATGCCGATATTGAGGAAAGTCTTGGAAAATAAACCGTGGCTATGGCTATTGTAAAAACTCCGAGCGGAAACTCCAATATCCTCTCTGATAGATATATTGCCGGCAGTGCGGCGTCGCTTAAAAACAGCGCAAGGATTTTTGATACGAAAATGTTCAGCTGTATTACCGCCGCTCCCATGAGCGCGGGGAAAAATAGCGAGTACAACTCGCCGAGCGATTCCGATTTCCCGAAGTCGGGCGAAAACCTCCAACCTTTGCGGTATAGCCAATATGCGGGCAGGCCCATTTGAAGGACGCCGCCTATAAGCCAACCGACGCACATAGAAGACGCCAAAGCAACGGAGTTGTCTTTCCCGAAGAAAAATATTCCCGCAAATAGTGCGAGGATTATCGACAAATTATGCAGGGCCGGAGTTATTGAAGGCACTCCAAAGGAATCCAAAACATTTAGAGCCGATGAAAATACCGCCGCCATGCATATTAAGAATGTGTAGGGAATAAGTATCGTTGTGAAAGTGGCCCCGAGGTAGAAGCGCTCCGGAGCGCCGCTTAAACATTGCGCGGACAGCCATGAACACAATATGCCGATGGCGCATATTGCCGCCAACAGCAAGCCCGCGCGCGTCAGAACTTTATTCAGAAACGCGAAAGCCGCGTCCATGCCTTCGCGCTTGATTGACTGCGAAAATATGGGGACCATTGCAGACGAGAGGGCGCCTTCGCCCAAAAGCCTCCTAAATAGGTTGGGCAGAGTGAAAGCGAGAGTGTATGCAGCGCTTACAGCGCTGAATGTCAGGTAGGCCATGGTAGCGGAGTCGCGAACAAGCCCGAGTATTCGAGAGGCTATCGTTGCTCCTGAAACTTTTGCTATGTTCTTTGCGCGCCCCACTTTTTTACATGTCAGAAAGTTTGCGATGCAGAGTCCTTCTGCTTATGCCGAGAAGTTCGGCCGCTTTGCTCTTGTTTCCCTTAGAGGCGTCGAGTGCCTTCCGTATAAGCTCCATCTCGTTGTCCTTTTTTGATAGCGAGCTGCCGCCAGCCGAAAGCGGAGAGGCCGCCGCTGTGGGGGGCTGGGCGTATTTTCTGTCCAACGCTTCGGCTCTTAGAAGGCGGTTGCGGCTCATTACGGTGGTCTTTTCGCAGAAGTTGCGAAGTTCGCGTATATTGCCTTCCCACGGATATTCCGTCAGTATCTTCAGCGCGCCCGGCTCTATTATTACGGGATCGACGCCGTTTTCCTTCGCGTAAAAGTCCATATAGGATTCCAAAAGCGGAGCTATGTCCTCTCTGTGCTCCCTCAATGGAGGGATATTTATTTCCACAACGTTGAGGCGGTAGTATAGGTCTTCCCTAAAATCCCCCGTTGCGACCATTCCCTTTAGGTCCCTGTTTGTGGCGCATATTACGCGCACGTCCACGTTTATCGTGGTGCTGCTTCCGAGCCTTTCAAAACTGTGCGATTCCAAAAAACGAAGCAGTTTTACCTGTGTGGGGGCGTCTATTTCCCCTATTTCGTCTAGGAATATCGTTCCAGTATTCGCGGCTTCAAAGCGCCCTATCCTTCTTTGGGTGGCGCCGGTGAATGCGCCTTTCTCGTATCCGAAAAGCTCGCTTTCAAGCAGAGTTGCGGGAATTGCGGCGCAGTGGACCGCCACAAAGGGAGCCTTCGCCCGTGGGGAGCGGGAGTGTATTAGGCGCGCTATGAGCTCCTTTCCCGTTCCGGTTTCCCCGCTTAGCATTACGCTCGTTTTTGAAGCGGCAACGCGCTCGGCTTCGGCTATCACTTCGCGCATCTTTCTGCTTTGGGCTACTATTGAATTTTCCGCGCCTGCGGCGTTTGGCCCGTTTTCGGAACGCTTGAGAATCTCTATGTGCTCTTTCTCCTTTAATTCCCGGGCTGCGTCCCGCATTTGCTTTTTTGCGAGCGCCTTTGAAAGTATGTTCTCAAGCTTTTCCACATCTATGGGCTTTGATAGAAAATCGTCGGCCCCGCGCTTCATGGCTTCCACCGCGGTTTCAACATTGCCGTACGCGGTAAGCATTATGCATACGGGGCGGTGCGGGAGAGAAATCGCCTTGTCTATCACGCTCAATCCGGATTTGCCGGACATGCGCAAATCCGTTATTACGGCGTCGAAAGTTTCGGCGTCGAGCATTTTTATGGCTTCGTCGGCGTTTGAGGCGGCAAAAACGTCGTAATTATCCGATAGCACCGCGGAGAGGCCGTCGCGCGTGTGCTTTTCGTCGTCAACTATGAGTATGCTTTGCATTTGAAAAAAGCTATTGGGATATTAGAACGACGGAGCCGTCGCTGACAATATCAAAAAGTTCCGCCACGTCCGCATTCGACAACAAAATGCACCCGTGGCTGTTTGGGCTTCCTATCTTGTCTTCTTGGTTTGTCCCGTGTATGTATATGTAGCGTTCGTAGGTGTCCACATTAGCCCCTCGGTTTATTCCGTCCTCAAGTCCGCGCAAACGCATTATGCGGCACGTTATAAGGTTCTTTTTTAGCTCTTCAGGGCTTTGTTGGCTAAGTATTCCCGCAGGCTTTCTGCCTCGAAAAACCGTTTGCAAGTCCATTCCGGCCCCTATCTTGCCGTCTATAAAATGAAGGCCCGTTGGAGTTCCAAGGGAGTCTTTCAGGCACGACGGAGCATTTCTCGAAGTGGATATGCGGTAGATCTTCAACAAATCATTTTCGGAGAAAAGCCAAAGTTTTTGCTCGCCAATCGACACATATATCAAATATTTTGTCGGCTTAATTTCTAAACTACAACAGGCTTTCAGTATTTTAGATAATTTAAAATTCATGAATAAAAAATATAAAGTTGGAATTGTCGGCGCAACCGGCGCCGTCGGTCAGGAACTAATAAGCTTGCTCCACGACAGGAATTTCCCAATGGAGTCGCTTGCGCTTTTGGCGTCTTCGCGTTCGGCGGGAAAAACCATATCGTATAAAGATAAAACATTTGTGGTTGAGGAAGCCAAGCCAGAAAGTTTCGATAAGCTCGATATTGCGATTTTTTCCGCGGGGGCGTCTGTGTCGAAAATATTGGTTCCGGAAGCGGCCAAGCGGGGCTGCATAGCCATAGACAACAGTTCCGCTTTCCGCATGGATCCGGAAGTCCCCCTCATTGTGCCGGAAGTAAATCCGCAC
The DNA here is from genome assembly GCA_944389915.1 of uncultured Opitutales bacterium. Taxonomy (GTDB): domain Bacteria; phylum Verrucomicrobiota; class Verrucomicrobiia; order Opitutales; family Intestinicryptomonadaceae; genus Merdousia. Next base: position 2,142 of record CALXOC010000039.1, on the reverse strand, counting down.
GCTTTGGCGGGACATAAGAACATAATAGCCAATCCCAACTGCACAACGGCAATATCGCTCATGGCCTTGTGCCCATTGCACAGGGAATTTGGTTTGAAGCGCTTTTTCGCCTCCACGTACCAGGCTGTATCGGGCACGGGAGTCGCGGCCATGGAGGAATTGAAATCTCAGTTGAAAGCCTTTGTAGAAGGGCGCCAGCCTGAAGCGAAGGTGTATCCCTACCAGATAGCCTTCAATGTTATTCCTCATGTTGACGTATTTCTTGAAGACGGCTATACCAAGGAGGAAAAAAAGATGTTAAACGAAACGCGCAAAATTATGGAGCTGCCGGAACTGCAAAATTCCACAACCTGCGTGCGCGTTCCTGTAATGCGCGCCCATAGCGTGTCTATAAACGCGGAATTTGAAAGACCGGTGTCTGTGGGTAGGGCAAGGGAGGTCATAGCGCAATTTCCGGGAGTTGAAATTTGCGACGACGTTGAAAATAAAAAGTATCCGATGCCGCTGTTTTATCAAAAGAAGGTAAAGTGCGGAGTTGGCCGAATACGCCGCGACGCTATCTTTGAAAACGGCCTGGCATTTTGGGTTGCAGGAGACCAGCTCTGGAAGGGCGCTGCCCTAAACGCTGTTCAGATTGCCGAACTTTTGGCTTCCAAGGACTAATCGCTCCTATGCTTTTTAGAGGGCCTCCGGCAAGATCCCGGAGGCCTTTTTTATGCGATTTGCACCATTCTATTAAATTGCGCTTGTGAAATTTTTATAATCGGTTGCATTGTGTCGTGTTTAGGCTTATTTCGCCGAGGTGTCGATGGTAAATTCATACTTTGAGGCCAGATATCTGGATACTTCTATTTCCACCACTTGCCCGCCCGAGGTGAGCATTACTCCGTTTAGGTTGAAGATAGGTTGCGGGGCGGAGTTGTTGAAAAATTTGTCTCCGGCGGGCATTATTGAGGCGGTTAGGCTCCTCTTTATTTGGGATATGTCTATGGCATAATTGAGCTTGTATGTGTTTATCGACGGGTCTATGTCTTCTATTTCGCCCACGTTCGGGCATAGGGCCAAATTTATGTATTTTACCTCGTCTTTAAAGAGCATATCGTCGGCGTACCTAAGGGCGTGGAACTCCATTGCGGGCGAGTCCATGGTGTAATTCATTCCGCCTATAAGCACATTGGGAGAATCCTGTATGGTGCGCTTGAACACTTTGGCTCCGGATTTGTAACCGTCGCGGCGGAGATTGTCGGCAAAATTTCCCTTTATTGCGGTGTAGGTTGATATTGAGCGTATGAGACGGCAGTTTTCGCGCTTGTCCAGGGCAAAAGTTCCGCGGCCCTTTATGCGGCGCGCCCAACCGCGCATTTCGAGCTCTAAGAGGGCTTTTCGGGCGGTCGTATTGCTTACGCCGTATTTCTTTATAAGGTCGTTTTCCGACGGGACTTTGTCTCCCACTGCTATGGTTCCGCGCTTGATTTTTGAGACGATATCCCTGAAAATTGTAAAATATTTTGCGTCTAAATTTCTTCTCATTGCTTTGCTTGGAATTTGTTTAATATTGCAAGAAAGTCAAACAACTATTGGCGGCGCGGCCCGGCATGCCCGTGCCTTGATTTCCCGAAATTTGAAGGGCCATTTGCTGCTTTTGCAAGCGGAGTTAAAAATTTTTCATATTTTTATTGCAATCGCCGAAAAAATCCATTGCCTATTCTGCTTTACATGGATTTTTCAATCCGAACCTTTCAATCGACATAATAAATGGCACTTAAAATAAGATTACAGAGGCACGGTTCCGTGCATAACCCGATGTACCGCCTGGTGGTTGCTGAAAGCTCTTCCCGCCGCGACGGCAAATTTGTTGAGAACCTCGGTCTCTACAATCCCCGCCCGCGCGGTAAGGACGTAGAAACCCAGATAAATATCGAGCGCGCGGATTACTGGCTTAGCGTTGGGGCGCAGCCCACCGACACGGCGAAGTCCGTTATAAAGAAGGCGCGTGCGGCCGCAAAGGCCTAAGGCTTTATTATCCTGAACCCGTCCTGCTGGAGTCGGACGCTGCTATTGCGGATTTCTTTTGGATTTTTGCAAGGTAGGCGCGGAGGCTTTCGGTGAGGCGGTTTTTTTTTTGTGGACCAATGCGATTAC
>CALXOC010000038.1 GCA_944389915.1 uncultured Opitutales bacterium | reverse complement strand
AATTTGTAAGGAAATTGTTAGCCGACAACGGATTTGTAATCGCCAGCTACGGCGTATACAATCCAAAAGACGACGCCGACATACGCGCTCTATTTGAGCTTTGCCGCGACATAGGCGCGCCAACAATCATAACGGAGGCAAGCGCCAACCAGCTGCCGCTTATGAATGAACTTGCGAAAAAATACAATATACGCGTGTGCATACACAACCACGCCAAAGACAGCAAACGCAACAACTACTACGACCCCAACGTGGTTTGGAACATGATAAAGGATTACGATATGATATACGCGTGCGCCGACAACGGCCACTGGTCGCGCTCCGGGATACGCACCATAGACGGCTATAGGGCGCTGCACAACAAGATAGACGTAATCCATTTTAAAGACCAAAAAAAATTCGGTAATATAAAGAACGATAATGTTCCGCTTGGAAGCGGCGAGCTCGGAATAAAGGAAGTCCTTGCATACCTCGATTCGATAGGATACGACGGCTATTTTGTAATCGAAAATGAAAATATAGCCGACAATCCCCTGCCCGATATGAAAAAGAGCGTGGATTTCCTGCGTACGCACTAATGCTTATAAAACGCTCCAAGCCCCGGACTTTGTAAGTTGCGGGGTTTTTTATGCCCGAAATCAGCGCTTGAATTTCGCATGCAAATGCGGAAATGCGCTTTTTGCGTCCCGGCTCCGCCTGAAAATTAATAATCCGAATCCATGAACGAACTATCTGTTCGGAACAAACTTTGACGGATCGACTTTAAAGCCCAATAAAGACGGATTGCACGCCCTCCAATACTGGTTGACTCCTATGCCGAACAACTCGCCGCGGACAACCAGCCTGTTGGATTTGCCGTCGAACCACACTTCGCAATCGTAAATCGAACCGCTGTCAGGATCTATTACTTTGCCGTGATATCTGTCTCCGGATTTAAGGGACAATCCGTAAATAAAATCCAACCCGCACAAATAAGCCCCGGATTTGATTCCCTTAGCCTTTTCGACGGGATTTTTTATGGAATCCTTTACTGTTTTGCCGTCGGAAGCAAATGTTGCTATCATGCGGCAATAGTATTTTCCGCCGTTGAAGTACACGAGAGCCGCCGCCTGAATTATATTCTTGTTGTCGTCGTCGGGAATAGCCCACAATCCGATTATGGGGGCGTCACCCCCGCTTGAAGCCGACATAGCCTCCATTACAGATTCCCCCTCTTTGTCTAAACCGCCACCGCCGAAGGAGCGCAAGGCCAGTATTGCGCCCGCCATCGCCGCAAGAGCGGCAAACAAAAAGAAAATTCTCATTTTTTCCCCAAGACTTTCATTACCGCGTCCGCTACGTCTTCAACGCGGGGCGAATTGGCGGATGCGGCAACCTTCATATTCAATTTTTTTACCGCCTCCGATGTCGACGGGCCTATTGTAACAATCTTCGGCCGAATTGCTTTTGCAGACAAAATCAAACTCGGAGCGTTTTTTGCAAAACTATCAACAGCCGAAGGGCTCGAAAAGACAAGCGCAGCCGCGCCGTATTTCCGGAAAAGCGCGCCCTCTTCTTTGCCGACTATCCTCGCTGAGGTTTTATAAACTTCAAAGGAATCTACAATCGCCCCGTATTCCGACTCGAGCTTCCTCTCCAAATCCCCCTGCGATAGGTTACCCCTTACGCACAATATCTTTAAATTCTCGAGCGTCTCAAACTCCGCCATTGAATCGGCCATGGCCGCCGCGTTCGACACCCCGGGAATTACGCTCGGAGCCAAATGGAAAACCCTCAATTCCGCGGCGGTCGATTCGCCCACGCACGCGAGCCGAGCCAAGCCTATGGCACGAATGTCGTCCACATGTTCAAACAGAGCCGCAAAGAAGCCCTTGACCCCGTGAGCGCTGGAAAAAGTTATCCAATCGTAGGAGCCCAAAGTTTCAAAAATATCCGAAGCCAATTCGCCGGAATAGCCAAGCTCCCTGCTTATGAGCGGAATTTCCAGAACATCCGCGCCCCTCCCCCGGAGAACGGCGGCGAGTTCCGCATTATTCTCGCGCGTCAGCAACACCGTCTTGTTTGCATCGTATTCCATCAGTATGTAAAATCGTCAGAGCTTTTTAGCGATACGGCAAAGTCCTTGAGCAATCTCACGCACATCTCAATGTCGTTTAAGTCCACAACTTCCCCGGGAGTGTGCATATAGCGCAATGGTATGCTAACCAGGCCCGCCGCAACGCCGCCGCGCGAAATTTGCAACACGCGCGCGTCCGTACCAGTCGGGCGGCTCTCGGCCTCAATCTGGTAGGGTATGCCCGACGCCTTGGCGCAAGCTACAAGTTTATCGAAAACTTTGGGATTTATATTGGGACCGCGCGCTATTACCGGCCCTTTGCCCAGCTTTATTGAGCCGAATTTGCGTTTGTCGCAAGTCGGAAAATCTGTCGCGTGGGTGACGTCAACAGCCACTGCAACGTCGGGATTCATGGCGTAAGCGGCGGGATAGGCTCCCCTTGTTCCTATTTCCTCCTGCGAAGTGGCCACCGCCGCAACTCTAAAGTCAGGCTTGAGATTAGAAGACTTTAAGCGCCTTAGAACCTCGAAAACCGCATAGCAACCCGCGCGATCGTCAAAAGCCCTTGCAGCGCACCTGCCCCCGGCAAGCTTTCTTACAGCCACATCGTAAACAACCGGATCGCCTATTTCAACAAGCGCCTCGGCCTCGGCACGGCTGCCCGCACCTATGTCGATCCATATTTGATGCGTTTCGGGGACCTCTTTGCGCTCCTTTGCGTCCATCAGGTGCACTGCCCGCTTGCCGGTTACGCCGTAAACATTGCCGTTGCGCGACATTACGGCGACGCGCCTACCGGGTATCATGACATTATCGTGTCCGCCGAGAGTATCGAAAAACAAAAATCCGTCATCGTCTATATAAGAAACAATGAGGCCTATTTCATCGGAATGGGCGGCAAACATAAGAGTGCGCTCTCCGGACCCGTAAACGGCAATCCTGTTTCCTATGTGGTCGCGCACAATGGAGTCGGCGCTTGGACCCGCGTATTTTTCTATTATCTGAGCCGCCTCATGCTCGGTGCCCGTAGGAGAGCGCGAACGAAGCAGCTCCAGCAAAAATTCATCTATTTCAAGAGCCATATTCTTTTTTCAAATGCTTTTTACAATGCGGAATTATGCAAGTAACTGAAATCTCCATCGGCAATAAACGGCATTTTTTTAAAGCGACTCGCCCCTGAGCTGCCCTATGGATATGCCGGCAAGTTTGTAGGCTATCAAGCCCAAATCGTATTCGGAGCCGTTAAAATGAAATGTGCGCTGCAAGTGGAATTGGCTTTTGCCCTTGGCGAGATTGAGCGCCGGCGAATATGTGGAAATCTCGTAATATCTCTCCGCCGAGGCCGAAGTTCTGGCGAGAGGCCCGTTATTGTAAACGCTTATGGCGTCGCCGTCAAAGGGCTGCGCGGATCTTCGCCATGAATTTGCCAGATATGCGCGCTTGCCCGAAGGCTTTATGTATAAAATTACAGTCAAAATGTTATTCAAAGAGTCGTAAGATAACGCAATGCCTTCGCTCCTATAAGGAGAAACCCCTATGCCCGACATGTTCTTTCCGTCAGCCAAAAAAGATATGTATTCCGGGGTCAAAACAAGCCTTCCGCTTTCCGCCGACGCCGCCTCAAAATAATTATCCCTTACAACATCTCCAAACTTAGCCTGCTCGCCCGGCCTATAGGGAATAAAAACCCTGACTCCCCTGTTCGCGTTAAAGCAAGATTGCACGCTTATGTTCAGCATGCCGTTGTCAGGCGACCATGCGCTTTCGCCCAAATTCGTAAGCTTGTTGAAAGACTGAAAAGCCACCATGTTGACCGCCTCGGGAATTTCTATCCCAAGAATTTTCGACACATCGCTGCGGTTCAGGAACGACACCTCCCTCTCTGCCTTCACCTTAAAAGTATTGCCCTTTGAATTGCGGAATTCGGCTTCTTTTTCAAACTTCGCCTGAGTGCGCGTGCGCGCAACAAGCGTCCACGGTTCCGAAGCCAAAGCCGCAGGTATGCGCCAATTATCGTCATTCTGGACTGCGGAATCGGGGAAAAATATGGAAAAATCTCCGCCCTGGGGGCCTATCCAAAAACGGTCTTCGCCGCCGGGTTGCGATACCTGCAAATCCCGCTTGGCATCGGCCATAAGAGAGCGGTCTATCCACCCTATGCTCGGAGCGTCTTCGCCACCGTATGTGGAAGTCAGCACCCTTGCCTGCCAATGCGGAGACACCGCTATATAACTGGACCCTTCACCTAAGAGAAAAGCGTCAATTCCATATTTTGAAAAGAAAGTCAAATCTTGCCCAAATGAGCGCAAATGGACGTCCTTATTGCGAAGAGACGCCTCCTCTATAAGCCCGCATCCTCCGGCGAACAACATAGCTGCGGCAAAGAAAAGCGCTTGAAATTTTTTCATTAGTTTTTTTTGGCACATAAAAACGCTCCCTTCAACTCTTTTTTGCTTTTATAAATACTCAATTTTAGCTCAAAAGCCTTTGGTTGCGCATTTCCTATATTTAGAATAAAATAATGAGTCAGGTTTTGCGGGCTAATTGCATGTTTATCTATGCGTTTTCATTGCCCCTTCGCTAAAAGAAGCTCAAAACAGTGTTTGCACTTCGCCGACTTTTATAATTTCTGCAATAATGCACAATAGGATAAATAGAAAATAGATTGCTACCAAACAGAAAATAGCGCTAAGTTTATTGTTGCGCCATAAAATCTTTGGAAATTTCTTTATTAAAAGTTGTTTTTGTAAGTTTTTTTGAATTTTTGTATTTTTTTCTTGATTTTTTCAAAAAAATAATGGATAAAACAAAAATCTTATTTGTAATAAGACTTTTCTCATAATCCCATAAAAGAGGGTCTCTGTTAAAAACAGAGGCCCTCGCCTTTTTCAAAGATCCATACAGTGCTATCTTTTCATAGAAGCGAAACAAAATACAAAGCACGAACAATAAAAAAAGCGAAGGCCGGAATCTTTTAATTCCGACCTTCTTTCACGTAAAAAACGTCCCGGCCTGAAAATAAATCAACAACAAACAGACCGTTCTTGAATTTTCGTTCTAAAAGATGAATTATCTTTAGAGATATTTCAAGTATAAAACAAAAAATTTTTTTTATTTTATTTATTCCGATAATTTTTTAGCATAAATACGTTATTTTGATTTAAATAGCAACTTGCTTATTGACAATATATTACAAATAAATCATATTATGAAACATCAATTTATATATAAAATTTTATATTTCTCTGCATATAACAATTCATATTTAATATGTATTTAACTACCTTCGTTAATACAAATGTACTATTTTACTTAGTGGGGGAAAACAATTTATAATCTCTGGCGTTTACAAGTGTATCGGCATAATTGTAAGGCTTATTTGAATAATTGACCACTACAACACTGCCGTCGGAATATCCCGTTAGAAAAACATCTTTATCAAGCCTCTCATGCCTGTCTATAAACTCATATTGCAGGTGGCGCATAGGCAAGTATTCCCGGTAAGCCTCGGCAACGGCGTCAATATCGGACTGGCGCTTATATTTTGTCCAGTAGAATGTGGGGCGCCCTCCGCACTCTATCAATTTCAAGCGATACTTGTGGCCTTTTGGCTTTATATGCGCATCTATGGTCATCCAATCCGGATTGCTCAATATTATTCCGTGGTATACTATTTGCCAGAGAGGAAGCACTTCGTGCTCCGTGAGCGACAACTTAAAAGGCTTGTCGTTCTTTATCTCATTCAAGTAGAGAGAACTGGTATATAGCGCATAATCGAGAACTTTAGCCACGTGGTCATAACCGGCCTCGGAAGTAAAACCGCCAAAGTGTTTGCGATACTTCTCCCCGAGGCGTATTTGATGGCAAGCCATCTCTTTTCTATTGTTCGGATGCAGCGGATCGCAGCAAGGAGTTGGCCGGATTGCACTTGTAACGTCAACATGTTGCGGCGCGTTCATTCCCATGTCTTTAAGCCGGGCTATGTCTGAATCTATGAATCTATCGCATATGGTTTGAAAACATGTGTGATAAGCCTGCCCGCCGGGCCAATATACATAGGTCCTGGGTTGGCCTTTTCTATTTTTTGACACGTCGGCCAGGCTCCACCGCTTCGCTCTTTTGTACATATTATGGTTGTTTATATGGGTTGTCATATGGTAACCCAGCGATTTACCCAATCTGACGGCTTCGCGCATTTTTTCCTCACCGCCCAAACGTTCTTCTACGGGAAATAAATCCGGAAAGTAGCCGTCAAAACCGCCAGTCTGCCAGCCTACAAAGCATATATCAGCCTGGCCGACCCCGGCAGCCTTTAACTTCCGCATAATATCCATGAAGGAGTCAAATGTATGAAATATATCGAGTTCGTGTTCAATTTTGTCCCATTCCGGAGAGTTTGCGTCTGTAAGGCCCTTTGGACGCTTGTTTGTTGCCATTTTTATGCGTACAAAGGGCGACTCCACCGTATATTTCAAAGTGGGATTGTTCTTTATGCGCTCTCTCAATGGTACAAGGCCCCATTTGCCAATCTGATAGCTTCTGTACTTTTTCGCCATATCAACGTAAGTGGCATCTTTATCTAACTCGTAGAAATCGACAACCAAGTCCTCATAAGGGTCAAAATCAATCTTATCAATGTCGTAGCGGACTATCAAGGAATGCTTGCCGTCTTTGACTTCTTCAATTAGTTTCGCCTCAAGATTTAAGCCTTTTGCAATTGCCACAAAGCATCCTTGGGGTGATTTCACGCCCCAAAAAGACATTTGCATATCGTAAACTTTGCGGCCGTTATCGTGTTTAAACAGCCCCATATTCCCATAGCCCAGACTTGGTATGATAAAATACCCCGAATCGCCTTTCATTGCGGAGAATTTGCCGGATCTAACATAGAGTTTCTTTGCTCCGCGCGGAATTTCGCAAACCGGAACGGTAAGGCGCATTGCGCCGTCTGGCTGAAGCTCCAATAAATAATTTTTTGAATAAGCCTTTTTTCCCGGAATCTCAATTGACACATTTGCGGACTTTATGGTTGCAAATGCCGGAAATAGCGCCGAAAACATAAATATCGACAGCATACATTTGGTAAGAACTAACTTCATAGCAGAAAATTACCCTATTAAACAAACTATGCAAAGCAAAATATTTGCACATTAACAAACATTCGATTATCAAATAATCATTGCCAATATATCATGAACTAAACAAAAGATTAGAATAAAAAACCGGATTATGAAAAATATAGCATTAATTTTGTTACTTGCGCTTTCAACGCTCTGCGCGCAAGAGGAAAAGGTATTGCCGAAGCCAAATCTCGACAGGGGCGATTCCGTAATGCGCGCATTCTCGCAGCGAAGCTCTACAAAATCATTCTCCGTCCGCAAGCCTACAATTCAAGACATATCCGATTTGCTATATGCAGCCAACGGTGTTAACAGGCCCGAAAGCGGGAAACGCACGGCACCTTCTGCTTTAAACAGACAAGACATAAAAATCTATGTATGCATGGAGGAAGGCGCTTATTTGTATAACGCAAAACGCCATTCGCTCGAGTTGATTTCCAAATCGGATCTTCGCCAGAGCCAAGCGCCTATCTGTCTGGTTCTTGTTTCTGACTACAATGACAAGTGGAGCGGACTCGATGCCGGTATTGTCTCGCAAAACATATCAATATTTTGTGCGGGAACGGGACTTGGAACTTATCCGCATACAACAATGGATAAATCTGCATTAATATCCGGATTAAAATTGTCAGGCAGCCAAACTCCCATGATATGTAATTCCGTAGGCTATGCAAAATAATCCGAATAGACTTATAGAAAAGTAAAGTTTGTGAAGAAATAAAAGTTAAATAAAATTTCTATAGACGCCTTTTCCATATACGGCATAATGCAGGAATACTTAAAAAAATGTAGTGCCAGATAAAAATGGAATAAAAAATCATTGCCAAAACACTTTAGATTGCTAATGTGCCGTAAAAATTAAATTGCGGGCGTAGCTCAATTGGCAGAGCGCGAGCTTCCCAAGCTTGAGGTTATGGGTTCGATCCCCACCGCCCGCTCCATTAAAAATATATATAATATACTGTTTGAAAGCGACTTGCAGAATTTTGCGAGCCGCTTATTTTTTAACCATTTGGTTAAGAAAACTGGGGTTCGGGAGGTTTTTTGGTACCCGGTACCAAGTTGGTACCGGCGTCAGGCTTGCGCTCATCCAAGAAAATTGAATATTAAAGCGCCAAAATTTGGCGGAATTCCTCCTTCAGGAAAAATTCGCATAAGAGTAGTATTTAAATATCTTAGCCGATTGTCAAAATCCGCCCCAGTCGATTCACTGTAATTTAATTAGAAAAGTAAAAAGACCTTAGTGCTATGGATTGTATTAAGAATATTACAAGCTGTTATCCATTAAAAATTCTGTTATATCAATACTGCAATCTCCAAGTTGACGCAAATTTGCTATAGATTTACCCGTTTTATGAGTAAGATCCCACTCGTTTATATTGTTACAATAACGATTGTGGTAGATCATCGCCAATAGAACTTTTAGTTTATATTCATATTATTTGGCTTCTTTAAATTTTTCAATTAATATATCTCTGTGCTCTGTTAATTGATCCTTTGGTGTTTTATCCTTACGATTTGTATAAATTAGATAGTCAACAAAAAGTCTACCATCGAAGTCCTTTCTAGTAAAAGGTATTCCTTCTCGTTTTTCTTTAGCAAAAAAATCGCTTTTAAATTCATCACAAATCAGAATTCTTGGAACAATGGCATATTTTGCTTCATATTCGTAGGCTGTAGAAAGAGCTAGTCCTGCAATAAAGATATCATCTTCATAAAAATTTTCTATATTAACCGCTCCTCTCACTAATAACCTATGCTCAAACAGTGAATAATATTGATAGTATGCAATCAAACGCATAAACCAAGTTATATACA
>CALXOC010000037.1 GCA_944389915.1 uncultured Opitutales bacterium | reverse complement strand
GCGAGCATTAAGGGCAACTATCAGAAACTGCGCGTGCACACTTTTGATCCGGTTAGGGTAAAAGGCATTAGAGTTGATGTGCTTGCGACCAACGGCGATAAGATGGCGTGCATTAAAGAAATTCGTCCCGAGGCGTAATTTTTTCTGCAGGTTAAACTACAAAACGCCCGCGCAGATTGCGCGAGCGTTTTTTTACATGGCAAATAATTCCTTACAAAAATTTTTTAGCGGGCATGACATATTAGAGGATATAATATTTTTTCGCGCTGCGAAAAAGGTTCTTATGCGACGGCGCATTTTAAATTAGGCGCGCTGCGGGAATTTTTTTCTCTTCCTTGTCTGAGGGGAGGCTTGGAATGCGGGTTTTGTCCTATCTGCTAAAAGACGATCTTGTATATGTCTGGGACGCTTGGAAAAAAGAGCATATTTTTAGAACATTTAGATTTGCGCCAAATATTTCGCCTAGGCACAGCGGGGGGCAATTGCCGTCGTTAAAATATTTGGATTTGCGCCAAGCGTTTTTTAATGGTGTGCAGCGCGCGGAATGGGAATTTTTATATCCTTGTGGATAATGTGAACGGCTTTATGCGTTTAAGATTTTTTCCCAATGAAAAAAAAGAGGCGCCGGGATAATCCCGACGCCCCATTTGCCAACATTGACATTACCAAGTTTGGAAATGGATTTTTTCCTTCTTAAATCTGTCGGGATCGGGTTCAGGCGTTTCGGCGCCGTACCCCAGAACGATGAGTGCCATAGGCTCTATGTGGGCCGGAAGCTTGAAGAATTTTTTGAAGGCGTCCATGCGGGTTTTTTCGGGGGCTATGCCGCACCAGCAAGTGTCCAAACCGAGTTCCTTGGCGCGCAGCAATATGTTTTGCGCGGCGGCGGAACAGTCGTATTGGTAGTATCCGCCTTCGGGTATTTCAAACTGTTCTTTGAGGTTTCCGCACACTATAATTGCGCTTCCGGCGTCCGGCAGAAATTCGCAGTATGGGTGTATTTTTGTTATTCCGCTAACAACTTCCGGATCTGTGGCAACAACAAATTCCCAGGGTTGCTTGTTCATTGCCGTTGGCGCGTGCATTGCGGCATCGAGAATATCCAGTATTTGCTCTTTTGTGGCGCGCTTGGAGGGATCGTAGACCCTGACCGAGCGGCGCGTAAATATTGCGCTTTTCCTATCCATTGAACTTATCCTTTCTTGATTCGGTAAATTTATTTGTAGAGGTGGAATTTTTTTGATTCTTCGCGGAAAGCGAGAGCTTGCCGTTTCCATTTATCAATGAATTTTTTTACGTCAGCGTCCTTTCCTTTTTTTGATATTTCGTTCCACCATTCTTGCGAGCCCGTATGCTTGTTGAAGAGCGATTTTTGGGATTCCGAAACATTTGCAAAAACGCCCCGTCCGCCCCATTGGCATGCCAGGCGCATCATATGGAAGCTCAGCTCGGTGACGTTTAGGGAGTTCCAGTCCGTTATCACGACATACACGCCGTCGATTTTTTCCCCGCGCGCATTTTTTGCTGAAGCTTTTTTATACGAGATTCCGCGGATTTGGCAGCGGCGCAAGGCAGTCTCAACTTGCTCCGGAGTCTTGCCTTTAAAAGTCAGAAATCTGAATGGGTACTGAGTGCCGTATCCGTGTTGGAAACCGCCAAGTTGGCAGCCGAGCCCCGTCATAGGATAGCCCATTGCCGCGGCGACAGTCGGCACGGCGGGACTTGTCCCGACCCATCTAAGCCCCGTGTCGGTCCATAGCATTGAGCGTTTCCAGCCGCTCATGGGAATAACTGTCAGCTTGCCGTTTTGCTGCTCTTTTGACGTTATTTCCATGGCATTTTTCGTATATTTTGCAAGCCTTGCGAGTTCCCCGATGGTCAATGCATGCACGTACGGTACTTGGAACATTCCCACATAGCTCTTGAATTGTATATCGAGCCCCGGGCCGTCGACTTTTATCCCACCGAGCGGGTTTGGTCTGTCGAGGACAACTACTGGTTTGCCGTTTTCAAAGCAGGCCTCCATGGCGCGCAACATGCAGCTTGCGTAAGTATATGAGCGCGAGCCAATATCCTGAAGGTCGATTACGAGCACATCTATATTTTTGAGCATCTGCGGCGTGGGTTTTCTGTATTTCCCGTAGAGCGAGTAAACAGGCAGGCCCGTGCGGCTGTCGATTCTATCGAGAATGGGAACTTCCGCTTTTTCATTTCCGTATATGCCGTGCTCGGGCCCGAATAGTGCGACGAGCTTTACGTTCCTGGCGCGCCTTAAAACATCAATAGTGCTTGTCCCAAAGCGGTTTACACCTGCAGGGTGGGTGAGCAACCCCACTTTTTTCCCCGCTATCGGCGCGAACTTTCGGGATTCGAGAACGTCTATGCCGAGCATGACTTTCTGTGACTGGGCAAAAAGAGCCCGCGGAAACAGTATTGTCCCGGGAATTGCGGCGGCGCAGATGCGGAGGAATGTCCGTGTATTCATATATTAAAGCAGATATGTGCAGATAATGGCGAAAGTTTTCG
>CALXOC010000036.1 GCA_944389915.1 uncultured Opitutales bacterium | reverse complement strand
TGTGATAAAATATCTCGACTGGGCATTTTACATTACACACAAAAATAGGGTTCCGCCTATGCTCGACCGCTGGGCGCCCATTTGGCAGCTCGTATACCACGGAATAGTTCCAAGCACTGCATTCTTTTCCGATACGGGTTACGGATTAAGCGATCCCAATAGCGATAGGTATATAATGGGGCGTTTGCATACTGCCGAATTTGGAGGGCGGCCGGTATTTTACGGAGGTTGGACTAATCCAAAAGATACGGACAAGGTAAAATTGGTGCACGACGAGTATAAAAAAATGTCGCATTTGCAGCTGGAGTTCATGGAGGACCACAAGCAGCTGGCTCCCGACGTATATCTGACTGTATATGGCGACGGCAGCGAAGTTGTTACAAACTACTCAAAATCCCCGTTTGGATACAAGGGCAAATCCGTGCCGGCAAGGGATTATCTGCTCTATCCCGGACCCGGTGTGAGCGTAACAAAGGAATAGTTGTTAGCTATAAAAAACCTCCTGAATTCAGGAGGTTTTTTTGCTAAAGTTTTCTTGTGGCATATGAATAGTTTTTTAGCATTATTCTATTAGACTTTTTTATGGGTGAAGATAGGACAATTTTACATTGCGATTTAAATGGATTTTACGCTTCGGTTGAAGCCCTGTCCCATCCTGAAATAGGCGATAATCCTATGGCGGTAGCCGGCGATCCGAAAAATCGCCACGGCATTATTTTGGCAAAAAATGAATCGGCAAAATCTTATGGGGTCTCGACCGGCGAGGCGATTTGGCAAGCGAGGCGAAAGTGCCCAAAACTTATAATATTGCCGCCAAGCCACGGCAAGTATGCGGAATATTCAAAAAAAATAAACGCCCTTTACGCACGCTTTACCGACAAGGTAGAACCTTTCGGGATAGACGAATCCTGGCTCGACGTGGGCGGCAGCCGCAAGCTATTCGGCGGTGGCAAGCAAATTGCCGACACCCTCAGAGCGCTTGTTAAAAAAGAATTCAGCTTAACGATATCGGTGGGGGTTTCATACAACAAAGTATTTGCGAAACTCGCCAGCGATTACAAGAAGCCCGACGCCACGACGGTATTTGACCGCTCATCTCTCGATTTAATACGTTCGCTTCCCGCAAAAGATCTGCTGTTTATCGGGCGCTCAACTTCAGAATCGCTGGCTAAAATGGGCATAAAAACCATAGGCGAGCTTGCCGACTCCAATCAACGCACCCTCGAATTGCGCTTTGGAAAGTTTGGGAGAACCATGCGTGAATATGCGCGCGGAGAGGACAATTCGCCCGTCTCCGACTATGGCGCAATAGAAGAAGCCAAGTCTATAGGCAATTCCATAACCTTTGCGCGCGATTTGCTTGGAGAGGCAGATATTAGAGCAGGCTTTACAAAAGTTGCAGAAAAGGTCTCTCGGCGCTTGAATGACGCCGCCTTAAAGTGCTCCGCAATGCAGGTAACTATAAAGGGGGCTGATTTCTCATATATGACCCGGCAATGCCGCATCGACAAAGCTTCAAATTCCATTTCCACTCTCGTGAAATATGCAATGGGTCTTGCGGAACGTTCGTGGGATATGGGCAGTGCGGTGAGGATGCTCGGCATAAGCGGGCATTGCTTATCGGGCGAAGGCGCGCCCGTTCAATGCGAGTTGTTTTCAGACCCGGAAACTGAAAACTCGGCGCGCCGCGAAGCCGCAGAACATGCTTTTATTGAAATTAAACGGAAATTTGGCGCCTCATCTATAGAGTTTGGAGACGTTTTGGACCGTGATTTGTAATGATTTTTCCGGCAAGAGTTTATTGGAATATGCCACGCTTATATTTGCGCGAAATAGGTAGGCTTCTTAGCCCATCAAAACATATGCGTTGAAATCAATGTTATTTGAATTTAGAAAGTTGGGAAAATAAATAAAACTTTGCCTATGCTTAGAAATATTAACCGGACAAATATATAAATGCAATTTTTATGGATATTTAGTTTCTCGAAAATAAGCTTTGAGAGTTAAATTTTGACATTGTAGCAAGAATTTTTTTTAGATGGCTTAACTTTTGATGGGGAAAAGGCGCCTTGTTCTATTTAAATAGGCAAAGACGAACAAAAACAGTTTTGACTTTTCTATACCTATCAACAAACTTGCGGCTTTATCTCTATGACTGTTCTCAAATTCATATACACAATTCTTGCAGCCACTGTAGTATTGGCATTCTTCTACATACTGCCATATTTTTCGCCCGGGCAGAAAGCGGAATACGATTACGCTTTTGTCGATCCGGATAAAGAAAGCTTTGAACTCTTAAAGGAGTCCGAAACCCTCGAAGCCGAATTCGAAAAAGAGGCGGCTCTCGGCAAAGTAACTGAAGGGGCTCTTGAAAAGCTTCGCAAAGCCATAGCCATACAGGAAATTTATATAGAAAAGTCGCGCATACGCGACCGCACTCCCGCAGACAGACTTCTAAAGCTCAAAACAAGATTCCAAAATATACAGGCAGCTCCGCTTGCCGATATTGTAGCCGATTTGGAAAAGCGCGCGAAAATCGACTTCGAGGCAAAAAAGTATGATAGCGCCCGCGCTTTATACCAACAAGCATACGATGTTCAATCGACTATAAATAGCGATTATCCGCTTTCTGAATATAAGGATATTAAAAAAAGCGTAGTATATTCTCGAGAGGCAAAAATGATTATGGCCTTGCCGATGTACACTGAAAGCGTGGATGCGGAAAATGCCGCAAAAGCGGCTCTCGATTCCGGCAACTGGCGCAAAGCCCAAGACGAATTTGAGCGCGCAATAAACTTAGTTTCACAGATGAACGCCAAGTTCCCATCGTCGCATTATAGCGATTATGCGCGGCTTCAGCGTCTTGAGGTTGAACTCGCCTCTCTGAAATCCGCCAGCATAGACGAAAACAAGCGCAAATATATCAAAAAAGCCGAAAGCGCTCTGGAAAATAAAGATTATTTGCTGGCCTCAGAGGCATACGGCGATGCATTAGAGCTACAAAAAGAAATAAACAAAACATTCCCGAAGAGCCGCTATGCGTCTGAGGAATCTGTAGCGGAGCTTGAACGCAAACGCTCCGAAACTTTTAGTTGGAAGTTTGGCGTTGAAATTCTCAATCAGGAGAAAACTCTCGATTCGGCTCTGCGAAAGGGAAATATGCGCGAAGTATCGGAAATATCGCAAAACCTTCTTCGCAAAGCCGAGCAATTCAAACACGACTTCCCCCAAAGCAGCATGATAGGGGCAGATCTCCTTTTGCGCTTGAGATACATAAATTTTATGTTAAAAGATATTCCTGAGATACAGAATCTTGTAAATTCAAATCTCATTCCGTTAGTGGGGGTGCAGGGGAAAAAAATGTTAAATACGGAAGTTACGCAAAAACTTTTTACGCTCGTAATGCAGGAAAATCCCAGCCGATATGCCGAAAACCCCCTAAATCCTGTCGAATCTGTTACATTTGACGATGTAAATAGATTTAATAAAAGGCTTTCCTGGATATTGGGTAGAAAAGTGGCTCTGCCTACTGAAAAAGAGTTCTTGGACTGTTTGGGGTCGCTTAGATATGTCGATATAAATGAGATATCTTGGAATAATCTCAATAGCAGCGGAACGACAAAACCCGTTGCATCTAAGAAACGCAACGACAAAGGTTTTTACGACCTCATAGGCAATGTGGCCGAATTTGTACAGCCAGACGGCAATAGCGATGTTTTGAGGGTCCAAGTTATGGGCGGAAATTCGCAATCCTCCACAGACGAAATAGCGCGCGTGGAAAAGATAAGCGTCGATCCGAAGCAGCGCAATCGAATGATAGGCTTTAGAATAGTAGTTTCTGACGGAGAGCAGGCAAAATGAAGATTTATCCTGCTGTTGACATAAAAGAAGGAAAGTGTGTGCGCCTAAAAAAAGGCGCCGCGGACGATAAAACTATTTATTTTGAAAATCCTGCCGATGCCGCAAAAAATTTTGCCGCTGCGGGAAGCAGGTTTATACATGTAGTGGACTTGGACGGGGCATTCGAAGGGAAAATGCGAAATCTTAAAATAATACAAGAGATTTCGTCTATGGGAATGTTTGTTCAGCTTGGCGGCGGAATGCGCGACGAAGATTCAATAAAGGCCGCTTTTGATGCGGGGGTGTCCCGCGCTATAATAGGCACAAAGGCGTGCACAAATCCAGATTTTGCCATTGAGATGGCAGAAAAATATGCCTCAAAAATAGCAGTCGGAATAGATGCAAAAGGCGGAATTGCAGCCATAAACGGCTGGCTTGAACTTGTGTCTCCGGCCGGAGAACTCGCAAAAAAATTAGCTGCGGGAGGGGTTAGTACTTTTATTTATACGGATATAGATACAGACGGCATGTTATCGGGCCCAAATGTACCCGCGCAGCGTGAAATGTTAGAAATATTGCGCCCATATGGGGCAAAGCTGATAGCATCGGGCGGAGTGTCTTCAGAGGGCGACATAGCCGCATTAAACAATCTGGCCCGCGAATACGACAATCTTGACGGTGTAATTGTCGGAAAAGCGTTATACGAAGGCAAAGTAGATTTGAAATCAATTATTGCAACGCTCAATGTCTGATCTTAACATAATAGAATTTGCCGACTGGAGCGAATACGAACTTCTGGATACGGGAAATAAGCTCAAATTGGAGCGTTTTGGAGATTGCGTAACAATAAGAAGCGAACCCAAAGCCTGGTGGAAACCTAAGCGTCCGGAATTGTGGGGAAAGGCGGATTGCCGCTATTTCGACGACGACAAAAAAAATTCGGCATGGAAGTTTTATGGGAAACCCCATGCTCCCGTTATGAGCTATGGCAATATAAAGTTTCATACCAAGTTCATGAACGGCTCAAAGCATCTCGGCGTATTTCCTGAACAGGAGCCGCACTGGCGCTATATTGCGCGCTCAAAATCCTATGCAACCCTTGCAAAGCCCAAACTTTTAAACCTATTCGCCTATACGGGTGCCGCTACACTCGTGGCGGCAAATGCGGGGTTCGCCGTTACGCACGTCGATGCGTCTAAACCTTCGGTGGACTGGGCGCGCCAGAATCAGCACTCGAGCGCTCTTGACGGCGCTCCCATACGGTGGCTGGTTGACGACGCGTTAAAATTCGTTCAGCGCCAAGTCCGCAGAGGCGAGCGCTACGACGCCATAATAATGGATCCACCCGCTTTTGGGCGCGGGCCAAAGAACGAGCTTTGGAAATTGGAAAAGATGCTTCCCGAACTATTGCAATCGTGTTCGCAAATTCTGGCGGAGCGGCCAATATTCGTTTTATTGACTCTTTATAATATAGAGGCATCGCCCATAATGGCGGCAAATATATTGGAGGAGTATTTTGGAAAAATACCCGGATTTAGAGTACAAGCCGGCGAGCTTGCACTGTCGGCAAAAAATGGATATCCTTTGCCTTTGTCCATATGGGGCAGGGCCGAATTTCGCTAATTTATCGGCTGGCCTTCTTGCTTTTTGAGGGAAAAATGCGGTGCTTTCGCTGAAATTTTTATCGATTATTTCATTTTTTTCAAAAAATTCCAAAATAGTGCAAAATCCTTTGAAACTTCGATTCAATAAGGCTTAAGCGTTTTTCAAGAAAAATCTTTGCTTTTTTTACTTTTTTATATTTCAAAAGCCGCGCTTTAAATGCAAATATTGTTTAGGTTTAATATTTGATATTCAATCATATATAAAAAAATAAATATTTTTGAATTAACATTGACAAGCTATAGCTATTGGGCTTTGACTAAGAATCGAAAAGAAGACCCGCCAAAGCGATTTATGCAAGGCGACAACTTAGTTGCGTAGAAGTGTGCAAACATTGAGCGCAGGGTTCCTTATTCCTCAGGGAACCGCACCGCAGCCAAGTTGCGATATGACACTTTACTTTTCTATATCGCGCGGTGTTCATTTTCTGATTCTATAAAAACCAATTAAATTCGAAATAATCAAAATCATGGCAAAAATCATCGTCGACGGCAAACAGACTTTAGACTTGGGCAAAAAAGGACCTTCTGGCGGATTTAAAATCCGAAGATTTTTTACAAAAGAGGGAGTTTTTGCATACGACACCGCAAAATGGGTGCGCCACGATATAAAAATGTTCGCCGCCGGTGAAACTGTATTTGAGCGAAAGAACGTAGAGGTGCCGGCGCATTGGGGTGAAAACGCACTAAAGATTACCGTCAGCAAATATATATTCGGCAAAGATCCGGGGACTCCCGAATACGAGGATTCGGTAAAACAAATTTTCGACAGAATAGCCAATACTTACACGGTATGGGGCTTCCAGCTGGGCTATTTCGCCGACGAGAAATCCGCTTTGGCGTATAATCAGGAGATGAAGTATATGTTGCTTCATCAAATATGGGCGCCCAACAGCCCCGTCTGGTTTAACATAGGACAGTGGGAACAGTGGCGTTGGGGGCGTCCCGATTTGCGCGATATTTTGGGCAACAGGGGCAACGACGCCTATTATGGAGTGGAAACTAAAAAGGGCGTCGAGGCGAAAAAATCCGTAAATGCCTATGCAAACCCGCAGGCAAGCGCTTGCTTTATATTGGGCGTAAAAGATTCAATGGAGGCCATTCTAAAGCATCAATATACGGAAGGCACAATATTTTCAAGCGGATCGGGAGTAGGCATAAATATATCGTCAATACGAAGCGAAGGCGAGCCCATAGCGGGCAAAGGAGCCGCTTCGGGACCGCTCTCTTTCGATAGGGGCTGGGATAAAATGGCGGGAGCCATAAAATCCGGCGGCAAGACGCGCCGCGCGGCTCGCATGGTGGTAATGTATTCGGACCACCCAGACGTGTTTGAATTTGTGCACACAAAGTTCAAGCAGGAGGAATTGGCAAAGGTTATATTGTGCGAGCACAACGTAACTTATGGCCTGCGCAAACTTGCGGAACAGAAATTGAAAGACGGTTCGCCCGAGGAGCAAATTGCGGCAAAAATGCTGCTGTCTACGCCGTTTATTGTAGACAAGTCTTTCAGCCCGGGAATGGATGACCTTGTGTATGGGCAGACGCTTTCAAACCAAAACGCAAACCATACGGTCTCCATGAAAAGCGGTTTTTGGCTCGCCTATAAAAACGGGGAAAAATATGCAACCCGCTGGGTTAAAGATCCTCGGCACATAGTGCGCCAATACGATCCCTCAGAGCTCTTGTACATTATGGCGGACGCCATATGGAACAATGCGGAGCCGGGGCTCCATAATAACGACATAATAAACTTTTGGAGCACTTTCAGGGACGAGCTTCAAATAGAGACCAGCAATCCGTGTTCCGAATACCTCGGGCCGGTGTTCAGCTCCTGCAATCTTAGCTCTTTCAACATATTGCGTTTCTACAAAAACGGAAAATTTGAAATAGACAAATTCAAGGCGGCAATTCAAATTGCGATGTTGGCCGCCGACATGAATGTCACCAAGGGAGGTTTCCCCATTCCGGAAATCGCTATTAATACGGTAAATTATAGAACCACCGGCATAGGCATGGCTAATATAGGCGGATTGCTGATGTCCCTGGGAATTCCCTATGATTCCGCCGACGGCAGAATCATAGCAGCGGCTCTCGCTTCGCTGCTGACCTCCACTTGTTACGATGTCAGCTCAAAACTCGGCCTCACCCTCGGGGCCTTTGCCAAATTCCCGCTTATAGAGGGAAGCATGCGCCGTGTTATAAACATGCATTCCGTCATGAACGACGAGCTTAAGAAGATTGCGGGCATAAAGCCTTCGGGGCGCCGCTTAAACAATCTTCCATCGGAAGAATCCTTTACAGCCGCCGACGCGATAGCAGGCTTTAAAAAGAGCATAGGCGATGAAAACCTTTCAGTCGGCGCCGAATGGGCGGAAGTTATATCGGCGGCCGGAGACATGTGGGATGGCGTCAGAAACGCGAAGACGTTTAGGAATAGTTTTGTGACTTGCATAGCTCCCACCGGCACTATTAGCGCGCCTCTGGGAATCTACGAAGAAGGCACGACATCCGCAGAACCCGAATATTCGCTCGTAAAACACAAGC
>CALXOC010000035.1 GCA_944389915.1 uncultured Opitutales bacterium | reverse complement strand
AGACGCGCGGCATACTTCGCCCGTCGACTCTCGATGCTATGCGCGATATCCCGTATTTTCCGCTTTTTGCGTTTGCCAATGTCTCCAAGGAGGGCGTAGCAGAGCCCAGAATGCATACGGCCTTGCAAAGCTTCGCCCTGTAAACGGCTATGTCTCTGGCGTTGTAGCGCGGAGCCTTATCCTGTTTGTATGCGCTGTCGTGCTCCTCGTCGACTATGATTAGGCGGAGGTTTTCAACGGGAGCGAATATGCAACTGCGCGCTCCTACCACCACCCGCGCTTCTCCGCGGGCGAGCGAACGCCATGCGTCGAGGCGCTGGCCGTCGCTGAGCCCGCTGTGCCATACAACAAGTCCGTAATCTCCGAGACGGCTTTTTAGGCGCCCGACCGTCTGGGGGGTGAGCGCTATTTCGGGGACCAGGAATACGCATGCTCCGCCGGTGTCGAGAACGTCTTTCATGGCGCGCATATACACCTCGGTTTTGCCCGATCCGGTTACGCCGTAAATTAGCCTGGTTTTAAATTCTTTTGAGGAAATGTCGCATGAGATGCCGTCGAGGGCGCTCTGTTGTTCGGCGTTTAATTTGTGAGGATTTTTTGAGACCAATTCGGCCGACGCCAGGTCGTCTTCGAAAGCCGGGCGCTTCAACTCCCTCGTTGACTGGCGCAGTATGCCCTTTTTTATGAGTGAATCTACCGCCTGCTGCGGGCAGCCGCTGATTTTTAATAGGGCCGACTTAAGCATGGGGGATTTGTGCGCAAGCATGAATTCCAATACTTTTGCCTGGCGCGGAGCCCGCGATTTCAATTTATCGATTTCAGAAGCCTCCGGATTGCGGCACAGCGATATTTCGCGGGCTTCAGACATTCCCTTTCCGGCCCTGACTATCGCGGGAATCATGCTTTCAAAAACAGTCTGAATTTGGCAGGAGTAGTAGTCCCTCATCCAGAACGCGAGGTCTACAAGATCCGGCGTCAATACGGGTTCGTCCTGCACGAGCGAGTAGATTTTCTTTAGTTTGAAATTATCCCGCATTTCGGAATAGGGCTTTATAGCAACCACTATGCCTTCGGAAATTCCGCCGCGAAGGGGTACTTTAACCATCGAGCCCGGCCTTATCTTTGAGGCGAGGGAATCTCCAATCTCGTATGAGAGCTCGCGGTCTATGCCGCTGAACAAAACCACTTGCGCCGCGGATTTCGGTTCGGGACTGTTCATTTTTCCTGTTCCCTTTCTGTCGAATGCCTGAGAAGGTCCGCAAAGGCGCGCAGAGTCTGGTAGTGAACATTCGTGCTTATATCTATGCGGGATGCGCTGAACTTCACGCGCAATACTGCGTGTTGCAGCTCGTTTGTGAGAGAGTATCCCATTCTTCCCAATATTGAGGTAAAAAGGGCGTTATTGTTCAACACAAATGTGAGTTCGGACGACTGGTCAAAATATTTTTTTAGGGCAAACTCCGAATCTGGGGCGTCGTGCGAATCTATTTTTTTAAGTACCCGCAAGAATTCTTGGAGATTGTTCCCTTCTATTTTAAATCCCCCGAATATAGCGGTATAAGTTGGCTCAATATCCGGTAAATTTGGCTTGCTCGCAATGTAGGTGAATTTGCCTTCGGAATGCGAGGTGTGCGTTATTTCCGCATTGGCGCCCAAGCTGCAAGGGGGCTTCTCTGAAAGCAGTTTTAAGAGTTCGCCAAAAGCGGCCTTGCTTTTTGATATTATTACATATGTGTATTTTTCCCCGTCAAAAAAAAACGATGCCGCAAACGAAGAATTGCATTTGTTTGCAAGATTCCGCAATGCGCTTTTTGAGGGATATGCGTCTAATGCACATGCAACGGGCTCCCCTGGGGTGCAGAAAGATGAAAATGCAATAAATGCGGCGTCCGGATTTATGTATCTGAGCTCCTCGTTACCGCTTTGGAAGTTAGCCCTTGAAAGAAGCGGCAATATGCTGCTTTCCGCTTTTAGGTTTAGGGCAATATTAAGCGTTATGAAATCGCTTTGCGGAGAAAGCGTTAGGGCAATGCTCTTTATGTGCCGCGAAAATTCTTTTACTTCGGGATTGAAATTTAAATATTCCAAAATGTCGTTGAGCTTTTGTTCGCTTGCAAAAATTTTTATAAAATCGGTGTTTTTAGACAATGCCTTGATTGCCGATTTAGCCCGCCCGGCATTGATTTTTGCGTCCCCATTAGGCGGAAATTGCAGAAGCAGATATTCATCTATTCTCTCAGCCGGAGGCTTTAAACTGTGCGCAAACCGCGACACTTCTGATTCCGGAGAAGCCGATATTGCGATTGTGTAAGCCGGGCCGGAGGGGGTGTCGAATTCGCATATAGCCATGGGCTTGCTTCTTGAAACGCCGTTAAATGAAGGATAGCCCAATGGCATGAGGGTAAATGCCATCTGCATTTCAAGCCGGGGGTCGGGATAAATTTTTCGCATAAGATGCGTAAATTTTTCGAACAGTCCCCTTGGAGCCGCCAGTAATAGCGTAGATGAGGGCTTGGTAGAGCTTGCGCCATCTTGGCGGCCCGGCGCGGAATCGGCGGCAAATGAACGCGAAAGCGCAAATATTGCCAATATCAGAAGAGTCAAAATTCTCATGTGTCCTTTTTGGGGTCGGCAATGTCTCGCAACACGTCTCCGAGCATATTGAATGCAAGCACCGCCGCAAAAATTGCCACGCCCGGAGATAGCAGCCACCAGAATCCAAGCATTAGCACTTTCGTGTCGTTTTGGGCCTGGGCGAGCATGAGACCCCATGACGCCGAAGGCTCCTGTATGCCCAAACCCAGGAATGAGAGAGCCGCCTCACCGAGTATGTAGGCCGGGATTGAAAGGGTCGCTCCCACTATCAAATAGCTGAGAACATTTGGCAAAAAGTGCTTCAATATGATTTTTACGGGATTTTCACCCATAGCGCGCGCCGCCTGGACATACTGGCTTTTTGCCAGCGAAAGAGACATTCCCCTTATGACGCGCGCGGTTCCGGCCCAGCCGAGGAAGGATAGAATTATAACTATCATCAGGTACATTTGCGCGCTGTCAAAATGGGGAGCCAGGGCCGAGCGCATCGCAAGCAAAAGATAGAGCCCGGGTATTGCCATTAGGAATTCCACCAGGCGCATGGCCACAAAATCAAAGGCTCCCCCAAAGTACCCCGAAAGCCCCCCCACGAGAAAGCCGAACACCATTGTTATGGCTATGCCTATGAAGCCTATGCTCAATGATATTCTTGCTCCGTACAACAGGCGCGAAAATACGTCCCGCCCGAGCGAGTCAGAACCCAGCAGGTATATTCTGGCGTCGGGCTCTGCCGATTCAACGCCGAATAGCCGGATATTAAAGGGCACAATCCCAAATATCTTGTAGTTGCTGGCATGGTCTCTCACAAAGAAATTCAGCTTTAAGCTCTTTCCCTCCACCGGCTTATATTCTGCAATAGACGGATCTATATTCTGGTAGACTTTTACGCGCAGCGAACCGTCCTTGAAAAATACTGCCGTAGGGGGATGGAAAGATTTGTCGAGGCACTGCGTTGAAGGGTCGTATGGCGCTATAAAAGGAGCGAGAATTGCGGCCAAATACATGAGAGCAAGCACTGCCAGCGCCGTTGCTCCGCGGGCATTCCTTATGGTTTGGGGCAGTAGATTTTTCTTGAAAAACAGCGCGGCCCACAGCAGGCCTATCGCCAGCAATATTATCGTTAGCGCTAAGATGCCGGCGCCGAGATACGTTGCCGAGGTTTTTAACAATTTAAAAAAGTCGGGGAAAGTCTCGGATGCCCATGTTAGCAAAACAGTCAGCGCCAGGATAAGCGCCAATATGATGGAAAGCGCCCTGTATGGAACCTTCTCCGTGTCGAGCCTGATGCGCGGATCCGCGAGCGCCAAGAGTATGTCGGCTATGAGCTGGCCGAGTACGAGCATGGCGCACCCTATTACCACTCCGGCCATAACCACATATTGGTCTTGCTTTACAATCGCCGAATAGATGAGCTGCCCCAAACCCGGATAATTCATTACGTTTTCCACCAGCAGCGCGCCGGATAGGAGTCCCGCAAAGGCGAATCCGAAAGATGTTATTATCGGGTTTATGGCGTTTCTTAAAACGTGCCTAAACATTATGGATTTTTCCGACAAGCCCTTGGCGCGCGCGGTTGTGACAAAGTCGAGCTTTGAGTAATCCAAAAAATTTCCCCGCATCACCCGCATCATGGAGGCTATTGAGCCCAGAGACAGCACAAGCGTAGGAAGCGCCAAGTGCATTATATAGTCCCATAATTGAGCCGGCGGGCTCATAAAATCATGCAATATGGACACCTGCCCGCCGGTGGGGAACAGGCCCGTTGTGGCTGCGAACAACACGGCCAAAAGAGCCAGGAAAAAGTATGGTATGCTAAGCGAGGCATAAGCCAGAAAAGCGCTTAGCCTGTCAAAGAAAGAATTTTGTTTTACCGCGGCTACAACCCCGAGAGGTATAGCCACCATATATACTAAAAACGTGCTCGCAAGAGCGAGGGCGAGGGTAGGGAATAGGCGTTGGCCTATCAAATCAAGCACCGGAATCTTGTAGCTCCAAGAATATCCGAAGTCCGGAGGCCCAAAATAAACCAATGGGCGCTCTTGGGCGTTGTCGGGAAGCAATAAGCCGGTCTTTATTGGCGACACTCCGTTTAGCCACCTGGCATATTGGACATACCACGGCTTGTCGAGGCCCAGGCGCTTTTCCTCCATCTTGACTATTTCCGGGCTTATGTCTTTTGAATTGCGGGCCTCGCTCAAAAAGTCTCCCGGCGCCAGATACATTAGCAAGAATACCAGCATGCTTATTCCCAGCATTAGTGGTATTAGCGATAGCACGCGCCTTGTTATGAATTTCAGCATTTAATTTTCGGCCTTTAAGTACAATTCGTCTA
This sequence comes from uncultured Opitutales bacterium, assembly GCA_944389915.1. Taxonomy (GTDB): domain Bacteria; phylum Verrucomicrobiota; class Verrucomicrobiia; order Opitutales; family Intestinicryptomonadaceae; genus Merdousia. Next base: position 3,762 of record CALXOC010000035.1, on the reverse strand, counting down.
TGTTCCAAATTATCGAAGCTATGGGGGGGACCCGCACATTGTTCCATTTGTTCGATATTCCGGAATAACTCATGGGGGTTACGAGATATAGCAGGGGCAGCTCGTCGGAGAAAATCCTTTGCATTTCAAATATCAAGTTTTTTCGGGCCTCAGGATTCATCTGTATTTCCTGCAGGTCCATGATTTCGTCTATTCGCTTTTCCCATGCGGTGGCAGGGCTCTTTTGGCGCGGATTCCACACATGCAAAAATCCGTCGGAGCGGTATATGGCCTTGCCTCCCGAAGGATCTCCGCCTCCGGTGAATCCCATCATTGCGGCGTCGTAGTCAAAAGTGTTGTCTATCTTGGAAATTATCGTTCCGAAGTCCATAAACTTCAATTTCACGCCTATGCCTATGGCTTTCATGTTCGCCACGAAAGTGGTTGCCATATTCGAGGAATTTTTTGAGCCGTCGGCAACAATAAAGTCGAATTCCACCGCGTTGCCTTCGGAATCAACAAGCTGTCCTTGGGCATCGTAACTAAAGCCCTCTTTCAGCAGAAGAGAGCGCGCCCCCTCGGGATCGTATGCGTATTGGCGCACGTCCGGATTATACCACTTCTTATTCGCCGGGCTTATTATGCTGTGCAGTTTTTGCGCCCTGCCGAACCATACCCCCTTTATGAGGCCTCCGCGGTCTATAGCCATCATTACGGCCCGCCTAAAATTCCGGTTTGCAAACCATTTGTATTTCTTCGGTCTCAGATAGGGTTTCCCGTCCGGGCCCTTTCCGGGATTCTGGTTAAACCATATGAAAAATATTCCTGAGTCCGGGCCGCGCTCGTAGATTTTAAAATCGTATGTTTGGGCGTAATTCTTCACCCAAGCGTATTCGTCGGCAGCAATCGCCGAAGCGTCGCATTGGCCGGTTGCAAACAATATTGTGGAAGTGTTTGCGTCCGCCACAAACTTGTATATTAAAAAATCTATGTAGGGCAGGCGGTTGCCGCGGCTGTCGGCGCGCCAGTAGTGGGGGTTGGGGCGCAAAACCAAGCGTTCGCCGGGCTTGTATGAAAATAGCGAAAAGGGGCCGCTTGAGACTATTTCTTCGGGCGATGATATTGCGGTCTTTGTAGAGAGGGCCTGTTGAAAAGAGCCGTCGTCGGCGTATTTTTTCAGCTTGTGCATGGGCAAAATTTCAACGAAACCTATGTCTACCATGAAGGGCGCATATACCTTGGAGGTTCGGAATTCCACAGTGTATTTGTCGATTTTTCGGTACTTTACGGCTTCGCCGCCTATTGTGTATTGGCCCGCGTACCGCGATGGATAGCGCAATAGGGCTTTGCCCGTTTCCTTGTCTGTTAGAGTTTTCCCGCTTTCGTCGGTTAAGGGGGCGAATATGGTGTCGAATGTAAATATAACGTCGTCGGCGGTAATCTCGACGCCGTCGCTAAATTTTGCGCCCTCGCGAAGCTTGAAGGTGTATTTTTTGCCTCCGTCCCCGATTTCCCAAGATTGCGCAAGCGCCGGAATTGGCTCGTTTGTAAAGGGATCAACGCTCACAAGCGGTGATAGCATCATGGATATTATATTTGAAGAATATGCGTCTGTGCATATCAGCGGGTTGAAAGTCTTGGGCTCCTGCGCCGCCGCAAGCACAAATATTCCGCCGTACCTGCCAGGCGTGCATTTTGACACCTCCACTCCCTTCGGCAGGGGATATTCCCCGCGCTCTATTTCGGGCGCCTTTTGGCAGGACGATACAACTGACATTACGGCGACAGCCGCGGCCGCGCAAAACTTGTTGCATATTATTCCGTGCTTTGCCATTTGTTGGTATTGCCTGCTACGCCTTATTATCGGCCGGCTTTTCGATTTCGGAAACTTTTTCTTCGGAGCTCTGCCCTATAAAAGGCCCAAGGTTGGAATCTTTCTCGCCTGAGGTGTTTTCTCCGCCCGCGGCGGCCGCACTTTGCAGGGATTTGTCGTTCAAAGTCCAGTCGGGGGCAAAGAAGCTCGTGTCTTTCCTATTTAAATCCCAGTTCGGTGAGAAATCCGGAACGTTGCGCGACAACCTGCCGTAATCCACATACGAATCTATTTGCGCATCTTCGTCGGAATATTCCTCAAGTCCGTAATCGCCCATATAGTCATCTTCGCCGCCGTAGTGGGATCTGTCTACTTCATAGTCGGCGGGGTCGTCATACTCGCGCTCATGCTCTTCCTCCTCCTTTTGCGCGGCGAGGCGCTCTTTTGCCACCATTTTGGCATATTCTTTCCTCTCCGCCTCGTCTTCCGCCTCTTGGCGCCTCTCCTCTTCGGCTTCGCGCTCGAGTTTTTTCAGGCGCATGCGCCCGCCTATAAACAGCGCTCCTTCGTACATCATGTATAGGAGGCTTGCGAGCGTTACTTGCGTTATGAAATCCGGCGGAGTAACTATTGCCGCAAATATCAGCAGCAATACTATCACCAGGCGCCGGTTTTTCTTCAGCCAATCCACTTTTACTATGCCGAGGTATATCAGAACCACCATTACCAGGGGCAGCTCGAAAGTTATGCCTATCGCGGCGGTCACAAATATCACGAGGGAGTAATATGACTGGGCGTCAGGAAACATTTCCAACTGCAGCACGTTTGAAAGATATGTCATAAACGCTATTCCCATCGGCAGTATGCCGAAAAACGCAAATGCCGTGCCGAGGCAGAAAAGTATCACGCCGGCGAACATTCCGGGCCTTAGGAGGCGCTTTTCCCTTTGCGTCAAACCGGGCGCTATGAATCCGGCGGCAAAGTACAATATGAAGGGCAGTGACACTCCTACGGATCCGAGGGCGCCCACATAGAAATATACCATAATCGGCGGCGTGAAGGACATTGAGCGCAATTTTACGTCTGCTATCCAGTCGGGCGTTCCATTTGCCTTGTCGGCGCCGGGAAGAGTGCCCCCGTCTTTTAGGACTATGTAATAGGGGCCCTTCATGTCGGAGTCTTTGCCCTTTTCGGGGAGCACATATACGGGGCCGTATCTGTTTGGCACGTCATTTTTCACGATGGGGGTGGAATAGAGCGTTGCCAACAGCTTTTTGGCCGAATTGAGCGGATGCATCATCAAAGCGTTGAAATAATTGAACAGAGTCAATACTGCTATGAATGTCAGTATCAGAACTATGACACTTTTGAGTATCACACCCCGCATCTCCTCGAGGTGGTCGAGGAAACTCATTTCGCCGTTTTCGTCGGCCTTGGTCCCGTTCTTTTTGCGGAACATCTTAAGCTACCCTGAGCTTGCGCTTCTTTGATATTTCGGCGCATATTGCGTCGAAAATTTTATTTACGTCTTCGGCTTGAAGCGTTTTTTCCAGAGAGCGGAATTTTAACTCATAAGCCAAGCTTTTGCAACCTTCGGGAAGGCCTTTGCCTCTGTATGTGTCAAATAGTTTGACGCTCTCCAATTCAAAGTCGGCCTTTTTTAGCGCCTGTTTTACAGCTTTCATAATCTCGCTGCATACGTCCGACGCCCTCTCCTGCTCTTTGGCTATTACCGCTATGTCGCGCGAAGCCGGCGGAAATATGCTGAAAGCTCTGAATTTTTCAGGGCCTTTTTTGCGCGCGGCCACTTCGGGCTTAAAGCTTATCTCTCCGGCGTAGACTATGCGCTCTATTCCATGCTTGCGCAGCAATCCCACGTCTATTGCACCGAAACGCACTCTGAAGCCCTCTCTTTTGGGGGAGCCGCATGCGGCGGCAAACGCTTTTTGCCATTTAGTTTCGCCGACCTC
>CALXOC010000034.1 GCA_944389915.1 uncultured Opitutales bacterium | reverse complement strand
AATACTGCTTTTATGCGCTTCAATATGCCCGGCGGAAAAAAATTTGGAAGCGGAAATGAAAGTTTCCAACAAGCTAAAAAACATCTGGGAATCCCCATACGTAAAGAACAGAATAAACAGGGGAATTGAGCAAAACCGCAAAGGCGACTTTAACATAAAATTCGACAGGCCCGTTGAAAACCTCAATGTGAGCCTCGTGCGCCACGAATTTGTCTTTGGCGCTCCCACAATGGCTATTTCCGCCACTCAAGACGAAAGCGGAAACATGGACATGCAAAGAGTCAGAACCATGAAAAAACTAATATGGGAGGACCTCTTTAACGGGGCAACCATATCTTTGCTATGGAAATATTACGAGCCTGAGCCGGGCGTATATAGATTTGAGAAGAACTCGCCTTACATGCGATTCCGTCCGCCGCCTGCTTTCGTACTCGACGAATTCAAGGATCTCGATCTCACATACCGCGCACATTGTCTCATGTGGTTCAACAAACAGTGGCATATACCGGATTGGCTTGATATGAGCGCCGAAAACTGTGCCGCTGCCTCCGACAGCTATATTAAAAAAGTGTGCCGGCGATTCGGCAAAGAAATACCATATTGGAATATAGCAAACGAATTTTGCTCTTTCTACGACAGCCGCGTCCGTAAATTCATGCACAAAGACGCCGTCTATAAAGCCTTTATAGAGGCGCGCAAGCATCTGCCCGAAAGCGCTGTTTTCACATACAACGAACTTGCGGATGCGTGGCCCAACGGCTATAAAAACCGCGAATACAGCCCTCTATATCTGCTCGTTCAAAACCTACTTTTGAGGGGTTGCAAGGTAGATGAGATAGGTTTGCAACTCCACATATTTTCCGAACGCATGTGGATTGAAATTTTAAAAGGGAACGAGTATACTCCGGAATTTATGTTCTATGTGCTCGATCTTTACGCTGAACTTGGGCTTCCCCTGCAAATAACGGAAATAACCATTCCCGCACTGCCGGAGGGCCCCGTGGGTGAAGAAAACCAGGCTTACATTGCCGAAAAATTCTACAGCTTATGGTTTAGCCACCCTGCGGTAAACTCGATAACTTGGTGGCATACCGTAGATGGAACAAGCAAATCAGAGGGCAAATGGAAGTCGGGCATACTTAATTTTGACTTCACAAAAAAGAAATCCTACGACGTCCTGCGCAAGCTTATAAAAGAAGATTGGACTACGAAGTCGGGCACCGAGAAACCCGTAAATTCTTTTGATTTCCGCGGATTCTATGGCAAGTATAAAATTTCATACACATTTGAGGGGAAAAATTACGAAACTATATTGCCATTCCATAAAAACGGCGCAAAAAGCCGCACGATAAATGTAATTCCGCAAAAGCATAATGACATGGGAAAAACCGATTAGAACATTTCTCCAAGAAATCTGCGGACAAAATACAAAATTTCCATTTATATGGGTTTCAAATTTGAGAATTGCCCGCCGAAACACTTGGCTTTGCGCCTTTGCAGCAAAAATATAAATGCGCATAATTTTAATCCCATTCCAAACTGCAATAATAGGCAGCCGATATTTCTGTGTGTAAAGCAAGAACATAAAACATGCGTAATAATAACTTCCAGCGAACGGCCATAGCGCCGCTGCATGTAGATGCGCCAACAATGCATGTCTCTTCCCCGCTCCATGCTATGCCGTGAAAAAGCGGGGCATCTTAATATTGCCGGGCCCGACGCATAGGCCAAGCTACAATGTTGAGAGCTGCAATTTATATCATTGGGTAAATCGCAACATATTGACATAAGCGCGGTAGCGTGTTAATTTACAATTTTACAAAAACCGCATTTATGACAGCGATACACTCATCAAACATTTTTTCAGCCAACGCCAGATTTGCCACAGCATATATTGTCTTCCATATTCTCCTATGCGCATTGTCTTACGGAACTGAATTTTCAAATTATGGCCGTGATGTATCGTGGGTATCCGCAAATAGCCCTGAAAACAGAAAATTGGACTTCTCAAAAGTGCCCGGAACTGTAATAGCGCATTCCCCTAAGACTTCAGGAATATTTCTCGGTTCGCCATCTATTTGCATTCTTCCAGACGGAACTTACCTTGCCTCACACGACCTTTTCGGGAAAAATTGGAAGGAAAAGTCCGGTTCAAGCACTCTGATATACGAATCTAAGGACAAGGGCATAACCTGGAGGCAAATAGGGCGCGTCGACGGGCAGGAATGGGCGCCGCTATTTTACCATAACAACGCCCTGTACCTTATAGGAGCCGGTATACCGCATTGCGGATTCGTAGTTAAAAAATCTGTCGACGGAGGAAAAACTTGGACTGTGGCAAAAGATGAAAAAAGCGGCATTATTTGCAGGCGCAAAATGCAGGCGAATACCAACCCAATAGCCATTGCAAACGGCAGAATCTATGTTTCCGCCGAAATTTCCGGATATACTAAGCCAAAGGGCTGGTGCCATATGTATTCGGTGGTAATGTCTGCGCCTGCGGATTCCGACTTGCTGGACGCAAAGAATTGGACTATGTCGTCAAAAGTAGTCATACCCGAGGATATGGCAACTCTCGCCCATGTGGGTTGGCTCGAAGGAAATATGGTTATGCGGCGTTCAGACGGCAAAGTTTTTAATATTCTTCGCACCCACGGCATAACAGACGAAATTGCCGCCATGTATGAAATTTCCGCCGACGGCAAAACAGCCATGCTTGATAGCAAAAATATGTTTATTAGAATGCCCGGCGCGTGTAAAAAATTTTACATCATTTACGACGAAAAAACCAGCACCTACTATGCCGCGTCGAATT
>CALXOC010000033.1 GCA_944389915.1 uncultured Opitutales bacterium | reverse complement strand
GGCAAGAATAACCTTGAAGACGCATTGCGCGAGCTCTCAAAAATAGGGGCGAAAGTGTGCGGTTGCACTATGGGAGAGCGGGGCTCGATGGTTTTCGATACTGGAAAATTTGTCCGCTGTCCGGCTTTTAAAATAGCGCCCGTCGATACTACGGGCGCCGGCGATGTATTTCACACCGCTTTTGCCATTCGCTATTTGGAGACGGGGGATTTGTATGAGTCCCAGCGTTTTGCGGCGGCGGTTTCGGCAATGAAGTGCTTAAAATTGGGCGGGCGCGCCGGCATACCGACGCGCGCGCAAGTCGACGAATTTTTGTCCAAGAACAAATAAAGGAAGGAATGAAAATGGCAAAAAAATTCAAGATAGGGTTTCTACCGCTTACAAAAGTAAACTGGACCAACGAAATAATGGAGGCCCAGAGGGCGGAGGCGCAGCAGATGCTTTCAAGCATGGAAGGCGTTGAGGTCTTTGGACCTGACTCAATGATAGATTTGGAATCGCGCGCGGTTAATCTCCTCGAGGAGTTTGAAGCCAAGCGGCCGGATTTGCTTGTTGTTTTTTTGGCGACTTTTGCGCTTGGGACTATCGTGCCTCTCTATGCCAAGCGCTTAAAGGTTCCGGTCATCTTATGGACTATTCCGGAGCCGGACCCCGCTGGCGGCCGCCTGAGGGCAAATTCTTTTTGCGCGGCCAATATGAACGCCCATTTCCTATGGCGCTTTCACATTCCCTATTTTCATGTGCACGGCGACGTCGGCGCTGAGAAGACGGCAAAGGAGCTTGAAAAATATGTGCGCTTGGCACGCGCCATGGACGCCGTATCCAAAATGCGCATAGGCTGCATTGGCGGGCGCGTTCCTGGATTTTACACGTCGTCGTGTTCGGAGATGCTTTTGCGCGATAAACTCGGCCCCGAAGTAAAGTATATTACAATGCTCGAACTTATAAACGACGCCAAAAAGCTTAGCGGTGCAGAGCTTGAAAAGGCCGAGGCCATAGTCAGGGGAGACGCCACTGCTTGCGTGACAAGCGATGAAAATGTGCGCAAGTCCGCTGCGTTGTACGCAGCCGTTTGCGGACTCAGGGATAAGTTTCTTGTTGACACCTTTACCTTTAGGTGCTGGCCGGAAATAATAAGCGACGACCTCTACGGGCTTCTTGCGTGTTCAACCATTGGGCACCTGACAAACCACGGCGTCCTCACAGTTTGCGAGGGCGACGTGTATGCGGCTGTCATGCTCAGATTGGAGCGCGAGCTTTCCGGACAGGATCCCTTCTTTTGCGACCTCATCGTTTGCGAGGGCGACTACGGCGTGCTGTGGCACTGCGGCGCGGCGCCATGCTCCCTGTGCAGGGAGGGCTTTGAGCGCAGATTGAACAACAGCTCCACCGTGCCCACGAAAGGCGCTATTAACGAATTTCCGCTAAAGCCCGGGCGCTTTACTCTTGCGCGCCTTGGCGAAACGCGCGACGGCTCCGGATTTAGAATGTTGATAGCCACAGGTACGGGCTTAGACACCGATTTGTTCGTGCGCGGAAATCCGCTGAAGGTGGAGTTCGACGCCGGATGCGACAAGCTCAGGCGCACCGTTTTCGACAATGGTTTTGAGCACCATTTCTCGATGGCTTACGGAGACATATCCGACGAGCTCGAACAGTATTGCAGAGTCATGGATATAGAAACTATCGTTGTAAAATAAAGGAAGGAGAGCATAATGAGTTCGGATAAGTTTCTGGCGCATTTAAATCCCAAGGCCGGCTACAATAAAGTCTTCGGTCTCGGCGAATACGGAATGAAGCTGACGGCGTTCGGCATTTTAAGGTTGCAGGAGGGTGAAACTTGGAAAGGAAATACAAAATCATTTGAGAGCGCGCTCGTGATTTTAGGCGGAAAATGCACCGTAAAAGGTGAAAAATTTTGCTTTGAAAACATAGGCGAGCGAATGAGCGTTTTTGAGGGAAAGCCATACGCGGTCTATCTTCCGCGCGGGACGGCTTACGAGATTACGGCAATTAGCTCTTTGGAGATAGCGGTGAACGATTCTCCCGCGAGCCGCGACACAGCGGAGCCGTCGCTGATAAGGCCGGACATGACGCGAACTTTTTCCCTCGGAAGAGACAATTTCACCCGGAATGCCACAGTAATTCTCGACGAGACGTTCAACTCCGAGCACTTTTACATAGGCGAGGGCATGATACCATCAGGAAACTGGTCGGGCTATCCTCCCCACCGCCACGATTTCGACAATCCTCCGGAAGAAATAGACATGGAGGAAACATATTTTTATTTGTTTAATCCCCCGCAGGGTTTCGGCATACAGAAAATATACACTCCCGACGGTAGGATAGACGAGACCTACACCGTAAAAAATTACGATACAGTGGCTATACCTGAGGGCTTTCATCCCCTATGCGGGGCTCCGGGATATTCCATGTATTACCTATGGACAATGTGCGGGCAAAATAATCGCGGGCTCATATCCGCCCTGGATCCGGATCACAAATGGGTTGTCGGCAAGTAATGGGCGCTGCTTCAGACATACTTTTAGGCGTGGATTTCGGAACGGGTGGGTGCAAAGTTTCGGCGGTAAATCCCTCCGACGGCTCGCTTGTGGCGGACGCATCGCTTGAGTATCCCACAGAGCATGCGCATATCGGGTGGTCTGAACAGAATCCTTCGGACTGGTATCCTGCAATGTGCGGGGCGCTGAAAATCCTCTCCTCAAAAGGGGTGGATTTGCGCAATGTGCGCGCTCTTGCCTTCGATGGCTCGACCCACAACGCGGTTCTTTTGGACGAAAACATGCGCCCCCTTAGGAAAACCATAATGTGGACCGATCAGCGCAGCGTGAGCGAATGCGAATTTTTAAGGCGCAGTTACGCCGATAAAATTTTTGCAACAACATATCAGATGCCTTCGCCAACATGGACGCTTCCGCAGATGATGTGGCTGAAAAACAACGAATCCGGAATTTTAAAGAAGCTGAAGCATATACTTTTTGTAAAGGACTATGTCCGCTACCTGGTGAGCGGAGTTGCGGCTACAGACTACATAGAAGCGCAGGGAACTATGTTTTTCGACATGGAAAAAATGGCATGGAGCGGCGAGTTGGCTGCTTTGGCAGACATTCCCGAATCGGCGCTTCCATGGCTTGCTAAGCCATGCGATGTTCTTGGCTGCGTGCTGCCGGAAGTTTCCGCCGATACCGGCATAGCGGCCGGAACGCCCGTAATATGCGGCAGCAGCGATTCAGCCGTAGAGGATTACGGCGCCGGGGCGATAGAGGAGGGCGATTGCATAATAAAACTGGCCACCGCAGGCAACGTCAACGTTATGACTTCGCGGCCGCATCCATATGGGGCGGCGTTGACCTATTCGCATGTTATAGACGGATTGTGGTACAGCGTTTCGGCAACGAACGCGGCGGCATTGTGCCAACGCTGGTTTAGGGATTTATTTTTTAAAGAGGAAACGCTCCGGGCAAAGGCAGAAGGCCTGAAGGTGTTCGACATGATGGATTCTCTTGCGGAGGAATCTCCGGCGGGCTCCAACGGAATTATGTTCCACCCCTATTTGCAGGGCGAGCGTTCTCCATATTGGGATCCGAATTTGCGCGCCAGCTTTATAGGAATGTCGATATCCTCAACAAGGGGGGATTTTGTGCGCGCCATACTTGAAGGAGTGGCCTTTTCGCTGCGCGATTGCAGGGAAGTTTTAGACAAGATGGGGCTGGGCATGAAGCGCATATTCATAATAGGCGGAGGCGCAAGAAGCAAGTTGTGGGGCGCAATAGTGGCCAACGTGTTCGGCCTGGAAGTGGGGGTTCCAACTCCCGGAGATGCGTCGTATGGAAGCGCATTGCTTGCGGGGGTCGGGGCCGGATTTTTCAAAAATCCCAGAGAGGCCGTGGTAAAGTGCCTTAAGAGCGAGCGCAGCATTTTGCCGAATCCTCTTGAAGTTGGACTCTATGCCGAACTGTTTGAAAAATATAAATCCGTGCACGGTGCGCTTGCGCCGATTTACGGAAAAGCATCAAAAGCACCTGATATATAGCTAATGAATAACATATCTAAATGCGGTAATTTTTTATAAAAACAGGAGACGAAAAATGATGGTTCCCAAGAAAAACTACATGTTTGAAATGATAAACTCGGAACTGGTGGACGCAGTCGGAAGGGAGTATGTAAATACCAGATATGCCGACAGGTTTGGCCATTCCATAGATTATTACTGGATTCCGGAAATGTGGCACGACAGGGGTATGGAGACGCCCAAGCCGGATTTTGTAGTGCATCCGGGCAGTGCGGAGGAGGTAGCTAAGGTTCTAAAGATAGCCAACCAGTATAAAATTCCTGTTGTAACGTGGGGAGGAGGTTCGGGTTCTCAGGGAGGAGCGCTTCCAATATACGGAGGGATAGTTCTCGATACAAAGAGAATGAACAGGGTTTTAAAAATAGACGAGAAGTCGCTCACTGTCACCGCTGAAACCGGCATAATAGCGCGGCATCTGGAGTGGGCGGTAAACAAGGCTGGATATTCAACCATGCATTTGCCCGCCTCGATATCTTGCGCCACGATAGGCGGATTTCTCGCGCACAGGGGAACGGGCGTGCTTTCCACTAAATGGGGAAAGATAGAGGATATGGTTATGAGCCTCGAAGTGGTTACTCCAACAGGCGAAATAATAAATACCCTTCCGGTGCCGAGGCATGCTTCCGGCCCCGATTTGACAATGCTGTTTTTGGGAAGCGAAGGCACTTTGGGCGTTATAACAAAGGTAAGCTTGAAAATACATCCCCTGCCGGAGGCCAGAAAATTCCGCGCATACTTGTTTGAAGATTTTCATACGGCAATGAGCGCCGGAGCCGATTTAATGCGCTCCCGCCTGCAGCCTTGCGCCATACGCTTGTACGACGAGACAGAGACTATAACTCATGTTAAAAAAGTGTTCGGAATGGACATAGGCAAGGGGGCCTATATCGTTTTCGGATTCGACGGCAAAGAGGACATAGTCGATTTGCAAATGAAACACGCCCGGGAAATTATGGAAAAGAAATACAAGGGCAAAGATCTCGGCAGCAAGGGCGGCGACCTCTGGTGGCAAAACAAGTACAAGTTTTTTTATCCAGGTTACATGTTCCACATGCCTCAAGCCTTTGGCACGCTCGACACCGTTGCCGATTTCGCCCACATAGAAGACGTATATTGGGCCATGAAAAAGACCGTAAACGAGAACTTCCCCCAGGCCCGCTTTATAGGCCACTTTTCACATTGGTACGAATGGGGCTGCATGCTCTATGCGCGTTTTATATTTGAAGGAAAAGACGTGCCTTCCGATCCCGAAGAGGCGGCCGCCCTATACAACCGCGTTTGGGATTTGGCGATTAGGGCCGCCATAGCAAATGGAGGGGTAATTAACGAACATCATGGGGTCGGGCTCAAGTTGGGGCGCTTCATGAAGGACCTGTACAAAAACAGCTTTCCTATTCTTGAAGGCATAAAAGAAAAAATGGATCCAAATAATATTATGAATCCCGGCAAAATGGGTTTTAAAGGAGTGTAATATGAATATAGACAATTTTAAGGACGCTGTAAAGGCATGCCGCTTCTGTTTTATGTGCCGCCACCTTTCCGGAGTGGGAAATGTCAGTTTCCGGGAGGCGGACACGCCGCGGGTGCGCGCGGCTTTTATCGACGGCATTATGCGCGACAAGGCTCTCTTGGCGAATCCAGATTTCATACAAACAGTGTACAGGTCGGATTTGTCGGCGGCATGCCGCTTTCACTGCGTAAACGGATTTGACGAAAACGGCCTTTTATTGGCGGCGCGCCGCGACATAGTCGAGGCGGGGTTGGCGCCGCAAAACGTGTCGGATTTGGTAGATATGGTGAAGGCTAAATTTGAGGCACCCGTAATTCGCGGCGATGCTCCGGTGGCATATCTCTCCGATTGGGACAACGACGATTCTCCCTCGGAAAAGCGCGCCTTTGATAAAATAATGAAAAAGGCGGGCATGGCATATTCTGTTTGCCGCGCTCCGCTTGAGGCCAAAATTTTAAAAACTCTCGGCTACAATGTTGATGCCAAGGCAATGTTGGAAGTTTTCGCGGAGTCCGCGGCGCATTCAAAAGTAAAAATCTTCGTTACATCGAATCCTGCGGTGTACGATTTGCTTGTAAACGACGCAAAAGAATTCGGCATTGCAATTTCCAAAAAGATAATGCACTCAAGCGAATACATCTGTTCCTTAAAGCTCAAATACGCTAAGAAGCCCGGAAAGATATACTATCTTGAGAGCGATTTTCTTAAGAATTACTGCGGATCGTATAAATTTCCGGGCCTTCTGCTCGCTAATCTAAAAGCGGAACTCGCAAATTTTGGGACAAACGCGGAGGAGTCGTACACATGCGCCGAAGGGGCAGTCGTATTGGACAAGCTCTATCCTGAGATAGTAAAAAAGCTTGCCAAATATGTGGAGGCGCGCGCCGACAATCCGAAGTCGGACAAGATAATAACGGCTTCTCCCTACACAAAGGCGCGGCTTCAGCGCAATAGCAAGTTAAACGTATCCACTCTGGTGGAACTTGCAGCTGAATGCCTGTAATTACGGGGAGGCGCACAATGGCTCTTGTTACGTTGCACGATATACTCCCGGCGGCCCGCAAGGAAAGGCGGGCCGTGGGGGCGTTTAATGTCGCCAATTACGAGTGCGCTCTCGCGGCGGTAAGAGCGGCGGAGGGCGAGGGGCTTCCGGTAATCATTCAAATATTTCAGCGGCTGTTCAGGTCTGAAAAGGGAAGGGATTTGGCCGGAACTTTGATACGCATTGCAAGGAGATCCAAACAGCCCGTGGTGATTCATCTCGACCACGGCGCAGAGCTGGCCCAAGTTGGCGCGGCGCTCGCTTCTGGCTGCACGTCGGTAATGTTCGACGGCTCCATGCTGCCATTTGATGAAAATGCGAAACTCACGAGCCTGGCTGCAGAGCTTGCGCACGCGGCCGGCGCGACATGCGAGGGCGAAATAGGGCATGTTGCCATGGGCGACGAAAACGCAATTACCACGCTCGAAGACGCGGTTAATTTTTATGAAGCCACAAAAGTGGACGCCATGGCGATCTCAATAGGCACGGTTCACGGCTTTTATAAGTCGGAGCCCAAAATAGATATCGGGCGGTGCAGGGAAATATCTGAAGCCCTGCCGGAATTGCCGCTGGTTCTTCACGGGGGATCCGGAACGCCGATTCCAGACCTGCGCAAAGCAGTTGAAAACGGAGTGTCCAAGATTAATATCGCAACGGAATACATGGACACTTTTTTAAAATCGGTGGGAAAGCAGATAGATCTGCTTGGATCTAAATTCAAGGCGGTAGATCTTTTTATGGACCCGGTAATAGACGAATGTACTGCGCATGCCGCAAGGCTGCTTCGTTTTTTTGCCGGCAGATGATAATAATTGAATGCTTGATTTTGGAAATCCCCGTTAATTTGCGGCGCCGAAGGCAAGATTGCGAAATAATCAATAAAAGGGAAAAGCATGAAATCCGACGAAGAAAACAAAATATACAAATGGGTACTGCTCGGTTTTTTATGGGTGGCGTATTTTTTGCATCAGGGGACTCGTCAGATATATAATGCAATCATTCCCCAGATACAAAGCGACTTCCAAGTAGATTCCGTAAGCATGGGGCTGGTGGCTACCGTATTTACATTCACATACGGCATATGCGTGCCATTTGCCGGAATAGCCAGCGATATGTTTAGGCGAAAATGGATGATAGTAGCGGGGGTATTTTTATTTTGCCTTGGCATATTTTTGTCCGGTTTTGCGAGCGGCATAGGTTTATTGTTTGTAACATACGGAATACTTAACGGCACGGGGCAGAGCTTTTATTTTCCTTCGGCGTCCTCATTGCTGGGGCAACTGCACTCCAAAATGAGATCTACTGCGTTTTCAATACACCAAACAGCACAATACTTGGGTATTGTAATATGCAGTTGCGTCGCCGGATATTTGGGAGCGCTGCCTTCTGAAGGAGGATTCCCGGGTTGGGCTTTGCCTTTTTTCCTTTTCGGATTTATAGGAATAGTGTGGGCGCTGTTTTTAGCCGTGTTTATGCGCGACACCCCCCAACCGGTGGCTTCAGATGGAAGCGTGGTAAAGGCTTCGCTCAAAGACGCGTCGCTAATGATGTTTAGAAAGCCTTCGGCTATAATTCTTTCCTTTGCTTTCGGATTTATGGTTTATGTGGACACCGGTTTTAAGACGTGGATGCCAACGTATTTATACGAGCACTTCAATCTCGACATGGCGCAGGCGGCGTTTAACGCTGTTATATGGCACTATATAGGCGCGTTTGTGGGCGTAATGCTGGGAAGCAGAATAATAGACAAGCTTGCTGCCCGAAATTATAAGAGCGTGAGATTTGACGCCGATATACTCGGATTTTTATTGGCCGCCCCCTTTATATTTATGATGGTGCACGCGTCCGGATTTGCGATGTGCATGTTGGGGCTTTTCTTGTTCGGCATTTTTAGGGGCGTGTGCGATGCCGGAATATTCGCCTCGTTTTTAGACGTGGTTGCGCCCAGATATAGGGCTTCCGCAATGGGCATAATGTTGTGCGTAGGCTTTATAATAGGATCGACTTCCTCCACGGTGTTGGGTTGGATGCGCGACGAATTCGGTTTGATAAGCGGCATATCCTCTTTGGCGCTATTTTATCTGATAAATGCCTTTATAATATTTTTAGCGCGCAGGTACTTCTTTTTTAGGGATTACGAAGAAGGTTGATTTTTATATTAATTATAAAGTAAATTAAATAATATTTTTATGTAGAATACGCATGGAAATTGTCTTAAAATTGTACTATCTTACAAATTGCGATTTTTGGGCCATTAAAAAATAAACTCAAACAAACTTTTATAAATCCTAAAACATGGCAATTTTAGATTTACAATGCAGTTTCATGGTTTTTTGCACTCATAAAGATGAAAGTTTTACGGCTGTATGTCAAAATTTTTGAGGCGTTTCGGCCAATTATAAAAACGAAAAGGCTGCGCGGAATTAGGCGCGACGATAAAAGAATAATAACAAAAGAATAGGCGGCGCTCCGGTCTAATGCTTCCAAGACGCGGGTTTTAAGTGCGCGGCAATGCCCGATATAAGCGGTGTGTCCATATTCATATATTGACTCGCCAATTATCGGCGGACTTGCTATTTGACGATTGTTTTTTTGTTGCGGACGCTTATTGACTCCGCCCTTATATAGGATTTAGGTATAAGAATTAAAAACTGTCCGAAAAAGCATTCAAACAGCCTTATATGCAGCCAAAATTTATTGGCGTTGAAGGAATAAACCTCCGCTGTTTTTCATGGAAATATTTAGCTTTTAGTTCAAATCAATCGCGCGCAAACAAATCTTAAAATCTTTTGGCAACTTATTGGAATTTATGCTCTCTGATAAAAATTTCGCCTTGTAGGATACCGCTGGAAGAATCTTTGAGAAGCCAGTTTTGAGCTCTTAAGCATTGTTATTGCAAATACCTGCAATGTACCAAGCATCGATCGGAGCGCCGCGCCAGAATCGTATCTTTATAAAACTGAAAGTTTATTAGATATCGCTTAGTTCTGAGAAAAAGTTAACGAGTTTTATGGTTAATACGCATTAACAGAAGGGTCAACACCAAAGGTTGTGGAATAGGTTGATTTTTTAGATTTGCCTTTCATAG
>CALXOC010000032.1 GCA_944389915.1 uncultured Opitutales bacterium | reverse complement strand
GGAGCCATTTATGCGGGCGCTTGAGGCGAACGGCGGCGAGAAAAGTTCTTCGTCGGCGCTCGACAGGCTGACCTCCGCTGTATTCGACAAAAAGAACGGCAAGTATTCTCTTAAGAGGGATCTTGTCGGGAAAGACCCGCAGGTTCTCGCCGAAGCGGCTGGCG
The DNA here is from genome assembly GCA_944389915.1 of uncultured Opitutales bacterium. Taxonomy (GTDB): domain Bacteria; phylum Verrucomicrobiota; class Verrucomicrobiia; order Opitutales; family Intestinicryptomonadaceae; genus Merdousia. The sequence goes on along the minus strand of CALXOC010000032.1, from coordinate 22,033 downwards.
CAAGCGTGTCAGCGAAGGCCCAGATGCTCTTTGCCCAAACTGACGCCGACCATCCTTTTGTAATAGAGGAGCAGATGATGCCGATGGTTCCGGTTGTTGCGGTGCGCAGTTTCGACGAGGCGGTTGCCGCGGCTAAAAAAGCCGAACACAATTTTAGGCACAGCGCCATAATACATTCCCTGGACGTTACCCGCATGACCCAGATGGCAAGAGAGCTCAATACCACGCTATTTGTGAAAAACGGAGCCTCCACTTGCGGCCTCGGATTAAACGGCGAGGGCTATCTTTCATATTCCATAGCCACGACTACCGGCGAGGGAATATCCAATCCCAAGACATTTACGCGCCGCCGCAGGTGCGTGATGGTGGACAATCTGAATATTTTTTAACGAATGCAGTTGGCGAAGATAGTGGGAAACGTTGTAAGCTCCTGCGCTCACAGGAGCGTGCAGGGCAAAGCGCTTTTCTTATGCCAACCCATAGACGAATGCGGCAGGGACTGCGGAGAGCCCGTAGTGGCAATAAGCCCATTCGGAGGCGGATTGGGGTCGCGCGTGGTTATTCTCGCCGACGGCAGCATAGCGGGCGCATATGTCGGCGACGGCAAATCTCCGATGCGCAACTCCATAATTTGCGTGCTCGACGAATGATGCGGAGGATTGTTTTATGAGGCTCGGACGCGTCATAGGTCGGGTGGTTCTTTCTAAGAAAGATGCAGGCTTGGACAGGGGCGGCTTTCTTATTATAGTATCGCCTATGGACAGGGCGATGTACGCCCGCGCAAACGCTCCGCGCCTGTCCAAAACAATGCCGAACCTCATAGTTTACGACATATACGGAGCGACGGTCGGAGACATAGTTTCCTATGTTGAGGGCTCCGAGGCAACCGCTCCATTTGACGGGCCAATACCTATTGACTCGTGCAGCGTCGGGATAGTCGACAGATACACTTACAACCCTGAAGTAGAGTAGTTCGCTTTTAAATTTAAAAATTAAAAAGACAATGAAAAGAGTATATACGGCAAAAGATATCGACGAGATTCTGCGCGGAGGAGGCACGCTTCCTGCCGACGCCATTCTTACTCCGCAAGCCAGGGAAATCGCGGCGGCCCGCGCGGGCGTGACTGCTGCGGTTTCGTCGGGCGGGCGCTCCGCGAATGTCGGGGCAAAGGAATACAAGGTTCCCGAAAAGGAATACAAATGGAAGCCGGGGGGCGACCCGAAGACTCCGCAGGAGTTGGAAAAGTTCTTTTTCTCTCCGGAAATAGAAAAGCTGAAGGCGTTGATAGTCGATTTGGGCAGGCGCTCATACGGGAAAAATTACAACGACGGCAACGGCGGGAATTTTAGCGTGAGAGTTGGCGATAACCTTGTGCTATGCACCCCTACAATGATATCCAAAGGCTCAATGAGCGTTGCTGACATGTGTTTGGTCGACATGGACGGCAATCAGCTGGCGGGAAGAAGGAAACGCACAAGCGAGGTTCTTGCGCACCTTGCAATAATGAAGCGCCAGCCCATGGCCAAGGCATGCTGTCATGCTCACCCCCCGCACGCTACCGCTTTTGCTTTGGCGGGCAAGACTCCGCCGCGCTGCGTAAACCCCGAAACGGAGATATTCATAGGGCAGGTAGGTTTGGCCAACTATGGTACGCCCGGAACCCAGCACATGGCCAATGCCGTGGGCGAAGTGGGCGTTGACCACGATTGCGTATTCATGGTAAACCACGGTGTCATGACTTGGGCCTCGGACATAGAGACGGCGTTCTGGAAGATGGAAAATGTGGAAGCCCACTGCTATACGTCTATGCTCGCTTTCCAGATAGGAGGTCCGAGAAAGTTCTCCGACGGCGACGCCGCCGAACTCCTAAAAATCCGCAAGTCCATGGGAATGGTCGATCAGGCCGGGCTCACCGAGTGCACGCTATGCAACGGCAAAGACGAATTCAGGCCCGCGTGCGTGTGCAGCGCAAAATCTCCCGAGAAAACCGAGGGAGCCGGTTACGATTGCGACGCTGAAAAAATTGTTGCGCGCATAACGCAAATGGTAATGTCGGAGCTCAAAAAATGAAAGTTTCAATAATAGGAGGAGGGGGCCGCGTAGGCTCGTGCGCCGCGTTTGCTCTTGAATGCACGGGGCTCGTTTCTGAGATTCAAATCATGGACGCCAATGCTGAGGCGGCCGAAGGGGAGGCTTTGGATCTCCTTCACGGTTCGAGCCTTCTGGGGGGGCAACGGATATACACGGGCTGCTACAAGCGTGCGGCTGACAGCGACATGTTTATAATTACGGCCGGTTTAAGAAGAAAGCCCGACGAAAGCAGGCTGGATCTTGTGAACAGAAACGTGTCTTTATTTCGGCAGATATTGGCTTTGATCCGCGAGGCGGGGCATAAGAAAGAGGCGATGATATTTGTAGTCTCCAATCCCGTAGATGTTCTAACTTATTTGGCCTCGCGCGAAATGGATTTGCCCGATGGACACGTATTCGGCCTCGGAACCATGCTCGATACGTCGCGTTTCAGGTCTCTGATAGCAAAAGAGCTGAAAGTTCCGGCATCCCAGGTGGAGGCCACTGTTTTGGGCGAGCACGGAGATACGATGTTCCCCGTATGGAGTTCCGCCTCGATAAACGGATTGCCAATGAAGGGATTTGCCGGTTTTGATGCGAATTTTCAAAATAAAATTTTTGAGAGAACCCGTTCAAGCGGGGCGGAAGTAATAAAGCGCAAGGGCGGAGCCGGATACGCTGTGGGCGCGGCAATAGCAAGAACTTTAAGGGCGGTTGTACTCGATACCAAAGAGGTGCTGCCGCTTTCCTCTCCCATAAACGGGGCATACGCTTTGCGCGACGTCTCCATAAGCGTTCCGACCGTCGTGGGTTCCGGAGGGGCCGAGAGGCATTTGGAGCTTGAGCTTTGGCCAAAGGAGCTTCAAGCTCTATCAAATTCCGCGCGCGCTTTGAAATCCATAATTGCGCAATGCAAGTGATTCCCTTTGTTTTATAAGCGCAAATTCCGCGGATCTTCCAATAGGGGATCCGCATTTTTGTAGAATTGGGAAAGGGCCATATTAAAAGCGTCGCATTTTGCCTTTATGGCTTGGGCTGCGGTTGGCATTGCCCAATTATTGCGCTCTTAGGCGATAATTTTAAGGCAAGCATCAAGGTTTCGTTTGCCGTGGAGCGGAGTTTCTGGTGGAAGAAAAATCGCGGATTAATGTGTTTTGCAGAATGCTTTATTGTCTGGAGCTCCGTAAAAAATAAGTCTTGAAGTATTGTTTTTAGCTTCTATTTTTCCCCTATTCACACATTAATCAGACAAATAGAGCTATGAAAAACATAATTGCGTTTTGTATTGCGGCTGCGATATTTTCTCTGTCGCTTCCAGCCATGGCCGGAAGTTCTTCAAAAAAGGATATTGCGCTGCAGTTGTATTCACTGCGGGGAGACATAAAGAAAGATTATGATTCCACGATTAAAAAGGTCGGCGAAATGGGCTATACGTCGATAGAGGCCGCCGGCTATAAAGACGGCAAATTTTACGGGAGGACGCCCGAAGAGTTTAAGAAGGACATAGAAGAAAACGGAATGAAGGTGCTGTCGTCGCATACCCACAGGCTTTTGAGCGCTGCCGAGCTTAAGAGCGGGACTTTCAGCGATGAAACCATGCGCTGGTGGGATCAATGCATAGCCGCCCACAAAGCCGCGGGCATGAAATACCTGGCATTCCCGTGGATGAAGAAGCCCGAAAACCTCAGGGATTTGAAAACCTATTGCAACTATTTAAACGAAATAGGCAGGCGTTGCAAGGAGGCCGGAATAGAGTTCTGTTACCATAATCACTCTTTTGAATTTGATAAGATTGAGAACAAGCTGATGTACGACTTTATGCTTGAAAATACCGATCCCAAATATGTGGGTTTTGAAATGGACGTATATTGGGTTGTCATGGGCAAGCAAAGTCCGGTTGAATATTTTGAAAAATATCCGGGACGCTTCAAACTCCTTCACATTAAGGATAGGAAAGAGCTTGGAGAAAGCGGCATGGTGGGCTTTGACGCTATATTTAAGCACATAGGCAAAGCCGGCGCCAAGTACATAGTTGTGGAGGTGGAGCGCTACAGCTTCGAACCTGAAGTCAGCGTTAAAAAGAGTATAGAATATCTTCAGAATGCGCCTTTTGTGAAACCTTCCTATTCTGAATAGGGCCTGGATTTGTTTGTGGCGGCGGCGCCTTCTGCGGTGCCGCCTTTTTTGGGCTATTTTGCAGAGGCGTTTAAATAGTCTTGCAAGCGCTTTGTGGCGGTATAATTATTATGCGAAATTTGATATGGCCCGGGGTTCGCTCTTTTAATTTGAAGCGCGAAATTTTCGGGTTAAATTTGCGCGGAGCCGCGCTTCAAGGGGCTATATGAAAATCCGGACAAAGATACTCTTATATTTCGCATTGCCGATATTTTTAGCGGGCGGTGCCATTACATTTGTCAACGGTTATTCGAATTACAACACTATAAAATCGCTGGCCGAGGCAAAGTTTGTTTCGGATACTGATGCGATAGCCGCAAAAATTTCAAGGGAGAACACCCGCGGCATGGCTGTGTCGAAGTGCGCGGCTTCGGCGGCGGAAATTTTATTCGGGAACAGGCCCGAAAGCACGCGTTTGATACGCAACTTGCTTATTGAGTTTCCGTCGTTTATAGGCGGGAGCGTAGGTTACACTGTAAATGCCGACTTTAACGATTCGAGAACCGACACCGGACTGAAAAATTTGCGCGACGGCAAAGACGCGTATGCTAATGGCGGCATAGACGCGTACGAGCTGATGTCAAACAGGACATCTACTTCAATCGACGAATGGATAGCCAAATGCGAGGGCGGGCGCTATCTAACATATTGGATGCGCAAGAACGACGAGCTATTTATAGAGCCCTTGGTCGACATGGACGTATCTATGTATTCCGCCGGGCTGCGCAAGAAATTGGAGTCGGGGGACAAGGAGTCCTTTATTGTTACGGAGCCTTATTTGTACAACAACAAGGTTCTCATGGTTGAGTATTCCTCGCCTATTATTTACGACGGAAAATTTTCCGGGCAGACGGCTTTTGACACCGACTTGTCGAATCTATCGATGATGTTGTCGTCGTTAAAGACGCTGGGCGGGGAGGAGATGTTTCTCATAAGCTCGCAGGCCAGAATAATATCCTCCACTAAATACGACAATCTGAAAACTGTGTCGATTGACGACCTCTATACCGACGAAAACGGAAACTTTATTGTGAGTTTCTTGCGAGACGAGAACGGCCAGCTTGTCCGCGACGAAAAGCTCGCTTCAAAAATGGATTTCAGCCGGGCGAAGACCGTGTATAGGGATTTGTTGAAATCGGCTTTCAACGCTGCAAAAAATTCGACCCTGATAGACAATTCCGAAAAAAAGGTGATATATTTTAAGGATCCGCAGACGCGCAAAAGCTATTGCGTATCCTACGCTTTAATTCGCCCGGGGAACTGGGTGTTGGTACACTCTATTCCAGAAAGCGTGATATTGGCTTCCGTAACAAAATACATATACGGAAATTTGGCGGGATTTATATTGTTCATATCAATTGTCGCGGCAATCATGGTTTTTTCAAAGCGCTTCCTGAAACGGGTTGCAATGGCCACAAATATTGCGGAGGAGATTTCCCGGGGGAACCTAAGAATGCCGATGCCCTCGACGGCCAACATGTCAAATGACGAAACGGGGAGGCTTGTTCGTTCCATGACCCACATGGTCCGCAAACTGTCGGCTATGCTTCGCGGAATGAAGGATTCCGAACAAATGCTTTACGACACCGCAAACAACATAGAGAAAGCATCGTTAAATTACGAACACAGCATTCACGGAGTTGCCGATTCTTCTGACTCTATCAGATCGGCGGCAAAATACATAACGGATACCGAGGAGGAATTGTGCAAATCCTCCGAAACTTTGCGAGACGCTTCGGCTGAAACTGCGGAATTGGCGGAAATGGGGCGCAAAAATCTCGGAGCAATGGAAGGCGCGATGTCGGAATTGTCGAAGAGCACTGTTGTAGTGGCGCGAAGGCTGTCTATCATCAACGAGCGCGCCAATAACATAAACTCGGTTATAACAACCATTTCAAAGGTTGCAGATGAAACGAATCTTCTTTCCTTCAATGCCTCAATAGAGGCGGAAAAGGCGGGGGCGTACGGTGTGGGCTTCGCAGTGGTCGCGCGTGAGATAGGAAGGCTCGCCGAACAGACGGCGGGAGCTACGGCCGATATCGAGACTATTGTGCGCGACGTGCAAAGCGCGGTGGCCGCCGGGGTGTCGGAAATGGATAAATTCTCCGAGCAGATGTCTGCGAATGTCGCCGATGTCGACGTTATGCTTTCTGCAATGGACTCAATAATTACGCACATGCAGACGATTGTTCCGGAGATAGACCATCTAAATTCCGAAATGCAGTCGCAGCGGGAAAATGTCGGCAGAATCAACGACGCAATTCTTTCCTTGGGCGACAACATAAGGCGGGCGTCCGGATTGTTGCGCGAAGTCAGCGCGAGCAGGGCTCAGTTGAGGGAGGCAGTGAAGAAAATAGCGTCTGATATGTCGGGATTCTCTTTCGACAGGGGTGATTTTCACGGTAGTTGATACTATGTTGCTTTTGGATTTTGAAATAAACGGAGAATGGCTTTCTATCGATGCGGGTAGGGTGCTGGCCATATTGCCGTCGTACCAGCCTTCCGAGCCCCGACATAAGTTTCCCGGATATAAGACGCCCGTTGGCTGCATAAATTATAGGGGCGAAGAAATACCGCTTTTTGACATGAGCCGGCTTATGGGTTATGCATGCAGCGCCGTTGCCTTTGGCTCGTGCTACGTGCTTTTCGATTCTCCGGATACACCGCTTGGGCGTTTCGCGCTAATGTTCGGGAAGGTTTCGGGGGTGCATGAAAGCGGCGAAAGCAGTGCCGATTTAAAGAGGGTTGTTACGTTTGACAAACTTTTGAAATTTTTGAAATCCGATGGATGACGAAGAAAAAATAGCCAGGCATTGTTGGAGCTCCGAGGGGCTTTGGGGCGACTATACATGTCCGGAATTGGACAAGCATGTTAGTTGCCTGAATTGCCCAACGTACATTGGGGCGTCTCAAAGATTGTACGGGCGAAAGGTCCCCGACGAATATTTGCTGTCGGGCAAGATAGCTTTTGAAAAGAAGGAATCGGCAACTCCGAGCGGCAGTGTGTGCATGCTTGTTTTCAGCTGCGCGGGAATGTACTTCGCGTTTGCGGCGTCGGCCGTGTCGGAGATTTCAAGGCATAAGATGCTGCACCGCATTCCGCACCGCTTGGACTCGGCGATTGAGGGTATAGTTAACATCAACGGAGAGCTTATCGCTGCAATTGCAATATTGCGCGTATTGGGGCTTTCGTCAAGTTGCGTTGGCGAGTCTGAAAATTCGGCTATAATAGTGTGCAGAAACAAGTCTGAGCGGTTCGCATTTAGGGTGGATTCGCTTGTAGGCATTAGGTTTTTTCAACATGGAGACGGTATATTGCCGCCGGAAGGGGATTCGAAATTTGTGGAAAGAATTTTCAACATAGACGGAACTTCCATTAAGTTCCTGGATTTTGAGCTGTTGGGAGAGGCAGTGTTGAAAAACAGGATATGAGCGCCGACAAATTCATGGTGGAACTATTTCGTACCGAGCTGGCGTCGCAGGGGGCGAAGCTCTCTGAGAGCCTAAAGCCTCCGTACGAATCCGGAAACGTATTGGAGGCGCTCTCGTCGTTAAGGTCGAGCGCAACGATGCTCGGTTTCGATACGCTTGTGGCTTTGTTTTCAAAGCTTGAAAGATATTTTGCGCACGCTGATCCAAAGCGGGCCGTGGATCCCGCGGCTGCGCGCATAATTGATTTTATATTGTCTTTGGCCTCCGATACGCCCGACGCCCTGCTTGAAAAAATCGAAGCGAATTCCGAGCTTGCAAAGGAGTTGGGGCTTGTTGAATTGAACGAACCGGAGCTTTTGGGTGAAGGTGCAGGCTCGGGCGTCATGAAATGCGCTTCTGCTGACAGCCGCAAAGACGATGGCGGCAAAATCCGACCGAAAATCGACGAAGCGATGAAACCGCTGTTTTTGCAGGAGGCCGAAAACAGGCTGTCTGCATTGGAATCGGGACTCGTGGAGCTTGAGCGCGACTTCCAAAATTTTTCAAAGATAGAGGCTCTTATGCGCGCAAGCCACAGCTTGAAGGGGGCGGCGAGGGTAGTGGGGCTCGATTGCATTGTGAAGTTGACCCATCAAATGGAAAACTGCTTCGTTGCGGCTCAGGATAGAAAAATAACCCTTTCAAGCGCGGATATAGACGTGTTTTTTGACTGCGTTGACTATCTTAAAAATTTGGTGGCCTTGTCTTTTGCCGAGATAGATTTGAAGGTTCTCGACGGCATTTATAACGAGCTTTTGGCGGTCGAATCGGGATCTCCAAAATCACAGCGGGCTGCTTCGCGTGTTGCGTCTCCTGAATATTCCCCGCACGGGTCGCCGGGGGATTCCACCGTAAAAATTTCTGCGAAGAACCTAAATTCCATGATGGAACTTGCGGCGGAAAGCCTAATAGAAAACAGGCGCATAGAGAATTTCCGCGAACTGCTTGTGGAAGTTAAAAGTTCTCTGGAACAGGTTGCGCGCCAGTTTGAAGACGCGTTAAATTCCATAGAGGCGTCGGAAGCGGGAGAATATTCCCTGTCGCGCTTGGAACAGCTGCGGAAGAGCGTGCATGGAGGGATAGGCAAGTTGAGGTCTCTGATAGGCAATTTTTCCGAATTTTCGCGGCGCAACGTAACGCTGTCTGGCAAATTGTATTCCGAGGTTTTAGTTGGGAGAATGCGCCCCTTTTCCGATGGCGTGCAAGCTTTCAATCGCATGGTCCGAGACTTGGCAAAGGATGCGTCAAAGCGAATAGTCTTGGAGATCGAGGGCGCCGATGTCCCAGTCGACAGGGACGTTTTGGAGAAGCTTGAGGCCCCCATAACGCAGATACTGAAAAATTCCTGCGACCACGGAATAGAGCCCCCCGATGAGCGTTTGTCAAAGGGGAAGCCGGAGCTTGGAACCATAAAAATCAAGGCGTGGCATTCCGCCGGTCTGCTGATGCTCGAGATTTCCGACGACGGCCGTGGCTTTGACGAGGAAAAAATACGGAATCGGATTGTAGAGAGGTCTCTTGCAACTCCCGAAATGCTCGACAAAATGTCGCGCGAGGAAATATTTGAATTCCTGTTTTTGCCCGGTTTTTCGACCCGCGACGAAGTTAGCGAATTGAGCGGCAGGGGCGTGGGCTTGGACATAGTTCAATCCATGCTCCGCGAGGTTGGAGGGGCAATTTCCGTGAGGTCTGAAGCCGATGTGGGGGTCAGCATAACCATGAAACTCCCCATCACGCGCTCCGTAATGAAGGCGCTAAACGTAAACATAGACACCCAGCCTTACGCTTTTCCGCTGGCTTTGGTTTATCGAATACTAAAAGTCAGGAGCGAAGACATAAAGGACGACAATGGGAAAAGGTATTTTTGTTTCGACGGCCGCAGGGCGGAATTTGTGGATTCGTCGCTCGTGCTCGGATTCGAGGAAAGCAAAATATTATACGCCAGCGAGGTTTACGTAGTTGTGATATCGGCTCGGGGAACATATTACGGGTTTGCAGTCGAGGGGCTTCCAAGCGAATCGGAGTTGGTTGTAAGGCCCATAGACAGGCGCATTGGGAAGATTCCGTGCGTGTCTGCGGCTTCGCTCAACGAAGAGGGCGATCCGGTTTTAATTTTAGACGTTGACGATTTATCCGTTCATGCAGAGAGGCTGGTTTCCACCGGCAGAGCCATAGGAAGGTCGCCGAAGTCTGCGGAGTCGCGCGCGCACAGCCGGAAGCGCATACTGGTGGTTGACGATTCCGCAACGGTCCGCGAAACGCAGAGAAAGATATTGGAAAGGGCCGGATACGATGTCGACATGGCCGTTGACGGTGTCGACGGTTGGAATATGTTTAGGCTTTCAGACTACGATCTTGTTGTAAGCGATGTCGATATGCCGCGAATGGGAGGTTTTTCTTTGGTGAAAAAAATAAGAACATTAAATAGAAAAATTCCCATAGTAATAGTTTCTTACAAAGATCGGGGAGAAGATAGAAACAGGGGACTGTCAGTGGGGGCCAATAGGTATCTTACCAAGAGCAGTTTTCAAGACGACACTTTCATAAAAACGGTGCATGAACTAATGTCCCCAGCTGTTGGCGCATAGCAACCAATCAGCATTTTCAACTTGGCAAAAGTTGAAGCCTGCTATCGTTTAAATTTGCATTTATTTAAGAACGCAAATAACAGGGCGGAATATATGAACAATCCGCATAGCGCATATGGCATGCTCCATACGCTAAGAATAAAACTACCTAAAAATATAAATTTTACGCTGTTTAATATGTTGGCGAATATGCTTGTTGCGTTCAATATCGAATGCGATATCAAAACGGCTATGTACGCAAAATATATGCTTATAAATTGTGCAATAAACATGCGGACATAAGTTTTTAGGGAGTTGTTTATTGGTATTTTTAAATCTTTTAATATTATAGCGGCAGTTATTAAAAAATACGCGCAAAAGAAAATTGCGTTTTTAGGCGGATTTAATCCATGCAGAAAAACATTGAAATATATAAGTCCGGGCAGAGAGAAAAGTACCGGTAAAATGTTTTTTACTGCATTTGCCTTACTGGGCATATTTTCTTGCATAGAGATGGGGGGAAAAGGCCCTTGTTTTTAATTGCGTTAAGTGCGTTGCTTGCCGTTGATGATAATGGAAATGCAACATTTCCATTAAAATAACATGCAACTCGTATCGAAATTTTATAAATATTACAATGGAAGCGGGGCTACCATTGCAAATTAAATTTCCGCTTCGGCGCTCCTTGCAGTTGTTGAAGCGGTTATTTTCCAAACAGCGCCGAAATTATCTTGGCGCGCCCTTGACGCGCTTTTTCGTGATTGCCCGTTCGAGACGTCAAGACAACTGCAACAAAATTATTTTCGGGATCTATGCATATTGTCTGACCGGTAAACCCGGAATGCAAGATGGTCTTTTCAGACAATCCTTCCGGACGCGTCTTAGGCGACATATCCCAGCCAAAACTGCGCCTATCTCCGTTTTTATCGTATGCCGGGGTGAACATCAAATCATAATATTTTTTAGGGAAAGTCTTCCTTTCTAAGAGGTCGTTTGCAAAGAGCATCATATCTTGCGCTGTTGAAAAGCAGCTTCCGCTCCCGATAGGAAATGGGCAGTTAAAACAAACGGCATCGTTGTGTTGTCCCGCGGGGCGGTTTGGAAACCAATGCTCAACCTCATCAGGGCCATCTCCGGGCGGGTTCCATTGGGTCCGTTTCATTCCCAAGGGCCCCCAGATTCGGAGTCTGGCATAAGAATCCAAGTCTTTTCCGGTGATATTATTTACAATTTTTCCAAGAAGGATAAAATTTGCGCATGAGTAATCGAAAGCTTCCAGGCGCGGTCTGACAGGGCGCTTGTTGAACAGCTCCCTGTGGAAAACATTCATGTCTTTTGATCTATAGGGCTTTGCATTGTCGAAACCTCCAACATGCATAGACAAATCTCGAACAGTGATGTCGCAATCCTTCCCAAGCGCCGATTGCGGAAGATAAGTTGTAAAGGGGGCGTCAGGATCGATTTTACCGTCGCATATAAGCAATGAGCAAAGGGCTGCCGTGAAAGTTTTTCCGACTGATGCCATGTCGAATCTGGAGTTCACAGTCATTGGTCGCTTTTCGGGATGCACACATTGCAGCCCCATTGCCGTTGCGGGAATTCCCGTTGCAACAAACACAGCACCCTGAATTAAGCCCTCGTCGATTTGTCTTTGTACTTCGGCTTTAGCGCGTTCAAGCCTTTCTTGTGTTTGTGGTGAAGCATCCTTGGGCTGGGCCTGCAGCGCCGCGCTTTGAGCAAGAATTATGAATATTGATAATATAGGAAATGGCAACTTTTTCATGAGCTTTATTTGTTCTAATGTTGTTTTAAGATATTTTTAAGATCTTGCTGTTAATGAAATTGTATATTTATATCTTAGAAAACCCACAAGCAATTTTCAATATATTTTTTGCAAAGTCTGCCTTTCAAATGGTGAAAGTCTTGGCTTGGCAAACTTTGGCAAATCAGTAATAAACTTGCAGCTTAAATCAGCCAGGTGCTTTATATTCTATATTATCAAATTGACTACTTGTTAAATTGATTTAAAAATTTCATCAATGAGAAAGATAATTTCATTTCTGGTAATTCTATGTCTATTCTCTTTATCTTTTTGTTGCATCTTTTATTACAAAATAGACAACTTTGTTGGAATGGCTTTGCTTTTGGGCGCCCCCTTGCTTTATACCGCCTATTTGTTTGAGTTGTCAAAAGGGAAAGAACCTTCAATAGCTGTTCTATTTTTAATATCATTTTTATCGATGCTGCTTATGAATGTTCCATTCATGGGCAGCGGATTCGGAGCAGAGACATTTTATCCCATGCTTTTAATTTCTTTATTTGTTTTATCATTGTGTTTTTCATCGGGCTTTTTCGCATTCGGTGATAATCGAAACCTGTTCGCAGTTTTAATGGGCGATACTTTGGGCTTTGGTCTTGTCATTTTTGGAATACTGCTAAACCACTCCAAACATTGGGAACTTCATATTTTCGCAATATTATTCTATGTGGCTGCCATATTGGGCTTTTTAGTTTCAAAACTATTCAGAAATCAATCAAGTACTTCATAGCGCCTTTTGAAAGAATTTTATGCCTATATTGGCATATCCGTACGGGAAAGCCCGGAATATGCAATCCGAATTCAAAACTCAGGGCTACATGGAAGCTCCCTTTTTTTAATTCATTAATTTTCATTTAAGCAGTTTATTTTGCAAACAAGTGGATGCATATTCTTTAATGCGTATATCGCTTAAACGGCATTTTGGTTCTTTGCAGGCTATCTCTTTGCGACTATTTTATTGTACTAATGAATCATTGTAAGATTAGATTTTATTGCAACTTTCCATTATTGCCTTTACGAATTGCGGGCATGACAAAGCTCGTGTTTGAAAATAATTTAAAGAAGTTTGAAATATAACTGCCCATAGATTGAAAAAGAAATTGCTGCAGGTATTTTTTCTTTACAATATTGCACGAACCTAATTAGTTCCCGCTAACTAAGGTAAAAAAGTTTATGCTTTATAAGAATTTTATAGTGTCTTTATTGCTTGCGAACTTCTTGGTAACTTCAGGTTGTTCTGGCGAAAGCAGTACATGCAAGGTCGAAAATACCGGGGGGGCGCCGCGAATAAGCGTCGACGGCAAGCCTGTCCGCGCGCGAATGTTGTATGTTTCGCCTACATATTTTATGCTTGGGACTCCAACAAAAAGAAAAGCATATAAATATATGAACTCTTGGGTAGATACATTTGTGGAAATCCCTAAGTTGTCAAGGCCTCTTAAAAAGGGTGAAATACGCATAGATGGCCCATTGGGTCCCTTAGAGTACAGAATTTCCGATCTTCATATAGTCGATTCTGAGACAGGGGAAAAAGTGTACAACTTTGATATAAAAAACAGGGACAGTAGAGTATATGTTATATCTGAAGGCAAGTCATCTTTTTCATTTAGCAAAGCGCCAGACGGAACCGACTTTCTAAAAGTCGAATCATTGTCTAATAAAAAATCGTCCATTATATTTAAAGGTGTAAATCTCGACGCAGGCAAAATATATAAGATAAATATAAAGATAAGAGGCAATAAGAATTTTGATTTTGACATGTATATCTGCGAAAACGGGAAATTTCTGGAACCAAAAATACGTTCGTATGTTGGTCCGCAGGTAAAACTCGCAAAGGATGCCGGCGTAGACATGGTAACTTTTCCCATACAAGCCGCTGACTTTATGCCTGAAGACGGCAAATCGTACAATTTTAAAAATCTTATAGGTGCGCTTGACGAAATATTAAAAGCTAATCCGAATGCAAAGATATTGCTAAGAATAAGATTTTATCCTCCTAAATGGTGGTTGGAAAAATATCCGGACGACGTTATTACCAGTTCTGAGGGAATTAAATCGAGCTTCCCGTGTGTTTCATCGGAGCGCTTTAGAAACGACGCCACAAACGTTCTCAAAATGATCATAGATTTTTGTGAAAAAAATTACGGCAAAAATATCATAGGGTATCATCCCGGTGGCGGCGGTTCTTCCGAATGGTACTATCCTACAACGTGGGATAAATATTGGTACGGCTTTAATAAGACTGCTTCAGATGCATGGAAGAAATGGGTGTTAAAAAAATACGAAACCGACGAAAATCTTAGAAAAGCATGGAATGACGAGTCTTTAACCATTGCCGGAGTGGAAGTTCCATCAGGCGAAGAGCGTTCCCAAGCCAGCTATATTTTAGATCCGATAAAGCAAGCTAAAATAATCGATTACAATGCATTTCTCCAAGATGAAATGGTGGATATGGTTGAACATTTAGGCAAAGTAATTCGCGAAAAAGTCCCAAACAAACTCTCTGTGCTTTTTTATGGCTACACTTGCGAATTTTCCGGTGCAAGAATCAAGGGCCCTTCCAATACGGGGCATTACGGCTTATTGAGGGTTGTAAATTCTCCATATTTTGACATTATTACAGGCCCGGTTTCTTATACTGACAGAGATATTGGCGATGCGGGCTTCTCAATGGGGGCGGTTGAAACTATCGCTCGCCACGGCAAAATGTGGATTGAAGAGGAAGATATAAGAACGCACCGCACGCCACAAACTCAGCAGAAGGTTACCGCGCTCGGTCGGGAATTGAGGAATGTGACAGATACGATAAGCGTTCTTCAGCGCGACTTGGCGCGGCAAATTTTGCGCAATCAGGGATCTTGGTGGATGGACTTGGCTGGTACTGGTTGGTATTACGATCCTGAGCTATGGAAGTTAATTCCCAAATTTGCCGCAATGGAAAAAGATATGATTGAAAATATTGTCCCCTATGAACCTGAAGTCGCGGTCGTAGCTGACGAGCGCTCCATATATTACAGCGGAGTTAATGGAACCGCCGCTGCTACAACTAATTCTCTCATGCGGAGCCGCTCGATTCTCGGCAAGTGCCCCCTTCCTATAGGCTATTATTTGTTCGATGATTTTATTTATGGGAAACCTAAACTAAATCCCAAACTTGCAGTATTTTCTATAGAATTTGCACTCAATGCTAAACAACGCAAGGCAATGAGGCGAAAAGCAAAGGATTGTGCGGCAATATTTGTATGGATTCCAGGTTATATTGATTTAAATAAAAATGCTTTTTCAATATCTGCCGTGAAAGAGGCGACGGGGTTTGAAGTTGATTTAGTAAAGGACTGTATAAAAGCCGTACTCGTTCCGACAGACGAGGGAAAGAAAATAGGGCTTACGAAAGTATTTGGGTTTAAAGATACTGTAGCGCCTTTGCTTTCTCCGAAACTTGAAGATGGAGATGTCGTATTGGCACAATATGAAAACGGCATGCCGGCAGTCGTGTTGCGGGATAAGCATTTGTTTTGTGGAGTTGCCGACATACCATTTGAGTTGTATTGGCACATGATAAAAATTTCCGGAGCCCATATGTATGCCCAAGAACCGCTATCTGTTTATGCAAACGGGGCGTATGTATCTGTGACGGCGCTTGGTGAAGATAAAACGGTGCGTCCCATAGAAATTGACTTAAAAACCGACAAGGAAATATTTGACGCCTTGTCTGGAGAAAAATTGGGGAACGGGCCGAAAATTATATTAAATATGAAACGTGGCGATAACCGCGTTTTGCGCATAGGCAATGGGAACGCGGATTTCATAAAATAAAGATTGATAGGGGGAAAATATTTATTTAATCTTCCGAACCCATATGGGGGAATGCAATTATATATGCGAATTTCGAATATTAAAAAGTTTGATTTGCAAGAGGAAGCGGGAAATTTCTGCTGTCTTTGCAAAATTAAATAAATTTCATACATTGATTCTGTGTGATTGCGGGGATATGGGATTTTTTTAAGGATGCGATCCATCCATGGCGTGTTAAAACGTTTTTTTAAATTTTAACTGCATAGTTTGTAATGGGTTATGAGAAAATCGCTAAATAGTTTTGCGAGATTTTTCGCTCTGATAAGTATCGTTTATTTTTTATTAATTTCAGCTTTTGTCGTTAGTTATGCCAAAGAAGGCGAAAACAAAGTTAAGATGCGTTCGGTGCATACTTTCGGCGAACGGTTTAAGAATATAGATTTGAGGCGTGTCGATGCTAAGGGCAGAATGCACATACTTACTCCGCTTTCCCCTGGAACATATATTTACCATGTAGCTAAAGACCTTCCTGATAAGCTGCTTTTGAAAGGCCCGGACAGCTCTCAAGCATATGTCAAAGTTAAGGTGGGCAACGCTTTGAAGGAAACTATTTTATATTCTCCAAAAGGGGAATTTCATATAAATTTTCCGCCAAGAAGCAATGCCGATGCGCATAATGAGATTCCGCTTGGCAAAACTGTAGTAAAGGTCTTTCCTCCATTTTATGAAGAACTCAATTCTTATAGAAATTTAGCTCTAAATCCCTATGATTTTCAGGATAATATTCCTCCGGATAATATCCATTATCCTCACATAACTGCCTCCAGCGAGTGCAGGAATGAGCTTATATTCAAAGCCAGAAATTCAATAGATGGAAGTTCTAAAAACAATCTCGGCCATTCCAGTTGGAAATATAGGTCGTGGGGGCCTGAAAAAGAGGCGAATCCATGGATAAAAATCGATTTTGGGCGTCCGGTTGAAATCGATAAAATTGTACTTACGCTTAGGGCAGACTTTCCACATGACGGTGTGTGGGAAGACCTTGTATTGGAATTTTCAGATTCAAAAGCTGAAGGCAAACGTTTTAAATTGAAAAAAACTTCGGAGTCTCAGGAGATAAAGTTTCCAAAGACTGCCACAACATTTGTAAAGCTTTGTTTTTCCCAGAATGAAAAAGAGGCCAAATGGTGCGCGCTTTCCGAAGTAGAGGTTTACGGCCGCGATATTCTGCCCTTTAGGGCATATGACAAATATGGGCATATAGTTCCTTTCTCCGAAGCGCTTGCGAGCCTGAATCTAAATAATTTCAATACGCCCACACTCAAGCGTTTCGTATGGCGAATGCTTGACGAAATTTATCCGATTGAAAGCGATGCGTTTTTGCGCGACTTCGGCTTCGATTTGTCAAAATTTCCTAAAGACGAATCCGGGAAAATAGACGCGTTGAAGATGGCGGCTGTCAAGATATATGAGCGCTTAAACAAGACATACGAAGCTGGCAAAGCGGCGTCGGCAAAGACTTTGAAGGCTGCAGCTGAAATTTACCATAAGGCGCTTTATGTTCGCAGAAACGAATTTTTGAAAAAGTTGGACGCTTTCCCCAAAAAATATATCTATGTTGAGCGCTATCCTATAGATCCGTCCTTTTATGGCTATACTGAGGGGCTTTCAGACGCTCGCGCGGAATCGCGCTTTACTCCCGACTCAAAACTGTGCATGTTGGAATTTTTGCCCAACGGCAGAATTAAGCGCACTGTGTTGCTGGAAGATAAAACGGGGTGCATAAGGGATCCCGATGTCTCATATGACGCCAAGCGCATAATATTTTCATGGAAAAAATCTTTGTTGGAAGACGATTTCCACATCTACGAAATGGATTTGGAAACCGGCAAAATCAAGCAACTAACTTTTGGTCGCTTTGCCGACATAGAGGCGAAGTACCTCCCAAACGGAGAAATAGTTTTCAATTCCACCCGCTGCGAGCAAACGACAGATTGTTGGTTTACGGAAGTTAGCAATCTTTATATGATGCGTGGAGATGGTTCATTTATGCGCAGGGTTGGCTTTGACCAAGTGTGCACGACATACCCTACGGTAACCGAGCAGGGTGATGTAATTTATACAAGGTGGGATTACAGCGACAGAGGGCAGATTTTTACCCAGGGGCTTTTTTCAATGAAATATGACGGCACTTTTCAAACTGAAGTCTACGGCAACAAATCGTGGTTCCCCACAGCCATTGGCCATGCCCGTCAAATTCCAAACACTAAAAAGTATATAGCGGTTTTGCACGGCCACCATACGGGGCAGCGCGGCAAGCTTGCGCTTATAGATCCGTCTAAGGGCAGGCAAGAGGCCGCAGGAGTGGAGTATTTAGCGCCTCGCAAAAAAGCAGTGGCTGTAAAGATTGATACTTTTGGGCAAGACGGCCCTCAATTTCAATATCCGTATCCATTGTCTGAAGATTTGTTTTTTGTGACTTTTGAGCCAAATAAATGCGCCAACCATTCCTATCCCTCCACTTACGGCATATACCTCATGGATTCTGACGGCGACAGAGAATTGGTTGCAAGCCATCGCTATTTAGATTCAAATCAAATTGTTCCGGTTGCGCATAGAAAAATTCCAAATCTTGAAAAGTCGAGGGTGGATTATTCAAAAGACAAGGGTTATTTATTTATACGCAATATATATTACGGCGACGGAGTGAAAGGGGTCAGAAAGGGATCAATAAAAAAAATTAGGGTTGTAAAGTTAGATTACCGCAGAGCTCCAGTAGGCGCATTGTTTGGAGAGAGCAGGGAAGATGGAGTATGGGTTGGGAATCTTGTGTGTACGCCGGTATCATTAGGCCAGGGGACTTGGGACACAAAAGAAATTTTAGGCGAAGTAGATGTTGCGCCCGACGGCTCAGTGTATTTTGAAATTCCGGCGCGTACGCCAGTTTATTTCCAACCTATAGACGAGGATGGGACTGCGGTTACAACAATGCGCTCGTGGACAACTATGCAACCCAACGAATTTTATTCGTGCCTTGGTTGCCATGGCGACAGAGATACGCCTAATCCGCTGAAGTTAAACATTGCAAAGGGGCGCAAACCTGAAAAATTAAAACCCTTTTATGACATAAAAGGCGGCTTTAGCTTTAGAAAACATATACAGCCCATATTGGATAAAAACTGCATTTCCTGCCATAACGACAGAAGCGTTCCTCGGATTGTCAAAGGCAAAGAAAAAATAAGCGTGGCTTCGATAGTGCCGACGGAGGGCAAAGAATGGATAGAGCTTGAAAAGGCGAATTCAAAGAAATCCGTGCGTGCTTTCAGCCTGTTGGACTATCCAATGCCGAATACTGTGGCTAAGCGCAAGTTTAATGACGCATACTATAATCTTTTACAGCCTATGTTTCTTGAATCGAGGAAAAATCCGGTATATGCGGATTTTAAAAATCCACTTATCAACTGGCTGGGAATGCAATCTGCTCCGACTTTGCAGCCGCCTTATAAGCGGGGTGCGGCGACAAGCGAAATTATGAAGCTCTTGAGAGGCGGCCATGGCGGAGTAAAACTTTCGCGCGAAGATCTCGACAAAATTGCCGCGTGGATAGACCTATATGTCCCTTATTGCGGAGATTATTACGAGGAAAATCTTTGGAACAATAATGACAAGGCCTTCTATAATTATTATGAAGAAAAGGCAAAATCGCAGCGTGATGCGGAAAGAAAGGCAATAAAGGAGTATTTAGGCTTCAGCGAAAAAAATTGAAATTTTTGGCAGCATTTCTTGCGTTGTTTGGCGCTCAGCAAAATAGTATCGGAAGAAGATCAGAACTTTCGGCGCTAAGTTTGCAGCTTTGGGACGTCATAAAAAATCCAATTATAAAAACCAAGCTATCTACCGTTTCCGGCAAGTCGATAGATTTATCTTAGCCCGACAATCATTGGGATTGGGGCGGTTTGCTATACGCGGCTCAAAAAATATAGGGAGGCTTTTGGGCGGCTTTGACATAATATGCGCCAATCTGTCGGGGTTTAGTGCCAGATGCCAGACTTTTGGCAATATTTAAATAGTTTTCCATTTCCCTAACTCGCCAAAGGCAATTTTTCATAGTACTTGCTTCTATCTGGCTATATAAATTCACAACTCTATGCAGCTTTTTGACTTTACAAACATCAACCGCAAAACTAAGTTTTTCACATCTTGCAATAAGTTTCGATCCCCTAAAAGCTTAAATGAAAATATTTATATCTGCAGTAATATTTATATCTGTGTTTTTAGCCCACGCTGCCAGTATAGATTCGGTATCATATAATCCCCGCGATGTCTCAGTAAACATTCCATCTGCTAAAAACGAAATAAAAATACATGGCGATTGGTTCGATATTCCCATATCCAACGTAGGCGAAAAACTTATAGCGGGGGATTCCCCCATTTCCGTATATAATAACGCATCTTACTATTTAAAAATCGGCAACCGAAAAAAATTTTCATTATTTTATCCACCCGAAATGAGGAAAAAAGTATTAATCTATGGAGCTAAATTAAAAGAGCATCAAATCAAGGGTTATATTTCTTCAGGGAAATATTGTTTCATAATTTTTACAAACGGAAGTTTTTTTCCTTTGAAATTAAGCGCGGGGAAATGGATAATATCCACAAACGACTTTCCTCATGGAGAAATAGTTAAATATTATCCTATATTGGAATTTCTCAAAAACTCTACCCCTCCTGAAATGCGCCACGACATTAAGGTAACAATAGGGGAAAAAACTGAGCAGAAGCTTCCCGATTTGTATAAAAAAATTATCGATGAATTTAGATCTTCGCAAAAGCGCGAAAAAGGAGTTCGTTCATATTATCTGGCGTACATTTGGCACGCAGGAGAAGAAATGCCGCATTCGGAATTCATAAAACTTACAAATCCAATGAATGGGCCGAAGATAAGTGTGAGAATGACAAAGCAGGACAATTCTACATTCGGTGCCTATATAAAATGCGATTTTGGGAAAATATCATACAATTCATCTATACCCGTGCCCGATAAAGACGGTATAGAAATTATTTTGGCAAATTCCAATTGCTGCAGCGACAATAATAAATCGGAGAAACTTTTTATAATACTCTTTTCCCTATGAGTTCGCCCATACTAAGCTACTTTTTCTTTGAAGTTGAATTTCTACATACAAATAAAAAATCGGAGAATTTATATGTTTTCAGGCAATTATTGCATTGCCCTTTGATTTCGCGCATGTGATGCCGTTTATATTATTGCGCACATAGATAATCTGTCATTCCCAATGCATGTGTTAGCTTTGGATTCGTAATTTTTTTGCGCTCAGATTTTTTCTCAGTGGCGGAGAATGAGCTTGTTTGTAAATATCGGCAAGGAAACACTCGTGTAGCGGGTGCTGGCTAAAAAATTAGACGCTTTGTTGGATATTTTTTTATCCATTTTAATGAACGCGTCGTGTTTCGCATGGCAATGTAGGTGAATAAATTTACTGTCATTACAATATTTCAATCGCATTGCATTTGAAATGACTAAAACGCTGCTTAACGCTTCTTTAAATGCTTATCAGGAAAGAATTAGGAGTCCACGTTTATTTTGATGGCTCTATTCAGAAAATGTCCGAAATGGTATTTTATGCCACCGCATTGCAGATGGATTGGCTGATTGTTCGATTTTCGTATTATATCCTACAAGCTTTGCCAGCAATATCTCAGCCAAAGCAATCCCGCTAATTCTAAAAATTGCCTCTTGTGCGGGCGTTGTAGGCCTTCGTTATATTGAACAAAATTTAATTGTTTCCCGCAAAGTTGAAAATAAAATTATACGGACGCATAAAAATTCATTGACATTATTGCACGTTTGTAATATAGCTCTTGCATAAAATAAGCAAAGAAAACTTCTAAAAAGTGGAAATATCCGGACGGAGGCGACGTTTCATGAATAAAAAGGCATATTTTGCGGTGTTAACTTTTGTGCTTGGAGCAAGCCCATTGCTCCGTGCAGACAACGAGAATTTCACCTACGGCGAGCTTAGCGGGCGCGACTTCTCCAACCAGTCGCTTAAAAACAGCACATGGACCCACGCCGACCTTTCAAACGTGTCTTTCAAAGGGGCGAATCTCGAC
>CALXOC010000031.1 GCA_944389915.1 uncultured Opitutales bacterium | reverse complement strand
CCCCGAGCGTTTCTTGCACGGAAATATCCGCGCGCCGACCCTTATTCCGCCCGTGCAGGTTTTGACGGTCTCGGGGGTTAGAAGCCCGGAGTTTAATGCCGCGCAAGCCGTTATGATTTTAAAAGTTGAGCCCGGAGGGTATAAGCCCTGGGTTGCCCTGTTCAGCCATGCCCCGCGCGAAGTTATATCGTCGTTCACCGCGTGGGTGATGTAAGGGGTTAGGTCGTTTAAATCGTAACTTGGGCGGCTTATTATTGAAAGGATTTCGCCTGATCGGATATCGAGGACTACTGCCGCGCCGTTCCTATCCCCAAACGCGTCCTCTATAACCTGTTGCAGCTCTATGTCGAGGGACGTAACAACATTTTTCCCTTTCGATGGTTTTACTTCCGCTATATTGTCATATTGGTATCCGGAAGGATCCACAACCCATATCTTAGCGCCGCTCTTGCCCATTAATTGCGCATCGAAAGCTTTTTCAACGCCCGCCCTGCCGCGCTCGCCGGCAAAAGAATAAGTCCTGAGATCGTCTCCCGGAATCCCGCTTGTATCGATATCGTCGAAATTGCTGGTCACATACCCGATTGCGTGCGATGCTATCGCCCCGTAGGGATAATATCTGGCAGAACCCGTATATAGCTGAATGGGATCGTCCACTTTGAGCTTTTCGGCAAGTATGGCGTATTCCACCGGTTTGAGGTCTTTTATGAGGGGGAAAGGCAAAAGTGGACTTTCGTAAAAATGCCTGTCATAGTCCAAGCGCGAAAGTTTATACGATGAACCCAAAATAGAATTTACCCTGTCTACATAAGAATTAAGCACATTCGAACGAGCCTGTGCCGAAAGCTGAACCGTTGGCGTTTCGCCGCTTTCATCCGGATGCGACGCCTTCCAAGCGCGCTTCAACCTCAAATACTCCGAACGGAACTCCCTGCGTATTTCGTTAAAATAAACCACCGCTGAAAATCGAGGCTTGTTTGTAACAAGTATCTTGCCGTTCCTGTCATAAATGTCCCCCCGTGTTCCCGGCTCTACTACCCTCCTCAAAGTTTGTCGGTCTCCGCGTTTAACGTAATAATCGTAAAGAAAAAGTTGTCGATAGCCCAATGCCAAAATTAAAAGCATATACGCCCCGCCAAGTATCCAATAAAAAATCGGAATGCGGGAATTGTGCTTTGCATAAACATCTTTTTTATTTTTAGTCATTCTCCCTCTCCGTTTATGCGCACATCGCGGCCGAAAAATCTCATCAGCGAGACAGGCAGCCTAATGGAAAATGCTCCCGCAAATACCAAAACAATTGCGGAAACTCCCGCATCTGCAACAACTCTGAGCAAGTATGACTGCATGTCTCTACATGAATTGGGAAGTATGAGCATATATAGAAACAATATTGCAAAGTTGAACAATTCCATAATTGCGGTGATGGACAAGAAATCCATGCCCCTAAATCTGAATCGCAGGGAATGGGCCAGCGCCGCTGCAGATATCCATATGGCGGAAATCAATCCCGTTCTTGCAGAGAAAGAATTTTCAATAATTAGGGCCGAAAATGCCGCCACAAACATGGCGGGTAGGAATCCGAGGTATATTGCGGGAGCTATAAGAAAAATTGCCGGAAGAAATATGCGGAAATGAGGTGCTAATTCCGTGTTCACAGTCGAAAGCATAAACACATAAACCATATTTATGCAAATGAACACCCAGGGCAGTATATCGAAACGTTTAAACATATATCAAGGCCGCTCCAATTCAGAGACGGGAATCAACACGCTCACTTCTCGCAGCGAAGACAATCCCGGGCTCAAGTCGACCCTTCCGGATTTGAAAATTCCGTCGGCTTCCTGCTCCAAGGCCGTAACTTCGCCTATGTAAATTCCGTCAGGAAAAGTGCCCGTAAGCGACGAAGTTACAAGTTTTAAAGGGTTCGATGCCGACGCCTTAAAATCTTCCGGAACGTCGCTTACTTCGCCGTAGGGCCTGTGCATGGACGGCGATCCGGCGCCCTGATATATAATTGCGCGCTCGTCGTTTTCAAAACGGGCGGCCATTCTAAATTTGCGGCTGCCGACCAGCATCACGTCTGAAGTGTACAATCCGGCGCGGGATATCCTGCCCACCACTCCGCCGCCGTATATAACCGCATAGCCCTCCTTGATGCCGTGCAGAGTTCCTTTCCTAATGGTCAGCTGCTGCTGCCATGCACCTATATCGCGGCGTACAACGCGCGCTATTTCGCTTTTAAATTTTTCTTCGGAAGGCAGCTGCAATACCGCTTCAAGCCTGCCGACTTTAAGTTTTAAGGCCTCATTCTCCATCAATTTCAGCGTGTTTGCCGCATTTATGCGCGCAAGATCGCGCCCCGCCTCTATGAGCTCGCGTTTGCTGTTGGAACTCAGGCTCCAAAATTTCTGGAGGTCGCTCAGCTGCGAAGGTATGGAGTCTATGGGGGCCCGAAATTCGTAAAACAGGCTTCGCACTTTATTTCTGACCGCCGACGGCAAAATGAGACAGCACAATATTGCCGCCACAAAAACCGCCAGATTGCGATACGCTGTAAAATCGCGCCAGGCCAAAACGCACAGTCCTATGAATTTTCCTTCGTCCAAAAGTCGTAATTTTGCAGAACTACCCCAGTGCCGTTGACAACGGCGCGCAAGGGGTCGTCGGCTACAAAACACGGCAAGCCCGTAACATCGGTTATGCGCAGGTTTAAATTGCGTATAAGAGCGCCTCCTCCGGCAAGAACTATGCCTCTGTCGACCAAATCCGAACTCAATTCCGGAGGGCACTGTTCCAGCGCTTCATGGATAACGTCCGTAATTTTCTTAAAGCAGTCCGATAGCGCTTCGCGTATTTCCTGCGATGAAACATGCAGAGTTTTCGGAAGGCCCGCAACGGAATCGCGGCCTTTCACCTCCCAAGTCAACTCTTTGTCGAGCGGGAAAGCCGAACCTATATTTATCTTTATTTCTTCGGCAGTTCTTTCGCCTATAATGAGGTTGTAGGCGTTTTTCATATATTGTGTTATATAGGAATCGAAGGCGTCGCCGCCTATTCTCACGCTCTTTGAATAAACTACATTCGCAAGAGAAATTATGGCCACTTCCGTAGTGCCGCCGCCGATATCGACAATCATGCTCGCAGTGGGCTCCTCGATGGGCAGCCCGACGCCTATCGCCGCCATTAAGGGCTCCTCTTTCAGGCACACCGAACGCGCCCCCGCATGTATGGCTGACTCCTGCACAGCCCTGCGCTCCACTTCTGTTATTCCCGAGGGAACGGCAACAACAACCCTCGGTGCCACGAGGTTGAATTTGCTCGAGGATTTTTCGATAAAATAGCGGAGCATAATTTCCGTTATGTCGAAATCTGCAATAACGCCCATTTTCATCGGGCGTATAGCAGTAATGTTTCCCGGAGTTTTCCCCAACATTTTTTTAGCTTTTTCGCCTACGGCTACAACTTTTTTTGAGTTGTTGTATACGGCAACCACGCTAGGTTCGCTCATAATCACTCCGCTGTCTTTTGCGTACACGAGTGTATTTGCCGTACCGAGGTCTATGCCGATATCATTGGATAGTAATCTTATTCCTGCCATATTCGGGTATAATTTATAAATAATATTGCGAAAGCCTGCTGAAAGCTAATACTTTCCATATCGCCTTAACAATCTTTTCAATGCGCCAACTTGTCAACATTTAATATATTATACAGCATGAAAAATCTCGCTTTAGTTTTATTTGCCATTTGTTCTTCCAATCTCTTATGCGCGGCAACAACCTCGTTTGATCTTCGCGCTCCCCAAGCTCCCGTTTCGGCCGGCCAAAAATTCGATATTGAAGCCTGTTTCAATGTTCCCGAGGGTTGGCATATATATTCCGCCGACCCGGATAAAGACCTGACGCCTACAAAACTCGAATTTGAGCTTCCCGCCGGATTTGCGCTTTTGGCGCTGGAATGGTCAAAGCCATCTAAATTCAGTTTTTTGGGAATGGAATCAGCAGGCTATGCGGGGAAATCCGGAATAGCGCGCGCAAAAATAGCGGCGCCTCCGGTCTTAGACGGAAAACCAGTATCAATCAAAGCAAAGGCCTCATGGTTGGCGTGTTCGGATATATGCGTCCCGGGAAAGTCGGAAAAGGAGCTTAAAATTTTAACAAAAAAATCGCATATCGGGCAGAGTGATTCCGCCGAAGTGGCAATTTCCGCTCCCGCCGTAGTTAAACCCGGTGTCGGTGAGTCTCTTAAAAATTCCCCAAGCACACCAGGAAATGCTCCGGGCTTGATAGCCATGCTTGTGGCGGCCTTTATGGGAGGGGCCATATTGAACCTGATGCCCTGCGTCTTCCCTGTGATAGGCCTAAAAATTCTTTCATTTTCTGCAAGCGCGCGCGAAAGCCGCAAGGCGTCTATTGTCTCGGCTTTGGCCTACGCCGCCGGAATAGTCGCCAGTTTTATTATTTTAGCCGCGCTGTTGCTTTTTTTGCGCAATGCCGGCGAAAACTTGGGTTGGGGGTTCCAGTTGCAAAACCCCGCGTTTACAGGGCTAATGGCCCTATTGTTCTTCGCTATGGCTTTGAGTCTTGCGGGCACATATGAAATAGGGGCTGGATTCGCCGGCGGCGGCATGCAAAACATGGAGGAAGCGGCTGAAAGCAAGGCGCAAAAACTCGTGAAATCGGCCTTATCAGGCGTTCTTGCGGTTCTTGTTGCAAGTCCGTGCACGGCGCCTTTTATGGCATCGGCATTGGGTTTTGCATTTGCCGCCGAGACTTCGGCGTGGGAGAGTTTCTCCATATTTTTCTTTCTCGGGCTTGGAATGGCATCGCCTTATGTTCTACTCTCTCTGTTTCCTTCGATGGCAAAAATTTTGCCGAAGCCCGGAGCTTGGATGGATATTCTTAAACAGATATTGTCCATACCGCTTTTTGCGACAGTCATTTGGCTGGTATGGGTTTATTCCGAGCTCAGCTCTACATCTATTGTTGCGCTGCTGTCTGCAATACTTATATTGTCAATAGGCCTCAGGTTCTACGGCATCTATTCCTTGCCCCACTATGCGCGAACCACGCGCATTTTTGCCGTATTAGTTTGCGCGTTCTCGGCGCTTTTTGCAATTTCTATCGTGTGCCTTCCCGCCGATAGTTCCGAAGCGGCGGAAAGCGGGAGCCTCGAAATTCCGCCGGCAAAAAGCGCATGGTCTGAGGAAAATCTAAAAAATCTTCTATCCGCCGGACACCCCGTCTATGTTGATTTCACGGCATCGTGGTGCCTCACGTGCCAGTACAATAAAAAGATACTTTACAGCGCTGCCGTAAGAAAATTATTCGAAAAGCACAAAATCGAGGTGCTCACCGGCGACTGGACTAATAAAAACGCCCAAATAAGCCGCGAACTCGAAAAATTCGGGCGCGCGGGAGTTCCGTTAAATCTCCTATATCCCGCCGGCGCAAAGTCGGAACCCATAATATTGCCCGCTGTGCTGACCCGAAGCGCTATTATTGAAGCGGTTGACAAATTGAAATAATACTGCAATGTGTCTATTTTAAAAATATGGAGAATTTGAGTTTTCTGACACTTCAAAGGGCCGAAGAAATATCTGAGAAATACGGCACGCCCTGCTATGTTTACGACGAAGCTTCCTTGGAGGCGCAGGCAAAAAAAGCCCTCGCCTTTCCGAACGCCTACGGCTTGACCGTGCGCTATGCTATGAAAGCAGCAAGCAATGCGTCGATATTGCGTTTGTTTCAGAAGCTCGGAATAGAAATAGACGCCTCAAGCTCATACGAGGCAATACGTGCAATGCGCGCCGGAATTCTGGCAAAAAATATATCGCTGTCATCGCAGCAACTGCCCGACGACCTGCGCAATCTTGTGGAAGAGGGGCTGTGGTTTAATGCTTGTTCGCTCAGGCAGCTCGATGAATTTGGCAAAATTTTTCCCGGACGCAAAGTCGGTGTTAGAATCAATCCCGGGCTGGGGTCCGGCGGGACAAACCGCACGAATGTCGGAGGCCCGGCCTCCAGTTTCGGCATTTGGCACGAATACATTTGTGGCATATTGGAGATAGCCAAAAAATACGGCCTGACCATTGCAAAAATCCATACGCACATAGGCTCCGGATCCGATCCGAAAGTATGGCAAAAAGTCGCAAGAATGAGCCTTGATACAGTGGAAAAGTTTCCCGATGTGGACACTCTCGATATGGGCGGAGGATTTAAAGTTGCGCGAATTCCCGGCGAGGCGCATACCGATCTCGCCGA
>CALXOC010000030.1 GCA_944389915.1 uncultured Opitutales bacterium | reverse complement strand
GCAGAGAATGGCAAAAAGTGGTCAAAGAGGTCTCGTATTTGTTGAGAATCTCCACTTGCGCTTTGAGGAAGCCTTCTATTGCGAATGGAGGGAAGTTTTCGATTTTGCGGAGTCTTCAAAAATACTTGATAACGGCGCCATGCCGCCATGGAGCTTCGCATACGCCGCCGAGCGCCTGCGCCGTGAAAAATACGATTTCGACACGGAACAGCTGCGCCCGTATTTTCCTTTTGAAAGGGTAAAAGAAGGCTTATTTGAAATATGCAGCAAACTCTACGGCATAAAAATTAGAAAATCTCCCGATAATCCTACGGCATGGCACCAATCGGTTGAACTTTACGAATTATACGACCGCAATGGAGCCTTATTGGGCCTGTTTTACACCGATTTTTTCCCGCGCCAAACAAAGCGCTCAGGCGCATGGATGAATCTTCTCCGCCCCGCCGCCGACGGCCTGCCGGCGCTCGGAGTAATAGCCGGCAACATAAGCGAAGCTTCGGGGGATACTCCCGCGCTTCTTACGCACGACGAAGTTGAAACGCTATTCCACGAATTTGGCCATTTGCTCCATTTCTTTATGATGGACTGCCCCGCCCTTGGATTGCGCGACGTGGCATGGGACTTTGTGGAGCTGCCTTCGCAAATAATGGAAAATTGGAGCCGGAACAGGCAATGTTTGGATATATTTGCCAGACATTGGAAAAGCGGGGAAAAAATACCCGACGCCCTATTTAAAAAATTTGAGAAATCGCGCAAATTTATGGGCGCAAGCGCCGCCATGCGCCAATTATCATTCGCAAAAATCGACTTGGTTGCGCACATTAATCCCGAAAAATTTATCGACGCCCCTGACATCGACGCCGTTGCCGAACGCGAACTCACCGGATACACGCACAAATACAGCTGCAAAGTTCCATCTATTCTTCCGCGATTCACGCACCTATTCGGCGACGCCGTTGGATACGCCGCGGGATACTATTCATATAAATGGGCAGAGGTGCTTGATGCCGACGCTTTTACGCGCTTTAAAAACGAGGGCGTTCTCAACCCCCGCACCGGCGCGGATTTTGCCGAAAAAATTTTAAAAGTTGGCAACTCTATAGATCCCGCCCAAGCCTTTAGAAATTTTATGGGCAGAGATCCCGACATAGAGGCGCTTGTAAACAGGAGTATTTGACTCCCCTAAGGTATGGTCTAAGCTCATTTTATGCAAAAACATAAAATTTTTCATATGCCGCCATTAGCGCATAAACAAAAAGGCAAAAGCGGACAAAAGCCAAGTCAAACATTTCTGCCAATAGAGTAGTATTGGGCGCCGAGCTTGTCGCAGGCGTCTTTTACGCTGTTGGAGTCGTCGTCGCTAATTACTAAAAGTTTGTCTCCCACGCGCAGTTCCGTATGGCCTCTGGGGATAAAATATTCATCGCCGCGCCTGAGCATTATTACAAGCGTTTTCTGCGGAAGATTAAGCTGCCCAAGAGTGGAGCCTTTTGCCAAAGTCGCGGCGGTTATATCCACCTCCGACATCGCCGCCTTTATCTCTTCAGGCAGCTCTATGTCGAAGTTTCGCGGCTTTGAAGTATCGCTTACAGCAACCCCGAAAATTTTCGCCATGGAAGAGACGGTCATGCCCTGCACCACAAGGGAAAGTATGGTTATGAAAAACACCACATTGAACATCATGCGGGCATGCGGAATTCCGGCTATGAGGGGATAGGTAGCAAAAATTATGGGAACAGCACCACGCAGCCCGACCCATGAAACATAAAGGCGCGCCCCGCGCGTAAAACGCCTAAATGGCAACAGGCATGCAAACACCGATATAGGGCGCGAAACAAAAATCATAAAAAGCCCCACCGCCATGCCGAGCCCCGAAATGGGAATCAACTCTTTGGGGTTAACCAAAAGGCCAAGGGTCAGGAACATGACAATCTGCCATAGCCAAGTGAAAGCCTCGAAAAATATAATCATGTTGCGCTTGTGGTAAACCGGGGAATTTCCAAGTATCAAGCCGGTTATATAGACCGCAAGATATCCGTTGCCCCCGAGCCTGTCGGTGGCGGAAAAGGTGAAACACACGCACGCAACGAGCAAAACCGAATTCAGAGACATGCTTCCAAAGTTTAAAACTTTCAGAAACCATAAATTTATGCGCCCCATTAGATAGCCCATCAGACTGCCCACAAATATCTGCATGAAAAAGTTCAGGGCAACAGACCAATTCAGCTCGCCCACGTTGATGTATTCAATCAGCACTATGGTTAGAATGTAAGCCATAGGATCGTTGCTGCCGCTTTCCAACTCGAGAACCGGGCGCAAATTCTGCGACAAAAGCAAACCCTTGGAACGAAGCAGGGAAAACACCGACGCGGAATCAGTGGACGCCATTACCGACGCCAACAATAGAGATTCCGGCAAAGTAAAGGGATAATCCAAGCAGCGCGAAACTTGATATATAAAATAGCCCGTTATTGCGGCCGTGAGAACTACGCCCAAAGTCGACAACACAACGCCCGGCAGTATTATAGGGCGAATGTCCGAAAATTTTGTCTCCATACCGCCCGAAAACAGTATCACAGACAGAGCCATCATGCCTATAAACTGCGCTGTTGCCGGATTGTCAAAGTGATAGCCCAAACCGTCAACTCCCATTCCCATTCCCACAAAGAGGAAAAGGAGCAACAGCGGAAGCCCGTAGCGCCCGCCGATTTTACTCATCAGCAAACCGGTAAAAAGCATCACAGAGCCGACCAGCAAGATATTTTCAGGGCTCAAAGTCATATATTTTTTTATATATCGTACTTTAGCAGTTATTTCAAAATCTAGTCAACATAAGTTTCGCTTGATTCGGATAAAAAAAATTCTACAAGTACAATTCTACAGGCTTTACTCATGAGATTGCTCGTCGCCATATTTATATTTGCCTCCTGCGCGCTCCCGGCGCCCGCAGCGCAAAAAGACGATTCCAAAAAAAAACTTTGTTGGGCCCATGCGGTGTCGTGGGGATTCGATATGGACAATTCTTACGGAGTTTCAAATGCCATGCTCCCCTTTGGAGACTCTCCTTTCATACGCCCGCAAATGCAATGCGATCCCCATAAATGGACATCGGCAAAAAAACAAATAGAGTGGGCGAAAAAGTGCGGTATAGACGGGATATCCGTGGATATCCCAATTCTCAAAGCCATACCAAAAGTAATGGAAAGGTACTTTAAGGCGGCCGAGGGAAGCGACTTTAAAATAGCCTTGTGCATAGACAACCTTGCGGATCCTCCGGACGAAATAGTCGAGGCTTTGAGCCTATATATGGAAAGATACGGCATGCACCGCAACGCTTCGTATGTAAACGGCAGGCAAGTCGTGTTCATATACAATCCCGACGCAAAAAGCGCGGAAGAATGGAAAGAGATACTCGGAAAAATAAGGGACCGCGGCCACAATCCCTTCTTTTTGGCGCGCGCAGTTTTTGAATCGGCTCCAGCCAAGCCTCCGCACGAGCTCGACCGTCTCGCGCAGATTTACGACGGCTTTTATGATTTCGGGGCAAGCGCAATATCGCCCGACGCGATGAGGGCGCGATTAAAGGCTCAGCGCGAAGCCATAGACAGATTCAACTCTAAGAACCGCGCAAAAAAGCTGCTTGTGGCAAGCATAGCGCAGGGATACAACGAGCGCAGAACCGCATTTTACCGCCCCTATTTGGGGACAAAAACATTGCGCGACAACTGGGAGGCTGCGCTATCGGCCGACGCCGACTGGGTATCGCTGACTACATGGGACGACTACGGCGAGAATACGCATTTTGAGCCAAGCCAAAACAACGGAGATTCGCTTCTTGCCCTGAACCGCCATTACCTGAAACTTTGGAGGGGCGAAGAATGCTCCAACATCCGGCCAGACGCGATAGTAGCCTACAAGACCGACATGCCCGACGGCTGCGATTTCACGATAGACGTATGCGCATTTCCATGCCGGGTAAAAAGCGCATTTTTACATCTCAAAATATTAAATTGCTCCGGCAGCGTCCTAAAAAATTTTGACGCCATAAAATTCGATTCTTCAAAATTGCGTGCAAAAACCCTTAGAATAGAAGACTCCGCCATGCGCGACTGGCGGGAGTTTCGTATAATGGCCGCCATAGGAGATTCAAGCGAAGCCCCACCCGATATAAGCTGGCGGGAAATGAAAGCCGTGTTGAGGCGCCCCGCCCGCCCGACGGCTTATTTTACATACAGGGCCCTGTTCTCAAAAACTGACACATCCGAAAGCATACGCCTAAGCATAGCCAAGAGCGGACGCTCAAGATGCGCCGTTATAAGCTCCGACCGCGCGCTTGTGGGAAGGCTGGAAATACTGCGCAATTCTAAGGTTGTCGCTTCCGCCTATATAGACCAGAAAGAGGCCAGCGCAGTAAAAATCCCCCTCCCTAAGAATTCAGAAAGCCCTTGCGATGTCTATCAAGCGCGGTTATCGTACGGGGATTTCCGATTCGCCTATTCAAAGGCCGAAACTCTTACAAGAAAAAGCTATAAAAGCAGGCCGCGCCGCACAGCGCTGCCCGTAATCGTGACAAACTCGGATTTCGACGAAAACTGGAGCGCTTGGGCTCCCCCCCTGCGCCGCGCCCCTGAAACGGCGGAGCTTAGGTCTATAGACGAACGCTATGTGTTCTCTACGCTTTTTGAATTCGACAAAATGTCCGGAAAATCTCTTTTCGCCAGCTCCGGCTGGAACATATCCGCAAAACTCGGCGCCGAAAAAATACGCGTCCGAAGAAGGGAAATGAAAGCGCCGGCGGTAGAGTTGGATTCATTCAAAGGCAAAGAAAAAAAGGTCCTGGTATTTTCGGGAAACGAGGCAGTTTCATTTGAAAACAATTCCGCTCCGCAGGGAACTTTTACGGTTGAAATGCTCCTGAAGCCATCAAAGGGGGATTCCCCATTATTCTCAGATTGGAGAAACTACGCCATACGCCTCGACGCCGGCGGATTTCCGATATTTAAGCATAATGAAACCGAGCTGCGCGGAAATATAAAATTGGCCTCCTCAAAGTGGCACCATCTGGCCGCGGTGCTCGACGGCGGCTCTATGCGCTTGTATGTAAACGGAGAACTTGCCGGAGAAGCTCCATGTAAAATTTCGGCAAAATACCTCGGGAGCGCCCCCATATTCGGCGGGCCAAACGGCGGAGAAGAGCGCGGATACATTGGAGCGTTGGGGGGAATTTCAATAGAAGGGGCCCCGCGCGCCCCAGAAAGCTTTAAACTGTTAAAATTTTTGGATTTGCAAAAATAATAAAATCTATTTTCATTATGTAAATTTATGAACAAAATATTTCTAAAAATATCGGTCCTCGCATTGTTAATAGCCCTGGTTCCACTCTACGGCGCGGATAAGACAAATTTACAGCAGCAAACTAAATCGCCCGCCGCATCGCTCCAGAGCGGCGTCCAGGAAAAGGAAAAAGCTTCTCCATCGGTTCAAACAATATTAACCCACAGCAAGGCTATGGGTAAAAATGTTGCGACGCTTGTTGTGCTCCCCGACTCCTATTTCAAAGATGGCGACAAGACCCGCTATCCAGTAGTATACCTGCTTCACGGGCATGGAGGCAACCACAGGTCATGGATAGGCCTGCGCCCCGACATTCAAAAATTGTCTTCTGAATATGGAATTATATTTGTGTGCCCAGACGGCGGTGTTTCTTGGTATTGGGACAGCCCCAAAAATCCAGAATTAAAATACGAAACCTATGTCTCGAAGGAGCTCGTATCGCAGATAGACCAAAAATACCGCACAATAAAGTCTCCGGCTGGGCGCGCAATAACGGGCTTAAGCATGGGCGGGCACGGCGGATTGTGGCTCGGATTCAGGCACCAAGATGTCTTTGGAGCTTGCGGTTCCATGAGTGGAGGAGTCGACATTCGCCCATTCCCTAAGAACTGGCACATGTCTGACTCTCTTGGAGACCGGGATTCAAACAGGGAAATTTGGGACTCCCACACGGTGATAAACCAAGTTCATTTATTAAAGCCGCATAAGCTGGCAATTATAATAGACTGCGGAACAGAGGACTTCTTTTACAATGTCAACGAGGCTTTGCATGCAAAATTATTGGAAAATAAGATTCCCCACGACTACACTACAAGGCCCGGCAGGCACAACAGCCCATACTGGAGAAATTCAATACTCTACCATTTGAAATTTTTTGACTCCTTCTTCCACGACCCCGATTTTCTCCGTACAAGACAGGGGGCGCCAAATAAGAAATAACACGCTAAAAAGCCGCTAATTTGCGGCATATGCCCAAACATGCAAAAGGCCTCCGCTTTGCCGTGTGCGGGCCTTTATTTTTTATTCAATAAAAACAGGAAAGGCGCAGGCAATATGGCGCCGCAAATATGCCCCCGGAGGTCTAAGCAAATTCCGGATTGTTTTTGTAAAACAGCAAATAGACGATAAAAAGATATGGGAAGAGATACATTGGAAATATCGTAACCATAATGATCCAGCTTCCCAAGACATACGGAAAATATCCCCAGCCTTGCGAACAAAGCACAGCCGCGCTGCTAACAATCATGGCGGCAACAAATGTGGCGAATGTAAAGATGGCGAACTTATTCAACGCCATGGAATCGAGCAATTTCTTTACTTTCTCGCGCCTCCGCATGGCCGCTCCGAAAATTGAAAGTACAAGCGCAATCAAAAAGGGAAGTCCAAAATACAGCGATATCGCTCCGGCTCCAAATATGTCGCAAAACAACAACCCTAAGCCCCAAAACGGAATAAACGCAAAGGGATAATATACAAAAAGCATATTTTTATTTTTCATAGCGCCGAGCAATCCAAACTTGCCTGGGAAGCAACTTGTGTCCTACTATGGGCACTATAATATCGGAATAATGCATGTCGACAAAAATCGGCGAAAAATTCATAAAAACGCATTTCGGACATGCACGCTCCGCATAAACTCTAACTGCCGGCTAACTTAGGGAGCCTCTGCAATCCATTTATCAAATGCGGCGCGCATTTTTTTTACATAATTTTCATAATCCGAACGAATGGGCTTTTTAATTTTAGACGCGATGGAGTCGAAATCGGGCGCTTTCGCCTCAAATCCGTTCTCCGGAATGTCTATATTGGCCAGCCAAGCGCACATGTTCAACAGAAGCTTGCGAAAATCTTTTTGGGCAAGCGGCCATGGGCTATGCCCGCCCATAAATCCGAAACCTCGAGTGCCGTTAGCGTTTTCTGCAAGCCATGCCACGGTTTCAAGCCTCCCCTTCCCCAATGCCGCCCTGACGGGAGCCGGCGCGCTTCTTCTGCGCCGCAGAGAGTCGGGGACCTGCGTTTTAAGTATGGGAGTTATTTTTTGCCCGGGAATGGAG
Source organism: uncultured Opitutales bacterium (assembly GCA_944389915.1). GTDB lineage: Bacteria > Verrucomicrobiota > Verrucomicrobiia > Opitutales > Intestinicryptomonadaceae > Merdousia. The sequence goes on along the minus strand of CALXOC010000030.1, from coordinate 852 downwards.
GCAAACTGTATGTTAAAATGCCATTCGTCGTAAAAGCCAAAGGAGGAAACTCCGTTTAATACGGGATGGGCGCTATTATCTATGGTAAAATTCGCTTCATAAAAGGGATTATATGAAAAGCCATTCTGATAATGGCCTCCTATTAGAGTGTCGAGAACGGCGTTGTCGGCGGGAGAGGAAAACATGAGAGAATAATGAACTGCGCCAATATTGACTCCGCTGTCGTTCAGGGCTTTTATGAGAGCGGTTTTTGATGCGAAAGGATGGTTTTGCTCGCCCTCGCACACTATCACCAGAGCATCGGCACCCTTAAGGCGCGACATGTTGAAATCTTTGCCGAAATCCACCCACACGGCCTCAACCGAATCTCCCATTGACTCGTTCACCATGCGCGCAAGCTCCTCGCACATAGCCGCGTGCTCGTGGTCTCCCCATAGATGCACCGATCCGCCGGATACAAAGGCCAGCTTCCTCTTCCCATTTGCGCATCCGCAAAGAATAATTAGCATGCAAAAAGCGCAAAACGCCCCATTTATGCCTTTCAAATTAAAACTACCAAACATGTTTCTTTGAGCGCGATGTTTTTCATTTGTTCTTCAACATGGAATCCACCAGCAAAAATGCGCGTTCCCATGCGCCAGATTTGTCAAATTTTCCAGAATCTTGTCCCGATAAATTTTCGCGCACAATTTTGCACGACACCACATTCGGGAAAAGCGACTTCACATTGGCAAGATGCCTGTCGAAAACACATGGCCCATTTATTTTCAAGTCCCTTACTACAGAGTTGGAACAAAGGCACGGAACTCCGGCATCGGAAATTCTGAGCATGCGTTTCGGATTTTCTATTCT
>CALXOC010000029.1 GCA_944389915.1 uncultured Opitutales bacterium | reverse complement strand
CCGCCCTGGTATAGTACGCCAAATTGCCTGAGCATTTCGGTCTTTTCATCGTCGGGAGCTCCGGAGAAATTTTTTCCTTTAAAATAAATCGTGCCCGATGCGGGGGCGACTAAGCCTATCATATGGCGCAAAAGAGTGCTTTTGCCGCATCCGCTTCCGCCCATAATGAAGAAAATTTCGCCCTTTTTGACTGAGAAATTTAAATCGCGCATTACAACATAGTCGCCGTACGCCATGGTGAGATTTTCTATCCGAAATATGTCTTCAGAAGAATCGGCGGTTTCCGGTATGTTTTTTTCAGCGCTCATATGTCGAAAATTGTAAATATTACTGCAAATATGGCGTCAACGACAATTATCCAAGTTATGCTCTGCACGACGCTCGATGTTGTGGCCATTCCCACTCCGGCCGAACTGTTCTCGCACTTCAATCCCATTTTGCAGCCTATACACGCGACTATTATCCCGAATATAAAGCTCTTTCCCACTCCGGTGCATACTTGTATCAGATTGAGAGATGCGTAAGTTCTGTTTATATATTGGTCAAAACCGAGATTTAAGCCGAGCCCTATGGCAAGGCCGCCCAATATGCCTATCAAGTCTGCGAATATCGTAAGCAGGGGAAACATCAACACAAGAGCCAGTATGCGGGGAAATACCAGAAATTCTATCGGAGACAGCCCGAAGGTCCTGAATGCAGATATTTCCTCGTTTACTTTCATTGAGCCGAGCTCAGCCGCGAAAGACGCTCCGGTCCGTCCGGCCATCACAATTCCAACCATTATCGCCCCCATCTCGCGGCACATCGCTATGGCCACAAGATCCGCCACGAATATTTCCGAACCGTATTTTGCAAGCTGTATTCCGCCGACAAAGGCAAGTATCATCCCCACAAGAAAACTTATGAGCGCCACAATGGGAAACGCTTCCGGCCCGGCGCGTTGCATTACAAGGAGAAGGTCGCGCAATCTATATCTGGCTTTCCCCATGGCAGCCTTAAAGCACGCTATTGTAACTTCGCCTATAAATTCGGCCTGGACGCGCATTGAGCCTATATATCCGAGTGTAGTCCTGCCTATTTCACCAAAAACATTTCGCTGGGGGGCGTGGATTTTTGTTGTTTCAATCTCAGGTACGGCTGTTGCAAGTTTCAGCAACTTTTTAGGGCCGTCGGGCAGGGAGTCTATGTCAACGCGGCAGCTTGTTTGGGAGCATATTTCGCAACAGCGCAAGAGCAGGCACAGCAGCGAAGAGTCGTAGGAGCCCAATGACGATGTGTCGAAAGATAGTTCTTTTATGTTCTTTCCCATGCCGCGCAGCGCCTCCTGCAGGGGTGTTCTCTTGTTTTTGAGAAGCCAGTTGCCGGAGATGCTCATTTTCGCAGAATCGCCGTCTACAATTAAAGATGCGGTTGCGGCAAGTTCCGCATTAGAACCCTTTAAATTATCCGATGACTTTTTGCCTATCTTGAACACGATTTAAAAAAGAGATTTTATTATCGATGCTTTCTTGTCAAGAATGAAGCTTTTTTTGCAAAGTTGCAATAGCCGCTTTTGTTGCAAAGAGCGGATTTGCGCAAAAAATTTCTTGTAGCACAAAAAGCAAAAAAGGCCTCCCTTGCGGGAAGGCCTTTGCTGTGTTTTTTAATATTATGAGAGTTAGTTGATGGGTATTACTTTCGCCGATGACTTTTTAACTTCGAGTTTCGGAATGTCTATGGTTAGTATGCCGTCTTTGCATGAGGCTTTCAGCTTTTCTATATCCGCATTTTCGGGCAGGGTAAAGCTGCGTTTAAACGCTCCGAAGCTGCGCTCCATGCGCTTGTAAGTCCCATTGTCCTCCTCCACGGATTCGCGCTTTTCGCCGCTTACGCTCAATATATTGTTGTCCACCGATATTTTTATGTCGTCCTTAGGAATTCCGGGAAGCTCCATGGTAAGCACGTATCCGTCTGCATTTTCCTTGAGATTGCAGTCGGGGAAGAAGCGCTGGGGGGAATCGGGATAATTTAAATTCTGCGCTCTGGCAAAATTTCGCGGGCTGTATAAATCCGGATCCAAATCTCCAAATAACTCTTCGAGAAAGCGCTGCATTACACGGTTGTGGTGCATGCGCATTGGCCCGCGCAGTGGGCACGGCCCGTTCAAACAGGGTGTGTCTTCGTCGAGGACAACGGGGCATTTTTGCGGCGGTGGCGGGGGGCACTTTTGCGCCGGCGCGTCCGGATCTTTGGGCGTACAGGGGCCCTTTGGAGCTATTGGGCAGCCCGATGGATTTGCAGAAGCGAGACTCGCCCCCAATGTGATGGCCAGAAAAGATGCCAAAGATAGAATTGTTTTTTTATTAGTCATTAATCGTTTTCCTTTCCTATTAAATATAATATCGGCTATAATGCAAAAACTTGTAAGTTTATGCGCCTAATCATGTATTACACCGACATTTCAACTTCTAAAATGTTCCGTTTTTTTTACGGCGGAGAATTTGCGGGTATGAGAAATAGATTATTAGCAGGCAAACGCTGTACGATTGGCGTGGGAAAATTGATATGCATTAATGTAGTTTCCTGATAAAAGTTATTTTTAGAAAAAACATTATAATACTACGCAAAATTTTTAGAACAAATATAACAAAATACGCTTGCGAAATCTTTATATATGGGCATTAAGCATGGTGTCCTAAGAAAGGCACAATTCGCTTTCCGAAGGGAGGGGTGTTTTTTAGCGGAGGGGGATGCGCCTATAAAAATCTCCGTATTTATATATTATAAAATGGAACATTATCAAATATTGAAAGACCTTGCCGTTATAGCGGTTTCCGCCGCTTTAGCGATGCGTGTTTTTAATATATTGCGTCTTCCTTTGTTGCTGGGATTTATTTTGACGGGAATATTCATACATCCGGTTTTAGGACTCATAGAAGATAAGGAAATAATCGGGCAACTCGGCGAACTCGGGGTGGCTTTCATGATGTTTTATATAGGCCTTGAGTTCAATTTAGAACGCTTAAAAAACGTTTTTCTTCCGAGTTTGTTGGCTGTAGTTTTTCAGATACTTGCAATGGCAGCATTAGGCATATACGCTGTCTCCAAAATACAGCTTGGCGGTTTAAACGGCATATTTTTAGGCGGAATCTTGGCTATGAACTCAACTGTAGTTATTGTGGAGATTTTTACGCGGCGAAAGGATTTGGATAAATATTACGCGCAAGTAGCTACAGGCATATTGATATTTGAGGACTTGTTTGCAATATTTCTGCTTGTCGCATTGTCCGATATGGCCGATATGGCCGATAAAGGCTTGCGAATAATGGAGCTTGCTTCCACTACTCTTGCGCTTTTTTCCTTCCTTGTGGCCATATTCGTTGTGGGAAAACTTTTCGTGCCTATGATATTGAAAAAAGTGGCAGAGCGCGAACAAGAAATGCTGATGTTTACGTTCTGCTTGATTTTGGGAATAGGAGAGCTTGCCGTGGTCTCCGGATTATCGCTGGCTTTGGGTGCATTTCTCGCCGGGGCTATAATATCCGGAACAATGGTGTCAAACAAGGTGGAGCGCCTTACGGAATCTTTTAAAAACCTTTTTGTTGCCATATTTTTCATATACACGGGAATGTCTATAGACCCCTCCTCTTTGCTTCTGCTGTGGAAGCCGATATTGTTGCTGTCGGGGGCGGTTGTTATCTTTCAGACATCGGCGTGCTTCCTCGGAAGCCTCGTAGGCGGCGCCCAGCCTTCCGAGGCATTTAAGACCGCCATTATTATGCCGCAAATAGGCGAATTTGGTTTCGTGATAGCGGCACTCGGGATTTCGCTGGGCGTAATAGACCAGTCTATAATGTCCATTGCTTTGGGGGTGTCGCTTGTTACGGTATTCATCAATCCGCTCCTGGGGACATTGGGAATTAAATTCGCCGCTTTTTGCGCGCGCATTGAGCCGCTTTTTGTAAGGCGTTCGCTTTCCGCATATTCCGCTTTCTTGACGGACTCCATGTTGCGCGCGGCAAGAAACCGGACTTTTGTATTGATATTAGCTTCGCTTATAGGTTGTTGCGTGTATTTGCTTTTATTGAATGCGCTGTATGTGGTGTCAAAGTTTTTCATATCTCTTTTTGATTCCGGAAATACATGGGTTGTGTACGCTATTTACGGCGTTGCAACTCTTGCCGCATTGCCTCTCATTCTGGGCTTGCTTAGAAGCCTCGGCTTTAAGGCGCTTTCTTTCGGGAAGTTCGTTTCAAACCTGGAAACCCGCTTCTTGCTTGCCGTGCGCAGGCATCTCGACAACGCCGATTTTAAGAAGCGCGACAATCTCATATCCAATCTAAAAAGCAATTGCGCTTGGGCTACAGAGTTTTCGGAGGTTGAAATAGGCGAGCTTTCCTATGCGGCAGGGAAAACGGTCGGAGCGCTTTCAATAAGAAGCAGAACGGGCGCGGAGATTGCGGCGGTCAGGCGCGGGCGCTTTGCCGAATGCGAGATAGGGGCGTCCTTCCGCATATACCCCGAAGACGTCATTATACTTGCGGGAAACGCCAAGCAGATAGAGTCTGCCGCAAAAATTTTAACTTTGCAGAGTTTCTCGTACAACGACGAACGCCTGAGTCCGGTAAACGCGGTTGAAATAGAGCTGCCGGAGAAATCTTGGATAGACGGACTTTCCCTCGCCGATGCGGAGCTGTCGAGGCGCTATGGCGTGCGCGTAATTGCCTTTCGCTGCGGAGACGAGGAGATGCGCCCCATGCCGTCATCCAAGTTTTACGCAAAGGAGAAGATTTTAATAGTAGGCTCGCCGGAAAACATAGAAAAATTTCGCGCTTCGCTGGTCGAAGACAGGGAGGGGGGCTTGCGAAAGTGAAAGTAAGAATACGTTTCGAAAAGATTTTATCCGATTGCGGGGGATATGTCTTATTCCGAATAGCTGGCAAGTGCGTGCGCATCAGCCGGAAAGAATTTATATTCGGGAAGAAGAACACGATAATCGCGGAGCGCGAAACAGCCGATAAATACAAGCTAAAATGGAAGTTGTTGTTTCACATACCCGCACCCATAGCGCCGGAGTACAACCAAAAATGCATAGATGAACTTAGATTCTGAACAGACTTTGGCCGTGCAGAAACTTTCTCAGTTGAAGGCGGGGGCTCTTTTTATGAAAATGGGAACGGGGAAGACGAAAGTAGCCTGCGATCTTATACGCTTAAAATTGAGGTATATAGACAAGGTAATATGGATATCGCCCGCTTCTCTGTTGAAGTCGCGCGCATATGCTGAGGAAATAAAAAGGTGGAGCGGGGACTTTTTCGACAAAATTTCCTTTTTCACCGTGGAGGGGGTATCGAAAAGCGACGTCAAATATTTGGAGATGCGCAAGCTGGCGGCAAGCTGCAAGAATTTCTGTGTTGTGGACGAAAGCATTTTTATAAAGAACATACACGCGTTGCGGACCCGCAGGCTTGTGGAAGACTACCATCTTTTCGATTTTAGGATAATACTTAACGGCACGCCGGTGACGAAGAGCCTCATAGATTTGTATTCTCAAATATCCTTTCTTTCGCCGAACATATTAAATATGACGGAAAGACAGTTTGCCGACAAATTCCTCATATATTTTTTCGACGGCATAGACGCCTATCCTTGGCGGAGGTGGTCAAAGCCGGCCAACGTGGAGGCTCTGGTTGAGATAATACGCCCATATATATTCAACGCGGATTTTAAGACGAAATGCAAGCTGCGCGTCCACAACATGACATTCGCTCTCGACGATGGCGAGAAGCTGAGATACGCCAATTATAAAGACAATTTGCTAAAGGGAAAATTGTTTGTGAGTTTCTTTTATGTGGCCTTTAAATTCCAGCGCGCCTATACCGTCAAGTGCAAGGAAAAGTTTTGCGCAACGCTGGCGCTTGTCGACAAAATATTGGCCCGGGGCGAAAAGGTTGTCATATTTGCCAAATATATCAACGAGGCCATGCTTTTGCACTCGACTTTGGGCGGTCTATTGTACATGGGCAAGCGCAAGGACGATCTCACGCTTTTTGAAATAGAGGAGGATGTGCTCGTATGCACCTACGGCGTCGGGAGCATAGGGTTAAACTTGCAATGCGCAAATAATCTCATTTATTATTCTCAAACATTTGATTATAAAGAAAAGGAACAAGCTAAATACCGCGTATATAGAACGGGGCAGATGAAAACTGTAAATATATATAATATGTGGGTTGATACGGGATTGGAGGATATTATAAAATGCAATTTATCAAAAAAACGCGCTCTGTTGCAAAACGTAGAGCACATCATAAGCGCCGAGAAAGCGAGGAAACTTTGAAACATTATCTGCAAAAAAACGTCTACGAATCGGCAGTCGAGAGAATCAAATTTATATTTGATAATTTTGAGAAGGTATATGTTTCATTTTCGGGGGGCAAAGACAGTTCCGTATTGTTAAACATGGTTCTCGACCATATGCGCAAGCGGCGCATAAAGCAAAAATTGGGGGTCCTATTCATAGATTTGGAGGGGCAATACGAAGCAACCATACGCTATATACGCGAAATGTTTTTGGAAAACGCCCCGCTCTTGGACCCGTATTGGGTTTGTCTGCCTCTCAACTTGAGAAACGCGCTCAGCGTTTTCAATCCCTTTTGGACCTGTTGGGACATGGCGCAGCGCGACAAATGGGTGAGGGAATATCCGGATTTCCCAAAAATAATAACCGAAAACAACAATCCATTCCCGTTTTTTAGGCGGAAAATGGAATTCGAGGAGTTTGTGCCGGAATTCGGGAAATGGTATTCCCGCGGAAAAAAGACGGCCTGCCTTGTGGGCATACGTTCCGACGAGAGCTTAAACAGGTACAGAACCATAAAAAATTTAACTAAGGAAACTATAAACGGCAAAAATTGGAGCACAAAAATTTGCGCTTCGCTTTACAACTTGTATCCTATTTACGATTGGACCGTGCGCGATATATGGATTGCCAACGAAAAATTTGGGTGGCG
>CALXOC010000028.1 GCA_944389915.1 uncultured Opitutales bacterium | reverse complement strand
CTATGTGGATCCCGAATATATAACGTATAAGCGCACTATTGATTTTGGGAAAAAATACACTCAAAAAGACATAGACGAATGGCGCGAAGTATGCGCCATGAAAGACGCCTCCCTCCCCTTCCCAGACTGCATGGCGACGGGCTGGTTTTGGCGCTTCAATTCCGTGAAAAAAAAGAGCGAAGACCCCGAATACAATGTCTGCAGCCTCATTCCAAATTTGCAGCGCCAAAAAGTCATAGATATGATAGTCGCCAAGATTATATTGAGGGTAAGCGATTTGCAAAAGCGCAATCCCAACTTCAAATTTGCGGGATTTGTGTGGGACGTTCCGCAATTGGAGGGCGATTTTTGGGGATTTGACAAAAAAGGCAGGTCCAGGCAGGTAGGCATGTCTTTCTGGCGCGGGGTTGACAGCGTCTCTGTTCCCGAAGGCGTAAAGCTCGACTATCCGACCTACTGCGAAGGGCGGGTGGCATTTTACAGGCAGCTGCGCGCGGCGGCAAAAAAAGTAAACCCGGATGTAAAGTTAATAATGGATCCGGCCGTTATTTACGGCCATTATGTAAAAGATTTTGTGCGCCTCGGCATAAAGCCCGGAGATCCCGCGCTGGCCGATTTCGTGCAGTTGGAATTCGGGACCGACGACTATCTCAAGGACAAAAAAGCATGGGAAAGCGGCTATCTAAAAGTTGAGAATCTTGCCAATGCCGTGGACTATTACTGCTATAATTTCGAGAAGGAAATACACGCAGTGGGAGCGGCGGCGGCTGTTGGAGCTTGGAGTTTATGGTTCGGCAATCCGTGTCCCACACTGCCTTCAATCCGCGACGTGCCCGCCCGAATGAAACTCAGCCGCTCAATAGCAACATGGGAAAACTTAAATAACACGCCCATTGAAAAGCGCGAGTGGAACCTTGACAAAAAGGAATATTCAAGCCCCACCGCATATATGTCTAATAAGCTGTTGTGGGCAATACATCCCGAAACAAAAAAAATGTTCTTTTGCTTCACATCGGCTGACGGAGAATTAAGCATTCCCGAAGGCATGGAGATAGAGGAAATATTCCCACTTACGAGCATATTCGACGAATACCGCAAGCCAAAAGTAATGAAGAACTTTAAAATCAAAGACGGCAAGCTAAGCCTCGCTGAAAACTCGCATTATCTCGTCGGCGAAGCGTTCTCTGCAAAACTGAAAAAAAGCGGGCCAAAAGACAAGGGCATTCCGAAAAAATAGCAGCTATGCTGCGGCCTGGCACGCATAAGAAAAATGCGCCCGCGCAATTTGCAGGGCGCATTTCTTTTACGCGCGCATAGCACTAAGCCTTTATTGCCGGATTCTTCGATTTTAAAATAATTGTGGACATCGGAGGAAGCTCGAGCATAGCGCCGATTTTCCTTCCCATAATATCCATATCATCTGCAACCACCAAACCTTTGTTTCCCGCTCCGCCGCCTCCGTAGCATAGGGCGTCCGAATTAAAGACCTCCCTCCATTCGCCCCTCCACGGCAGCCATATTCCGTATCCGGAACGCTTGACGGGGGTAAAATTGCTTATTACGGCATAGGCCACAGTGCCTCCCCTGCAAAAGCGCAAAAAGGAAAATACGCTGGCGTTGCCGTCGTCGGCGTTAATCCATTCGAAGCCCATTGGATTAAAATCATTTTCCGCCAATCCCTTATCGCCTAAATACAATCCCGCAACGTCTCTCATGGCGGCCTGCACCCCCCTGTGCTCCTCATACTGCAGCAGCGACCACTCTAAAGACTCGTCATACCGCCACTCGTGCCCCTGCGCTATTTCGGCTCCCATGAACAGGGTTTTCTTGCCCGGCCAGAACCACATATAGGCGTATAGGGCGCGCAAATTGGCGATTTTATCGCCCCAATACGCCCCACCCATCTTTCCTACCATGGGGCTCTTGCCGTGGACAACCTCGTCGTGGGAATACACGAGCATAAACTTTTCCGTGAACTGGTACATGGACGGAAAAGTCATTTTATTGTGGTGGTATTTTCTATTGATTGGATCCTCTTTGAAATAATCGAGAGTATCGTGCATCCAACCCAAATTCCATTTTAAATCAAAGCCCAATCCCCCGCTTGATACAGGGCGCGTTACGCCTTCGAAAGTTGTGCTTTCCTCCGCTATCATTAGGGCTCCGGGATATTCGCCGTGTATTGTGTCGTTCGTGTGCTTTAAGAACTCTATGGCGTCTAAGTTCTCGCTTCCGCCGTATTTATTCGGAATCCAATCGGCTCTTGAAAAATTTAGATACAGCATGGAGGCTACGGCGTCGACGCGCAGGCCGTCTATGTGGAATCTGTCAAACCAAGCAAGGGCGCTGCCCATAAGGAAATTTGACACCTCTTTGCGGCCGTAGTTAAAACATAGCGTCCCCCAGTCTAAATTTGCCCCAAGCCGCGGATCCTCATGCTCGTAGAGGCATGAGCCGTCGTAGCCGGCAAGAGCGAAAGAATCCCGGGGAAAATGCGCCGGAACCCAGTCCATAATTACGCCTATGCCGTTTTTATGGAGAGTGTCTACCATCTCCATAAATTGTTGCGGAGTGCCGTAACGCTGAGTTGGAGCGTAAAAGCCCGTAACCTGATAGCCCCACGACCCCTCAAATGGATATTCGGCAAGCGGCATAAATTCCACATGGGTAAAATTCATCTCTTTGCAATACGCGGCCAGCTGCTCGCCTATTTCGGCGTAATTGAGAGGCCTGTAGCCGTCTTCCGGAACGCGCTTCCACGACCCAAGGTGGACTTCATAAACGGATACGGGCGCCTTAGACCAATCGGTTTTTCCGCGCCTGCAAATCCACTCTTCGTCTCCCCACTCGTAGCCAGATAAGTCCCACACGATAGAACTGTTGTACGGAGGCGCCTCAAAACGGACAGCATAGGGATCTATTTTCAAGAAGGGAGTATCGTTATTGGCGGCAAGTATCTCGTACTTATATTTGCAGCCTTGCGAAACGCCGGGAATGAAAATTTCCCAAATGCCCGACGAACCCAACGGCCTCATCTGGTGGTATCTGCCGTCCCAGTTATTGAAATCGCCCACAACGCTAACGCGGCGCGCAGTTGGAGCCCATACAGCAAAAGACGCCCCTTGAACTCCGTTTATAATCCGCAAATGCGAACCCAATTTTTCGTATATTTTGCGGTCGTCGCCCTTGGCTATGAGGTATAGGTCGGTTTCGCCTATGGTTGGCGGGAAGGAATAGGGATCGTAGAACTGCCTTATTTCGCCATTGTAGCGCAGCGTGCGAAATCTGTAAGGGAAAGGCTTCCTTAATCCTTTCAGAAAAATTTCAAAGAAACCGGATTCATCGAGTTTTTTCATTGCGCGCCTGCCCTTCATTTCGTCCCTAAGGTCTATTAGCTGGCAGCTTTTTGCGTCGTTGAGATAAGCCCTTACAACTATTCCACCTTTGCACTTATGCATTCCGAGGTAGTTGTGCGCTATGGCTTTTTTCGCCCCCGTTATATCCTTGAGTTCCTGCTTGCTTATAATCATAAAAACTCCAAAGCTATGTTTTTAAATTGCCGAAACCGCGCTCTACAGTCTCGACCGCCTAAGCGAAAGCGGCGGAGAAAGCAGCTCAGAGGCAATCACCGCGCGCTTCAGCGAATCAACATCTTCAAAAATCGCGCAAGTTTTTCCAATTTTGCCCGAAGCCGCATTGTAGGCGGAATCGTCAACATTGCCTTTTCCGGATTCCTTTGGGAATTGCTCTTGGGCAAGCATGGCTTCTAATTGGGCCAACATTTCAATCCCGCGGGAAATCTCCCCCTCATTGTTTCCCCGGTAGGATTCCGGATTTTTAATATCCGCATTTTCAATTTCGGACAAATCATCGGTTTCGTCCGCATCAAAATCCCGATCCGCAAGAGGCTCCAATTTATATTCCCCACTTTCGGGTTCCCGCCCGAAATCGCCGGCATAACTTTGTGGAAGCTCGCCAGAGCCGGACTTTGATGGGTTTGCGCGGCTCTTCATTTCTTCAACCATGCGGCGCGCGGCCTCAAAATCGCCGTCGTAAGAGTCTTGAGGCGGCCTTCCATAATCAGCTTTGCGCGGGGTGTCCACGCCTTTTTTCCCAGCGGAACTAATCTCGCCCATTACATTTTTTACAATGTAAACCACCGCGTAGAACACGGCAAATATAATCAGGCCTATGATTTCGTTATCCATTGAAATGCTTGCGCGGCAAAGTGCCTAAACGCCCTCTGCCTCGCTTTAACTTACTTTTTAGATTTGTCTCCGGATATGCTTTCGCGCATTGAGGTGTCGGCTTGAATGTTCTGCAGCCTGTAATAGTCCATGAATCCCATTTTGCCGCTTCGCAGAGATTCCGCCAGCGCCAGAGGAACTTGGGCCTCGGCCTCCACAACTTTGGCCTTCATGTCCTCCACTTTAGCCTTCATTTCCTGCTCCAATGCGACTGCGGCGGCGCGCCGTATTTCCGCCTGCGCCTGCGCCATGTTCTTATTCGCTATTGCCTGGGCTTCCTGCAGCTTTGCCCCGACATTCTCCCCGACGTCGACATCGGCTATGTCTATAGACAATATTTCATATGCCGTTCCCGAATCCAACCCGCGCTCCAATACGACTTTCGATATGCGGTCGGGATGCTCCAAAACAAACTTATACGTATCCGCCGAGCCTATGGTTGTAACTATGCCTTCGCCGACGCGGGCAATAATAGTTTCCTCCTGGGCGCCCCCCACAAAGCGCTCGAGATTTGTTCTAACCGTAACCCGCGCGCGGACCTTCACCTGTATGCCGTCCTTAGCCACGCCGTCTATGGACTTTCGGCCTGCATTGGGATTCGGGCAATCTATAACCTTAGGGTTGATTGACGTGCGCACAGCCTCGCCCACCGTCTTGGCCGTGCCCTTTGTTGCAAGGTCTATTGCGCAAGCCTGCTTCCACGACAAATCCATGCCCGCCTTCTCTGCGGCAATAAGGGCCTGTATGGTTGGAATCAAATGCCCCTCGGCAAGATAATGCTCTTCAAGCTCGTTTATTGTCAGATGCAACCCGGCCTTGACTGCCATTATGCGGCTGTCAACTATCATTCCGTAAGGAACGCCGCGCAAGCGCATGGCTATCAATGTCAACATGCTTACCGGCGCTCCAGCAAGCAGCGCTTTCAGCCATGTATTTATGAAAGATACCACAACTATGAGCGCAATTACGGCGACTATCGCCAAAACTATGAATACTATTGTCATTACAGGCATATGTTTCCTTTTTTAATGTTAAATTTTCTCAACCTTGAGCACAAATGAATCAGCTCCCACCACTTTGACCTTCTCCCCCTTTTCAATATGCGAAGATTCGCAGCGGGCGTCATAGCTTGCGCCGTCGATTTCTACCTTTCCCGTAGGCACCATTACAGTCAGCGCAAGGCCGGTCCGCCCAAGCATGGCCGCGTTGTCCACCCGCGGAGCATGCCCGTCCTGCGAGGTGTTTAAATACATCTTCCTTCCAAGGGATGTTTTGGGGACAACCCACAGCCATACCGCAAAAGCCGAAAATGCGAAGAAAACGGATAAAACAGACGCAATTACAGCCCCAAAAATTCCGTATTCGGCATTGGAAAGCCACACGGCCCATAAGCATAAAACCGCTCCCGCAATGCCCCATATTCCTCCAACTGCGAAGGTCTCAACAAAGAATAGCAATGCTCCCAAAGCAAGTAATAATATTATGACAGACATAATTTTTGTTTTCGAACATCAATTTAATTTCTTTACTAAAAAATTAAAATCTTTTTTTGACACAATTTTAATTTTATCTCCCTTTCTTACGCTACCGAAACTCGATTGCGCCTCAAACAATTTTCCATTGACCCTAAC
>CALXOC010000027.1 GCA_944389915.1 uncultured Opitutales bacterium | reverse complement strand
CCTCAAGCGCCCGCATAAATGGCTCCAATACGCTTTCAAGAACGAAGATTTCCTTTTCCCCTATGCACAGCAAGTTGTTGTCGAAAGCCCCGCCGGCAATTATGTCGGCCGCCGCCTTGTTCAAATCTACGGTATCGTCAACTATTACCGGCGGATTGCCGGGACCTGCGCATATTGACTTCTTGCCGGACTTCATAGCCGCGCTTACAACCCCCGGGCCTCCGGTTATGCACATTATCGATATTATATCGCTCTTGCATATTGCGTCGAAGCTTTCCAATGTGGGATTTCCCATGCAGCATATCAAGTTTCTTATGCCCAATTCGCGCTCTATGGCTTCGTTGTAGGCGCTTATGGCTTTTACGGCGCTCTTTACGCCGCCCGGATGCGGATTGAACACTATGGCGTTGCCAGCGGCGACCATATTTATGATATTGCCAGCTATTGTCGGCATAGAATGCGTAACCGGAGTTATTGCGCCTATTACGCCGAAGGGGGCGTATTCCTCGTGCATTATGCCGAAATCTCCGCTGTAGGCATCGGGGCGAATCCACTCTACCCCCGGAACGAGCTTTGTAATTTCCAACTTTCCTATCTTGTGCTCGAGCTTGCCTATTTTCGTTTCGTTAAACTCGAAGGTTCCCCACTCTTTGGCGTTTCCAACCGTCATTTTCTTGACAATGTCCACAACCTTTTCCCTCGCTCTCATTCCGCCCTTAGAAAGCTGCTGAAATGCTTCGTAAGCCGCCTGCGCCGCCTCCTTAACGTCGGAAAATATGCCCTTGTCGGAAGACGCGGAAGCCGAAGCCGATACAGATGCGCGCCTGCATGAACATTCAGCGCCTCCCTGTATTTGCTCTATAACTCCGCGCACTATTCTGCGCACGGATTCTTCGTCCAGTTTCAAACTCATAATGTAAAATTTCCTTTCAAATTTTCCTATAAAATCCGCAGCAGACTTATGGGAAAACTATTTGCCCGATTTGTAAACCTCCTTGGAAAAGGCCTCGACCTTGTCGACCAGTCCGACCACCGCGGCGTCTACGGGAAGCTCTTTCATGCCCGTAGCCTGTCTGGCGCTCGAACCTTGGCAGAACATCACAATCTGGCCCACTCCGGCGCCGCAGTTGTCGAGGGCCACAACTGTGTTCTTGCCCTCTACAAGCTTTGGAGCGTCTTCGCCGTCTATCTGCAATGGGCGAAGAACCAACAGTTTGTTGCCCTTTAGCCTGTCGTCTTTTTGCGTGGCAACAACCTGTCCTATTACCTTGGCCAAAAACATTTCAGCGCCCCCGTCTTATTTTTTTGCCGGAGACTTTGGAGCCAGGCACTCGCAAATGTCCTGATGCGGACGGGCTATTACATGCACGCTGTAAACCGTGCCGACCTCGCCCGCCGCGCCGGCGCCGGCTTCAACCGCAGCCTTTACCGAGGCTACATCGCCTGTTACGCATGCGCTGACATAAGCGCTGCCTACGTCCTTGTAGGGGCCCGCCAGCGTTACATTGGCCGCCTTTAACATGGCGTCAACACCCTTTACGAGGGCCACAAGGCCTCTTGTTTCAATTACTCCTATTGCATTTGCCATTTTTTTGCCTTTGTTTGTATTTGATTATAAATTTAGTGTAAAAATTAAGCCAAAAACTTTGCCGCTTCGCGCGCTATAACTACTTCCTCGTTTGCCACGAGCGCTACGGCTTTTATTTTTGAAGTTTCAGAGCTAAAAATGCCTTCGCTCTTTTTCAAGGAAGCGTTTTTCCCAGAATCGATTTCAAGGCCGAAGTCTGTGAATGTAGAAAGTATTTTTTCCCTCAGCCACGGATTATTTTCGGCTATGCCCCCGCTAAAGCTCACAGCGTCAACTCCGCCCATAATAGCCATAAAAGAACCTATATACGAGCGCGCCGACCATACGAGAACGTCTATGGCAAGGGCGGCGTTTTCGTCGCCGGCGTCAGCAGCAGCCTTTATATCCCGCATGTCGTTGGAGACTCCGCTTATTCCGAGCAGACCCCCGCGTTTGGAAAGCTGAGAAAGCGCCTCTTCTGCGGAAATTGAAAGCGCTTTCATGGCATAGGGTATTGCCATTGAGTCCAAGTCTCCCACTCTGTTGTTTTGGGGCAAGCCGCTTTGCGGAGAAAAACCCATGCTCGAAGCTATTGCGGCACCGTTTAGTATCCCGCAAACCGAAGACGATCCTCCAAGATGGCAATTCACCAGCCTGAAAGCCTTACCAAGCTTCTTTGGCCCGCCGTTTATATAGAGCATTTTCGCGCTTTCCGCCGCGTCGGGCCTGCCGCACAATTCAGCAGCGCGCTCCGCCGCGTACTTGTGGCTGGCTCCGTGAAAACCGTTTCTATGCACTCCTATTTCATTCCATTCCATTGGAACGGCGTATCTCTTCCAAGCGGGCATAGCCCATTGGTAAAAAGACGTCTCAAACAATACAATTCGCCTTGCCGAGGGAAGCACCTTCTCAAACGCGCGTATTGCGGCGGCATATGGTGGATTGTGCGCCGGAGCGACATAACTCATCTCCTCCAGCGCCCGCAGCACTTGGGAATCGGCCTCGCGCAAACCCGACAAATTTTTGCCCAAAACGGTCTTGAATGCGACAGCGTCTATAGATTCAAAGCCCTTTGATTTCAAATCCGAGAGAGATTCCCTGATTGCAGACTCGCAATCGGAAACCCTCTCCATGCCGCCCCTGACAAGCTCCTTGCACTCCTCCGACGAAGATATGTCAAAGAGGGTGTACTTGTAGCTTGTGGAACCCACGTTCGCTATGAGGATTCTTTTTCCCATTTCAGCACCCGCGCGTCTATGCGCGCAATTTTGTTTTTTAGAAAGAAAAACACCCCAATTTTGAGAGGTCGTCATGCGGGCGCGCTATTACGTCTGCTGAAGACACTTCGCCTATCTTCCCTGCGGCTTCCACCGCGGCGTCGAGAGCCGCCTTTGTGGAGGCCACATCACCGGTAAAGAATACAGCCACGAGGCCGCTTCCAACTTTTTTCCAGCCAAGAAGTTCAACATTCGCCGCTTTCACAGCGGCGTCGGCCGCCTCCATTGCGGGGACAAAACCCTTGGTTTCAACCATTGCCAATGCCTGTTTCATAAAAAAACCTTTCCTCGAATTTTAAAGACCCATTTTTGTCAGAAGACTCGGATGCGGGCTCGCTATTATATCCGAACTATGAAGCTCGCCCACGGCCTGCGCCGCGGCTTTGCCGGCCTCCACTGCAGCCTTTACGCTGCCGACGTCTCCGCGCACTATCGTGGTAACGTATCCGCCGCCTATTTGAACCTGTTTTACGAGTTCTACGTCGGCGGCCTTCAGCATGGCGTCGCTGGCCTCAACGCAACCCGTATAACCGCGGGTTTCTATCATTCCCAATGACTGACTCATTTTATAACCTTTCGTTTTCCTGTTTTGTTTTAATATAAAAATCCTACTTCACCAACTCGCACAGCGAATGCTCTGTCAGATTGCACGCGTTGCCCTCGTCGGTGTCTATATGCACTTCGAGCTTCAGCGCGGGATCAACGCGACACAGCAAATTCTCGAATATCATAGAATTTTCTCCGTACACTTTGAGCTTCATGAAATCCTTGTCCCGAACTCCGTAAAATTCGGCGTCCGCTGGGCTCATGTGGACGTGGCGCGCGGCGCGTATGACCCCGTGGTCCAGCTCCAAGAATCCGGCCGGCCCCATGAGCATGCAGCCCGGCGTACCTTTAACGTCGCCGCTGTTGCGAAGCGGAACGTCAAAACCCAAAGCGCGGGCGTCGGTCAGCGCAAGCTCTACTTGATTGTCGCTCCTGCAAGGCCCGAGTATGCGAAGATTCGAAATTATCCTGCTTCTCGGCCCTATTAAGGTTACAGACTCCTTCGCAGCAAACTGGCCCTCTTGATACAGCCATTTATGGACGCTCAACTCGTAGCCCTTGCCGAATAAAATTTCAACGGCTTGCTTTGTAAGGTGCGCATGGCGGGCGCTCACATTTACAACAAGGGGATTTGGCCCTTCATTCGGGATTGGAACAGGCAAATTAAGTTCCTTGTAAACGCTCTCGCGTATAAGCCTCTCTATGGTCTGAAATGAGATGTCTGAGCCAAGTTTCATATTTACCACCTATCTTATGCGAGCAATCGCGCCAAAATATTTGCGGTATTTGCCGCCCGACTCTGTTGCACACATGTTAATTGCATATATTAAAGTATTGTTTTCGCAAAAATCAAAACAATAACAACACTTCATTGGCGCTTTTTCAAGTAAAAAATTAAAAAATCCCAAGAAAAGCCAGAAAAACACATATATTTTTTTATTTTTTTAACAAAATTAATACTTCTACACCTGCGAAAACCAACAATTATAAACCGATAACTTATTATTTTACAATTACCTAAAAATAAAAAATCCATATTTCCCCGCCCTGAAACTATGACAAATTTATGAAAATAGAAAAATCTTCAGATATTTAAAACGCAAGAACATGTTACATGTAACATATATTAGTATTAATGCCAATAAAAACACTTTTGCTGAAAGGAGGCGATTTTTAATAAAAACGCGGAGTTTCAAATTACATGTCCGGCTCAATATGGACATTTATCATTGAATTGCCGCCAAGATTTCTTCGCAATTCAAGTTCGACTTGTTCGGCTATTTTGTGGGCGTCAATTATGCTCAGGTTCCTGTCTACATGTATATTTACATCTATTTCATAGTCGGCGCCCGCCAAGCGCACCCGCAAGTCATGCCATTTTTTTACGCCGTCCACCCTGCGGATTATTTCTATAACCCTGCGCCTAAGGCCGTCCGGAGCCTTATCCACAAGTTGGTTTATTGCGCGCATTGAAAGCCTTGCGGAAACCCACACCACAATTGCGGCAACGCCCAAAGCGGCAACGCTATCGGCCCAATACTCTCCAAATGAAGCGCAAATAAGGCCGAGCAATACGACTGCAGAACTCAAAATATCAGTTGAAAAATGAATGGCGTCGGCTTCAAGAGCCTGGCTCTTGTATTTTTTTGCGGTCTTCATTAAAGCCCGCGAACGCGTAAAATCCACAATTATGGAAATTATCACCACGGCGTAGCTCCAAATGGTAACATCAATATTGGACGCTCCCGACACAAGCCTTGATATCGCCTCCCAAACTATCCAAGCGCATGTTGCAAACAAAAGCAGGGCTTCGGCCAGCGCCGTCAAATTTTCAACTTTGCCGTGCCCGAAGTTATGGTCGCTGTCGGCCGGCCTGTCGGATATCCGGACCGATACGTAGGTTAAAGCCGCCGCCACAAGGTCTAAAGCGGAATGCAGAGCTTCGGACAATATGCCCAAACTTCCCGTTAAAATGCCGACTATGCCTTTCATAGCCACAAGAAGCGTGGCCGCCACAACCGACAAAAACGCCACCTTTGACTTTTCCTTAGCCGATTCCATGAAAAGGCGAAAAACTAAGCATATCGCAAAAAATCCTCAAGTAAAAAGAATCTTTTAGTTTCGCCCAAAAAGAAAATATGTTGCATTGCGGAAACTCTTAAAAATAATTGTCGGGCTTATGAAAAAAATAAGATGCCTTGTAAGCGCGGGGCCCACGCGCGAATATTTTGATCCCGTGAGGTACATCAGCAATCCGTCGAGCGGCAAGATGGGCTATGCAATAGCGGAAACGGCAAGGGACGCGGGCTGGGATGTGACCCTCGTATCGGGGCCTTGTTTTCTAAAAGTCCCGAAAGATGTAAGATTTGTTTCCGTTACAAGCGCCCAAGACATGCTTGAAGCCTGCAAAAAATATTTTATTGAAAGCGATATTTTAATCATGAGCGCGGCCGTGAGCGATGTCCGCCCCGCCGAAAAATCTTCAAGAAAACTAAAGAAGAGCGAAATAGACCTAAATCCCCGTCTCGAGCGCACTCCGGACATTCTCCTAACTTTGTCGAAAGAAAAAAAGAAGCAGATACTTGTAGGGTTTGCGGCGGAAACGGAAAATGTGCGCGAATACGCCCTTAAAAAACTCGAGCAGAAGAATCTCGACTGCATTGTTGCAAACTGCGTATCCGGAGAAAAATCCGCCTTCGCTTCCGACGAAAACGACATAGACATGATTATGCGAAGCGGTGAAATAATAGACTTTAAGCCCGCGTCAAAAATTATTTTGGCGTCCCGCATCATAGAATTTTTATCGGTCAGATTCTTCGGGGCAAATGCTAAGCCTAAGTCTAAAATTTAACCGCCGCCGGCCTTGTATTTTTGGCATGGCAAGCAAGTTTACCCATGCTTACAACGCCAAAGCGCAATAGGACTTAGCCATGGACCGGCGCTTTTTTTTGGGGACTTTCCCCCAAGCGCCTGAACGCCGCCTTCAGCCCGCGCAAGAATAAAGTTAAAAAAGGCCAAGGCGTAGGAATATTTCTAAAAGGGAGGGTGAAACTCGCGCAGCCCGCACAGATAAATTGCCGCATCGCCCGTCCTCGGAAAACATTCAATGGGCGTTTAATCTTGACCGGAGGGCGCCGGGCGCCTTTTATAAAGAGGAATTCCAACTCAGATTGAAAATTCAACAAACCAGCAGCGGAGAAAATTGGACGCCCGTGAGTTTGTTTCCGCTGGCGTCGCATTTAAAGTCCTATTCTCGCGCCTATCTCTATGCGGACATGCGCGCTGGGTTCAATGTGGCAGTCTTGTCTTTCCCCGTGAACATGGCATACGCCCTTGTAGCTGGGCTTCCGATTTCATTTGGAATATATAGCGGCATCATATCCTCAATTATGGGGCTGTTCTTTTGCAGGTCGGTATACATTACATTCGGGCCGAGCAACGCAACGGCGGTAATGCTTCTAAGCTCTTTTGCAGCCGCAGGGCTCGCCACGGAAGCCGAGCGCATGGCGGCTTTGCCGAATATATTGATTATGATAGGCCTGTTTATGATACTTATAAGCGTATTTAAGCTGACCTTTTTAATCTCATACATATCAAGAACGGTCATAATAGCGCATGTAACAAGTTCGGCTCTGTTAATATTCGCCAATCAAATGAAAAATTTGTTGGGATTCGAATACTCGGCGGGAAGCGCGCCTGTAACGCTGGTGGACACTGTGGGGGCCACAATAAATTCAATAGGCGAGGCAAAGCCCGCAAGCATTGCCATGGCGATACTCTCCCTGGCGGTATTTTTGCCGATAAAGAAATTTCTAAAAAAACTCCCTGCCGAAGGCATAACGCTTATACTAATAGCAGCCATCACTTACGCGGCATGCGAGTATTTCGGGTTTGAAGTGGATAGGCTAAGCCCTGTGAAAGCCTCGGAATGGAATTTTACCATGCCGGATTTTGGCGCGACGGGAATAAAGCAATCGGCCTCCCTCGCCCTGGCAGTTGCCCTGCTCGGCATAATAGAGGCTTTCTCAATAGGTAAAAGCCTGGCTTCGCAGCGCGCCGACAGGCTCGATACAAATCAGGAAATGTTCGCGCTCGGAACCGCCAACATAGCGTGCGCCCTGAGCTCCTCAACCATGGCGTCGGGTTCCCTGACCCGCTCCACTCTCGCCGTGAACAGCGGGGTCAAGACGAGCGTGTTCAATCTTTTTACGGCGGCATTTACGCTTGTAATCTTGCTCGCGTTTGGGGAGGCAATATCCTACGTTCCGAAATCTACGCTCGCCCTAATTGTAGTATATACGAGCGTAACGCTCATAAAGCCGCGCGTAATTTTTACCGCCATAAAAAGCACTTGGAGCGACGCCATAGTCTTTGGAGCCACCTTTCTAACGGGAGTATTCGCAAGCCTCGACGACGCCATTTACACGGGCATAGTGGTGTCTATACTTTTATTCCTTAGGAAGGCAAGCTCCCCAGAAGTAGTCGAATACGCAATAGGGGACGACGGCGAGCTTGTCATAGCAAAACCCGATGAAACTTCAGCCAAAACCGATGCGGAACTTTCAATTGTGCACGTTGAAGGCAATATGTTTTTCGGGGCCAGCGATGTTCTGCAAAACCAATTGAGGCGAATATCCGCGGAGCCCCACCTGAAAGTTCTCATATTGAAACTCAGAAACGCCATAAATTTCGACGCCACCAGCGTAATGGACATAGCCGAACTCGACCGCAGAATGAAGGATAGCGGCAGGGTTCTGCTCCTGTGCGAAGTGCGCCCGCAGGTGATGCGCGTATTAAACAGGTCGGGCATAATAAAAAAGATGGCCGGGAGGGTTTTTGAGAACGACGACTCAAACGCCACTCTGTCTGCGGCTCTCGCAATAAGGAAGGCCCAAGAATTTCTCGGCGCCGCGGGGGGAAAACCGCGCGTGTCTATAATAGCCGCAAAAAAATAACATGCTAAGACTCGTTGCAGTAGGAAGGATAAAAAACAGGGCCCTCGCGGAACTGGCTTCCGACTACGCCGCCAGGCTGAAGCGATACGGCGGCATAGAAATAAGGGAATTGGGCGACGGCCCCGGCATAGAGCAGGAAGGCGAAAAAATATTGAAGGCTCTCGATAATTTTAGGGGAAGCGTGTACGCCATGTCCGAAGAAGGGGATGGCATGGATTCTCGCGGGTTTGCCAAAATGCTGGAAGCCGACCTCATTCGAGGGGGAAGCGCCTTCGCCATAGGAAGCGCCTACGGGCTTTCTAAAGCGGTAAAAGACCGGGCCGATAAAATAATATCGCTCTCACCCCTAACTTTTACCCACGAATTTGCGCGGGTTGCGCTGCTTGAGCAAATATACAGGGCAAAAAACATATCTGCAAACACGCCCTACCACCATTAGAAAGTCGTTTATGAAATATATTGTAATAAAATCCATCATGCTGTTTTTCGCCGCGCTAAGCGCCACTTATGCCGGCATTTCCGAACGCGCCGCAAAAAACGCGGAATCCTACCGCTGCGTCCGCATAAGATTTCCATCGGAAATGGCTTTGCAAAGCCGGACCCTTGGCGGGCCGGAAAATCCCGACTGCATAAATGCCGACATACGCCTGGCTGTGCGCTCCGTAGAGAATCCCAATCCCATCAGGCAAGCCGCCGCAGAAATCTTCACGGACTCGCGCAATACGTTGAGGGGAAAAATCAGCACTCCGTCAAGCATATCGAAATCTGAAAAGTTTGTGAAATTGGCGAAACTCAACGCCTCGGCATTCACAAACGCCCCCGTCTTTAGGCTGGGAAATGTCTATATATTGATATTCGACATTCCAAAAAATTCGCGGCTTAAAAAAGGCATGAACTATGTGGCGTTTAAATACGCTAACGGGAAACTCTTGTGGGACATATCATTCAAAGACCCTACAATATTGCTGCTGCTCGATGCCGACTACCGTGATGCCACAAACTTTGAACTTGCAAAAATAGCCGAAGAAAAAGATTCAAATGCCGCAGAGCTCCTGGAGGATAATCTTCCCATGCTGACATTTAAAGGCATTCCCCTGACAAACCTAAATCGCGATCCGGAAATCGACAGCAACCCGACCGCAAAGTACTACAGGGAAATACAAAAAATATTTCTGGCCCTAAAACTTGACGAGTACTCGCAAAAATACACCCACGCCAGCATGAAGCGCTTTCGAGCCCAATTTCTAACCATGGGAAAAGATACGCAAAAAAGCATGCTCGCAGACTACATGAAATGGGAAAAAAACTATTTAAAATTCGTTGATGGCGGCGATTTGAAAATCCTGTTTTTCGCGCGCGAGAGAGAGGGCGAAAAATCCCATCTTGGGGCGACTTTTTTTGAATACAGCAAAGGGGCGCCCTTTATCTGGGGATTTGAATCGAACAGAAGCGTCTTCGACATGTTTTTGTCAAAATACTTTCTATCGGGCGGCGATTTGAAGGAGCTGATGTCGGAAAAATTTCTAATGAAATAGCGCGCATGCAAAAAAAAGCCCACCTTAAGCGGTGGGCTTTTTTGGTTAATTTATTTCGCAAGCCCGAAACAAAGCTTTTAGCTCTATTTCAGTTTTATCCGCAACGATGCTCTTTATTTAAGAG
>CALXOC010000026.1 GCA_944389915.1 uncultured Opitutales bacterium | reverse complement strand
CCTCCTTGCAAAAAAAACGGGCAAACGCGCCGTCATACTGCCGCCGGAATCGGCCGCGGAAGCCGCGCTTGTCGACGGCGTCGAAGTTTACAGCGCCGAAAATTTGCGCGAACTTGCCGAATTTTTTTCGTCAAGCGCCCCGCTGCGCCGCGTAAATTACGACATGTCCCCTTTTGCGCGCCCCGATTTCAGCGCCTACGAACTAGACTTTGCAGATGTGAAGGGACAGCAAGAAGTCCGGCGCGCCGTTGAAGTTGCCGTGGCAGGCGGGCACAATATTTTAATGGTCGGGCCGCCCGGATCCGGCAAGAGCATGATAGCAAAAAGAATACCTTCAATAATGCCTCCGCCGTCGCTTGAAGAGTTTCTGGAAATACTTGGAATATACTCCGCCGCGGGACTTACGCAATTCGACGAAAACAAGCGTTTCAGGCGCCCCTTTAGGTCTCCGCACCACACAATAAGCAAGGTCGGGCTTGTCGGAGGCGGCCCAAATCCAAAACCCGGAGAAATATCTCTGGCGCACAACGGAGTGTTGTTTCTCGACGAACTCCCGGAATTCGGGAGCATTCTCGACAACCTTCGGCAGCCTATGGAAGACGGCAAACTAAGCATATCGCGCGCTTCGGGGAAAATTACGCTGCCCTGCAAATTCATGCTCGTGGCGGCCATGAATCCGTGCAAGTGCGGCTATTACGGCGACTCCCGCAAAAAATGCACATGCACTCCACAACAAGTTCAAAATTACAGGTCAAAGCTGTCCGGCCCCTTAATGGACAGAATAGACATTCATGTGGAGGCCTCTGCCCTTCCCCTGTCGGATTTGGCAAAATCCTCGCGCGCCGAGTCGTCGGCCGACATTCGGGCGCGAATAGTTGCGGCAAGAGAAATTCAAAAGCGCCGCTTTGAAAATTCCCCTCTTGTGTCAAAGACGAACGCCGCCATGAACAGCCGCCAAATAAAGGCTCATTGCAAACTCGACGCCGAACTGACAGCGATGCTGACTTCGGCTATGGAGGAACTGAATTTATCGGCGCGGGCGTGGGACAGGATACTAAAGGTTGCCAGAACCATAGCGGATCTGGATTTCCAATATGAAATACGCGCCCAACATCTTTTGGAGGCCATAAACTACCGATCTCTCGACCGACAATTATGAGCATAAAAAACTTTATTGAAAAACGCTTCCAGCTTAGCGCCAGGAACAGCTCCGTATCTTCGGAGCTCGTGGGCGCGTTTACAACCTTTGCGGCAATGTCGTACATTCTCGCCGTAAATCCCGCAATACTCGGCACAACAGGCATGGACAAGCAGTGCCTTGTCACCGTGACTGCTCTCGCCGCCGCAATAGGGTGCGCTCTGATGGCATTTTTGGCGAATCTCCCGGTTGCCCTCGCCCCGGCAATGGGAACCAATTCTTATTTTGCAATAATAATATGCGCGGGAATGGGCCTGCGCTGGCAGGAAGCCTTGGCGTTGACATTCTACAACGGCATATTTTTTCTGGCAATATCGCTTTCCGGATTGCGGAAGAAGCTCATATACGCCGTTCCACGCCCCCTGCAAATAGGCTTGCAATGCGGCATAGGGGTGTTCATCGCCTTTTTTGGGCTGCAGAGCGCAAAGATAATAGTGCGCGACGAAAACACCCTTGTAACGGCGGGGCAGCTCGGTTCGCCCGAATGCCTGTTCTGCCTATTGGGGATAGCGCTAATGGCTGTATTGATGATATGGCGTTTTAAGGGGGCTATTATAGGCACAATAATATTTTTGACAATGCTCGCCTTCATGGTGGACGACTCCTCCGGAGAAAGAATGGCCGTAGCCCCCGATTCCATATTTTCCCTTCCGCACGGTATTTCCGAGACTTTCATGCAGCTTGATTTCGCCTATCCCATAAAAAATTTTAGCAAGGCGGCCCCTGTGATATTCGTGCTGCTTATGCTCGATCTCCTCGACACAATGGCAACGGTAATAGCAATGGGAAGGCGCACCGGACTTATGGACGACAAGGGAAGAATGCCTAAACTGGATATGGCCCTGACTGCCGACGCCGGGGCGACAATAGCCGGGGCGCTTCTCGGAACCTCCACAACCGGATCTTATGTGGAGTCTGCGGCGGGGATAGAAAGCGGGGCCCGAACAGGCTTGTCTGCGCTCGCGGTCGGATTTCTGTTTTTGCTGTCGCTGTTCTTGAGCCCTATAATAAACTCCGTTCCTCCGGAAGCAACGGCTCCGGCCCTCGTGCTTGTTGGAATAATGATGATGCAAGGATTAAGCGAACTGCGCTTCAACGACATGGCTGAACTGCTCCCTGCAATGCTATGCATGCTGATGATAGCATTTTCCTTCAAAATATCCGAGGGATTCGCCTTCGGGGTTGCCGCATATGTAATATTGTTAAGCGCCACAGGCAGGGCCGGGCAAATAAGCGCCACCACTTGGTTCCTATTCGCGCTAATGTGCGTATTCCTGTGCGCCCTATAAACGCTTTCGCGCGGAGCCCCCAAAAGCCGCCGCTCGAGCTCCGCCTATAAAAGCTACAACTTAAAACGGGACACTTTTTCTTCGAGCGAATCAGAAGTCGATTTCAGAAAATCCGTCAGATCCGCAATGTCTCCGACTATTTCGCGCGTCTGGCGCGCGGCCGATATGAGGTCGTCCATGGCCAGCCTAATCTTCGATACGCCCGCGGCATAAACCGAAACTCCACGGGCAAGCATTTCAAACTTCGGCCCCAATTCCGCAACGCGCTCCTGGGTGGAGGCAATAGCTCCCGACACCTTTTCTATTGTAAGCGAACTTCCCTTTACCCGCGAGGTAAAAAGCTCGAGCTCCGAAACTCCCGACTCCACGGAATCCCTCATGGCCTCCGCCATTCTCGATATATGCAGCGCGCTGACAGACGTTCTGTCGGCAAGCACCCTCATCTCTTTGGAAACAACCTCAAATCCCTCTATCTCTCCGGCGCGTTCGGCTTCCATTGCCGCGTTCAGCGCAAGCATGTTGGTCTTATCGCTCACGCCGTTTATCAGGGCAACGACAGACAAAATTCTGTCGGTTTTGTCCTTTATTATTGCAAGCCTTGCAGCGACCGCTTCCGTAGCCTCAAGCAATCCCACAACATTCTCGTCCAGGCGCGCGACCAAACTTTTTCCGTCTCCCACTACCGCAAGAGACGCCGATATGCTATCGGCGGCGTCGATAGCGTCGGAATTCAATAGAACGGCCGATTTGGATATAGAATTTATCGTTCCGGACAGGCTTTCAAGGCGCCCTCCCCTGTCGGATGCCACACCCTCAATTTCAAGCGAGGCATTTGAGATGTCTCCAGCCGCATCGGCAAGGTTCACTGCCCCCGCCTGCACATTTGAGACAAGGCGCGTAAGAGTCTCGGCCATTTTATTCAATGATACGCTAAGCTCGTATATCTCGCTGTTGCTCCACTCTCGGGAATCAATCATTTTTTGGAATTCGGAGCGGGCCTCGGATATGTTCCCTTTTTCCATTAAACGGGCCCCGCGAATTAGAATGCCTATCATTTTAACGCCGCGAACCGCCGCCAGGCGCGCGGGAATCGCGGCAAAAGCCAACATCAGCAAGCCCACGGGAACGAGCAGATACAAAAACTTTTGGGCCGAGGCCTCTATTGCCGCCACTCCGCCGTCAAAATCGCCCCTGTAAACAGTTGCGCCAAAAACCATATTCCACGGTTTAAAAAAGAAGTATGCTATGACCGCGTCTTCTTCATTGCGGTTGTTGGGCGAGATTTTAAACTGCCTAACCACAACTTTTGCGTCGCCCTGCGATACGGCGTTGTCTATTATTTCCAAAAGGGCGTCTCGCCTCTCTTTAAAAGTGTCGTTTTCAACCGTAATGCCGTTCAATTTACCGTCGCGCGAGACTCTGTGTATTGACTCACCTTTCCCCGCGAGCTCCACAGCCCACACAAATCCGTTCACTCCGAAACGCATGCTCTCAAAATATTTCAATATGGAATTCATTGCATTCTGCGGTCTCCCGTAGGCCACTGCTCCCACAACTTCGCCCATGTCGCTGACAAGAGGCTCGTACACCGCCAAAAAACCCGCGTCCACCGGGTGCGTAGCCCCGGAATAATTCTTCTTGGCAAGCAGAGTTCTCACAAGTTCGCCGCCGTCGGCGCCGCTTGAGGGGATATAGGCGCCCACATACTCTTTGTTTGACAAATCAAGATATGTGGAAGCCACCCTCAACATTTCCCCGCCTTCCCCCATTTTCACAAACAGGGAAAAATCCAATCCGGTATCGGACTTGAGGGAATCTAAAACCTCCTTTATCTTGCCGGAACTTGATTCTATTGAGGAGTCGCCTGAAAAATTGAGCTTAAGCTCCGTATTGCCAAATCTCAATGCCGGAATCTTAACGCGCTCTCGAGCCAATTTGTTATTTTGGGAAAATACCAGAGCCTCATGCCTTCCGTGGACAAGACGCGGAGATCCGAGCTCGGCAAATCTTGCGCGCATCGAAGCCGCGGCGGCTTCGGCCGCGTGGGATTGCGCCCTGAAAATAATGCGGCATATGCGCATGGAGTCCTCCGCCATCTGCCGGGTGGCCTTCACGGCTATCTTATCAAACTGGTCGTCGCTTATTTCGCGTATTTCTGATTTTGTGCTCCACAACAAAATAGCCATGGCGAATACGGGAAGAGCCGATACGAGCAACGCGAATAAAATGAGCGTTTTAGACATTGAAGGCCTCATTTATCGCCCTCCTTGGAAAAAGTTTTAAAGTGCGACACCCCCTCGAGAAGTATGTTTGCGGTAGCGTCCAGCTCGGCATTCGACCTCTTGAATTTATCCGCCCGGTCTCCTGCTTTTTCAGCCGACTCCTCGAGATCCTCCATGGCATCGCTAACGCCCTGGGCGGAAAGCGCCAACTGCGATATTCTGGAGGCTATGTCCTCAAATTTCGGGCCGATTTTTTCTATGTCAGAAACCACGCGCGTAAGCGAGCCCGCAGTTTCTATTATAATGCGCGAACTTTGGCGCATGCGCGAATCAAACCTGTCCATTTCCATAACTCCGGAATTGACCGATCCGCGCATTTGCCTGATAATGCTTTCCATATTCTGCGAGGCCCGGGAAGTATTGTCGGCGATTTTTCTTATCTGGCGCGCAACTACGCCGAAGCCGAGCCCCAATTCCCCCGCTTTCTCGGCCTCAACTGAGGCGTTGAGGGACAAAAGATTTATGCGTCTGCTTACGTCGTTTATTGCCGTTACAACTTCCGTAATCTTTTCGGCGTTTTCGCTTATAAGCGAAAGCCTTTTTACCACCGTTTCAGCCGCTATTGTAAGGGCGTCGTAATTTTTTTTCAACAAAGACAGGCTTTCCCCTCCCGCGCGCGATATCGACAGCGTACGCTCCACGCCGGCCGCGGAAACTTTGGCGGCCCGCATAATGTCGTCCGAGGACGCGGATATGCCCGCTCCGGTTTTTACAACCCTCCGCATGGATACGTTTTCATTGCCGGAAATCTCCTCCAACTCCAGCACCATGCGGGAAATCTCCGACGCATTTGACGATATTCTCCGGCCGTCGTCGCCAACCGACGCTATGAGCCCGGAAAGCCTGCGCGTCATATCGAGCATAGCTGACGTTAGCTCCGAAAATTCCGACATCACAATTCCCCTCGAAGCGGATATATCTTCCAACATATTTTCAGCCCCAAGCATGTCCCCTTCGGAATGCGCCTGCGAAACGCGCATTAGCGACCTGATAGGGCGCGCCATTCTCGAAGCCAAAACCCACGCGAGCGCAATGGCCAAAATTGTAAACGACATGCCGACTATTACAATCTTGCGGGTCAGCAGCCTTATCTGATCAGTAAGAACCGCCTCGCTGCCCGAATACTCCGCGGCATCGGAAACCGTTCCAATGATCCAATGCCAAGGCGCGTAATAAGTATAGGTTACTATTTTGACAGACGAAGTTTTTTTATCTGTTGAGAATGGTATTATCTCCACCGCTATTTCGCCGCTTCGCATATACTTGCACTTTGCCACCGCATTTCTGAGAAAGTCCCTATAGGCTGTGGAGCGCTCGTTTTGCAAATAGACGTCTCCGCCGGAGGGCTCGTGCCCGCTTATGCGCAAAACGGGATTTTTAGAGTCGGAATCGTCAACTATCCAAACCGAGCCCGTCTCGCCCACGGGGAATGACCTCAAAAGCTTCTCAAGCTCCGCCATCGTCTTTCGCTTTCCGCCGTAAAATACGGCTCCTATAAGCTTTCCTTCGCCGTTTTTCAGGGGGATATAGTTTGACGACATCGCATATCCGTTAACATAGGTCACTCCGGAATATTCCCGGCCCTCGAGCATCGCCCTTATCACGGGATTGGACCAACCGTCATCAGACGTAGCGGGAATGTAGGTTCCTATTAGGCTCTCTCCGTCTTCGGAAACGAGGGTGGTCGCAACCCGAAGCATATCGTTGGAATTCTCCATCTTCACAAGTATTGAGAAATCGCAACCGAGCCTGTCTTTCAAGGAATGCAGCGCTTTTTCTATTATATTGTTGTCGTCGTTGAGAGACGCGGGGTCGACAACCTGGGAGCCAAGCTTCAGCAGGCGAATGTCGCGCTCGTGCGAAAATGTCGTATTGTCCTGATTCTTTACATAGCGCTTTACGATATAATCGCTCAGAGACGCATCGCCTATATCGGAAATCGCTTTCAATACTGAATCGCGCGCAATTGAAACCGAATATTCGTCAGACTTTCCTATGACATCGCACATTTGCCGTATGTCTATGATTGCCTGTTTTGCGCTCTCAACTGCGGCCGCCTGAAACTGCTTGTTGGCAGTCTTGGCTATGTCGGCGCCCATTACCGCTATAAATGCGCTCATGGCCGCCACCGGAATTATGGTAACAGCAACGCTCAATCCCAAAAGGGATTTCTTCATCGACGCCCTCATATCCGCAAATTTGATAACACATTCGCCCGCCCTTTCAAGTTTT
>CALXOC010000025.1 GCA_944389915.1 uncultured Opitutales bacterium | reverse complement strand
CCCAGTGAAGACGCGGTTTTTTCTATCGTATGCAACGCGCTTTTTTTGGGACAGCCAAACGGGAGACGTATGCATTAGCCCTTTCTTATAGGTATTTAAAAATTTTAGATCGTAGCCTTTTTCTATTCCACATATGACATAAGTATTCCCGCGCTTAAATCCGTACAGCCACATTGGCCATGAGTGGCTGGTGCATGCATATACCATTTTAAACATTGGCATATCTTTCATGTCGACGGGGAATGCGTAGCCGCCTCCCATTGGATAGAGCCCTATATCGCCCTTGCGCATTTTCCATGCCTCCGGATATTTTATGTCTTCCGGCATGTCTCCGCCTCCTGACAAGACCAGCTCAAAAGAAGTGTCTCCGGTAATCCTTATGTCTGCGTTTATAAGGGAATGTGGCGTTCTTATCTTGTAGGAAATCCTATCGGCGTATTTTTTTATGTCTTCTATGCCGTATGGGGAACTTTCTTGCTCGGCAGCGAAAGGTGTATTTTTATTTTTGCAAATTATGGCGCCCTTGGGGGACAGCGAGACGGAAAAGAAGTCATTTTGTATAGAAAGGTCGGGGGTATTGCAAAATAAAACGCTTGGAAAGCCGAGAGCCGCCAGCATGCATAGGGCAAATCTTATTACACGGCTTTTTAAAAACCTTTCAAAAGGATTAAAATAAACAATTTTCATAAGTGTTTACAATAAAGAAAAATGTCGTGTAAGCGCAATAAAATTTACTTCTTTATAATGAAGCGGCTTTGAAATGACGCGTATGTGAGCGATGCGTCTATATTTGATATTTCCACATTGCACATGGCGGTTTTTGCATTTTGGTATGATACGCAGGCTTTCGCTACAATTTCCGTTTCGCGCGGGCACGGATTTATGAAGTTTATTACAGAGTTTGAACTTACCGCAACAATGGAGTCGGTATTTACAGCCAACGCGCTTGCATAGTCGGCAAGCGCGAATAGGAAGCCCCCGTGGGCTATGCCCACTCCGTTTAAAAAAGCTTCCTCCGCGCATGCATGCACAACGGCTTTGCCCGGAGAGCTTTCGGCTTTTTTAAATTTTAATGTCTGGGCGAGTTTGTCGAAGTCGGTATTTGGCATAATTTGCAGTTCTCCTTAAAAAAAATGCGCGTAGTTCAAACGCGCATGATTGGGATTATGTGTTAATACAATGGCAATTATATTCTTATTCCGTCGGTGGGGGCGTATTCGTTAAAGGCGTCAATCAGGCGCTTTGTTACAGCTCCGGGGCGGCCGTCGCCAATCTTGCGGGAGTCGAGTTCCACAAGGGGAATTATTTTTGCAGCCGTTCCGGTGAGGAAACATTCATCGGCGGTCCATACGTCGAAGCGTGCGAGTGGCTTTTCCTCCACTTCTATGCCGAGCTTTTTAGCCAACTCAATGGTTGTCATTCTGGTAATTCCGCCGAGAGAGCCGCAACTTACCGGAGGAGTTATAAGCTTTCCGTCGAATACAATGAAAATATTGTCTCCGCTGCATTCCGCCACATAGCCTTCGGAATTCAGAAGCAAGCATTCTTGGAAGCCCTGTTTCTGTGCTTCTATCTTTGCGAGAATGTTGTTCAGATAGTTTAGGCTCTTTACCATGGGAGGAAGCGCCGCGTGCGAATTTCTGCGCGTAGGAACGGTTATGGCCTTGAGGCCGTTGTCGTAAAGCTCCTGCGGATATAGCTGTATCTGGTCCGCTATTATCACCAGCTGCGGATCTTCGCATGTGAATGGGGACAGCCCCAGCTTGCCCTTGCCGCGCGATACTACAAGTCTGATGTAGGCGTCGGTGAGATTGTTCACGCGGCAGGCGTCGCATACGGCGTCGATAATCTCCTGTTTGCTCCACGGCATATCGAGCATTATCGCCCGCGCGGAGCGAAACAGTCGGTCTATATGCTTCGGGAGCCTGAATACGTTTTTATTGTATAGGCGTATTCCCTCAAATATGCCGTCTCCATATAGGAAGCCATGGTCAAAAACAGACACTTTGGCGTCGTCTTTCTCGTAATATTTTCCGTTTATGTAAACTTTCATTTTGATTTCCTTCAAAGAACTCTTACACCCCAAAGGTAAAGCGCGTCAATGCAATTATTTGCATTAAGACAGGCTCCCGCAGAGTTATTTTTTCGCGTTTGCTTCAGTCCGTTTTATAGATACGTCTTCGCAGATGTCATCTCCGAGTACCACTTTGCCGCCGCTAAATTCAAACGGCCTTATTACCGTTCTTTCGGGAAAAGTATTCGGGGCATGGTAGGATATCATGTCTTTGCCGTCGAATGTCTTAAAAAGCATGGCATGTCCGCCGTCGTCGTCATTTATAGGCTTCTTTAGGTGCTTCCATTTCCCAAAGAGCTTTCCATTTTCAGATACAGCCAAACCTATGGCGTATTTCATCTTGCCGCTTTTATCTTTTGTATGGCTGGACCATGTCATGAATAATGTTCCGTCTTTAGCCCTGTTTATAACTCCGGCATCGGTTACGCGAGCTCCGTTTGACATAGGCTGTTGCCAGGGGGCTTCGGAAGCCTTGAATAATACAATGGGCTTGCCTATAGTGCGCTTTAAATCGCGCGACACCTCTTGGGCTACAATCTCTCCGTCTATTGTCTGCACCCATTCGTGGCAATATATGAGCCATAGTTTGCCGTCCTCCTCCCATAGCGTTCCGTCGAGGCACATCCATTTCTTCGGCGTGAGCGGCTCCGTCATCGACACCGGCTTGTATGGTCCCTCGGGCTTGTCGGATACGAGCGCGGCGCAACCGCGAAAGCGCAGTTTGTCAAGAGCGCCGTTTGAACTCGGTATTTTTTCGTCGCTTGAAAAAGTTGCTATTATGTAATACTTGCCGTTTAATTTGAACATGTCGGGGGCCCAAAAGTCTCGCTTGCCCCAAAATTCCTTTGGGCTTTTAAAAGACTCGCCAACATAGCGCCAATTCTTCAAATCCTTGCTTTCGTAGCAATATATTCCTGCATTTGCGTCCTTGTTGAGGACTTCGGATTTCGTGGGATTGGGCTTGGTAATTTTTTTATTCCCGTGTATGTAGTATTTTTTCGATTCCACATCGGCAAAAACGAAGGGATCGCGCACAACAATATCGCTGGTTTTTAGGTTGTAGGCGCTTTCTGGAACGGCGGAGTCTTTTTTCGGGGTCTGGCATCCGCCTAAAACCATAGTCGTGCATAGGGCGCATGCGCAAAGCCATATTTTTATTGCGCTTTTATTTTCCATAAGAGTCTTTCAATGTAACAGTCCGGTTGAATACGGGATGCTCCCGGCTTCCAAGCTTTGAATCTACCGTAAAATAGGCGTTACGTTCAAATTGAAGCGGCGTGCCAGGAGTTGCTTCAAGCAGCGCCGGCTCCACTATAATCTCGCGCTCAGATAGCGATTCGGGATTTATGAAGTCCATAACATCGCTGCCTTCGGGGAGATTTGTCATGTCAGCGCGGGTAAATAGATTTTCAAAGAGCCGCGCCGTTGCGGGTTTTGCGTGTTCGGCGCTGAGCCAGTGTATGGTTGCCTTTACCTTTCTTCCGTCGGGAGACGAGCCTCCGCGGCTTGCCGGGTCTATCGTGCAAAGCAATTTTACCACGTTTCCGCCGGCGTCTTTCACAACTTTGTTGCACTTTAACAAATATGCGTAGCGCAGGCGTACCTCATTCCCGGGAGACAGCCTAAAGAATTTTTTCGGGGGATTCTCCATGAAATCCGAACGCTCTATGTATATCCGTCTTGAAAACGCTATTTTTCTTGAGCCGGCGGATTCGTCTTCCGGATTATTTACGGCGTCCAACATGTCTATCTTGCCGTCCTCCCAATTTTCTATTTCAACCTCCAATGGATCGAACACCGCCATTCTGCGGAGCGCTTTTTTGTTTAAGTCGCTCCTCAGGCAATGCTCCAATAGAGCCAGTTCAGTTAGGCTGTTGAATTTCGTAACCCCTATTGTTTCGCAGAAATCCTTTATGGCTTCCGGCGTGTATCCGCGGCGCCTCATTCCGGAAAGGGTGGGCATTCGCGGATCGTCCCATCCATCTACAATCTTATCGGCCACAAGCTGCTGGAGCTTTCTCTTGCTCATCACCGTATGCGATAAATTTAGACGCGCAAACTCATATTGGCGCGGATGCACCTTTAAAGTTTTTATTATGCTTGTATTGTCTATAAACCAGTCGTAAAGCGGGCGGTGGACTTCAAATTCCAAAGTGCAGAGCGAATGCGTTATTCCCTCTATGGCGTCGCTCAGGCAGTGCGCGAAGTCGTACATTGGATATATGCACCACTTGTCTCCGGTGCGGTGGTGCCCGGCTTTCTTTATCCTATATATGGCGGGATCGCGCATATGCAGATTTGGAGATGCCATATCTATTTTTGCGCGCAGCACATATGCGCCCTCTTCAAACTCTCCGGCCCTCATTCTGCGGAACAAGTCGAGGCTCTCTTCCGGCGGCCTGTCGCGCCAAGGGCTCGGCCTGCCGGGTTGGCCGGGAACTCCGCGGTATTCCTTAAATTCCTCGGGGCTGAGCGTGCAAACGTAGGCCTTTCCGGACATTATGAGTTCCTCTGCCAATGAATATAGCTTTTCAAAATAATCTGAGGCGTAGTACAGGCGGTCTTCCCAGTCGAATCCAAGCCAATGGACGTCCTCTTTTATGGATTCTACGAAGCGGGTTTCCTCTTTGTCGGGATTTGTGTCGTCGAAGCGCAGGTTGCACTTTCCGCCGTTCTCAAGCGCCATGCCGAAGTCGATGCAAAATGCCTTGGCATGCCCTATGTGCAGACATCCGTTGGGCTCGGGGGGAAAGCGCGTGTGCACAGCCGAGGGCTCAAGGCCTTTAGCTATGTCTTCGGCTATTATCTGCCTTATGAAATGCATGGGCTTGTTTTCGTTTTCATTCATAATTTGTCGAAATTAGCTCTCAGCTTTGAGGCGTCAACAAAAATGAAATACGGCTTCTAAAAGCCCGCCAGCTAAAATGAGGGAACGGCGTTTGCTATTGACAATCCTCTATTTTAATAAATATAGGAAAAGCTTCCGATGTATAAAAAACGGATTTGTGCTGCATTCTGGCGAAAGTCCAACATATAAGAACAATGGAGATATATTTTGATAAAAAGTGCGTGGGGGGTAATGCCCAAACAAAATTGGGAAGCGGCGTTTCCAATCCGCTCGGAGGCCTTTCTATTTGCGCGGGGATTCCCGCCCATGACTTCGACGCCGTATATTGCGATATGCTTGAGCAATTCCCCAAGGCGGAAATAAAGCCCAAAGATGCTTATTTAAAACTAATGGGTGGGGGTAAATACGAATTTGGGATAGTGCGCAACAATGCGGGTAAAATGCTTGCGTATTTTTTATGCTATAGAGTTAAAAAACAGGAAATAGGTCTGTTAGACCACTTTGCCGTTGTCAAGGAGATGCATGGCAGCGGAATAGGGACGGTGTTACTTTCCGCCTTAAAGGATTACTATTCGGATCTCAGAGGGCTGTTATTGGAGCTTGAGCAGCCAAATCCCGCAGACAGCGCCACTTTGCGCCGCATACGCTTCTATAAACGCGCCGGAGCTTACTTGTTGGACATAAAATATCTTCTTCCCGCCGCAGGCAGTGCTTATGTCCCCATGGATTTGTTTTTTTTAAATTGCGGATTTAGCGGCCGTATTCCCGACGAAGATGTAAAATGTGCCTTGCGCGATATATTCGAAAACGTCCACTCGTGTTTTGAAAACATAGAAGGCGTATGGGAAATTCTCAAGAAAAGTTGGAGCAATGGCCCCCAAAGTTAGAATAAAAGTGTTGCAACGCATAAAATGTTTTATTTGCATATGCGCGATATGAAGGGATTTTCAGGAGTTTGGACGGCTTTGGTTACTCCTATGACCGAGAGCGGAGTGGATTACGGGGCTTTGCAAAATCTAATAGAGAGGCAGATTGCAGCCGGAGTTGACGGCCTTGTTTCCGTCGGCACGACAGGCGAGTCTCCGACGCTCGATCCAAAGGAGCATATAGAAGTTATAAGAAACACCATAAAGTTCGCCTCCGGGAGGGTACCTGTGATTGCCGGGACGGGAGCCAACTGCACCCGCGAGGCTGTGCATCTGACTGTTGAGGCCGACGAAGCCGGAGCCGACGGTTTTTTGCTTGTTGCCCCATATTATAACAAGCCTTCGCAGGAGGGCGTTTATCTGCACATGTGCGAGATAGCCAAACATACGAAGAAGCCCATAATGCTGTACTCCATACCTGGGCGTTGCGGCATAGAGATTTCCAATTCAACTGTAATGCGCTTGATAGATGCCTACGATAACTTTAGAGTGATAAAGGAAGCCGGCGGGAAAGTTGAGAAAGTGGCCGATCTCCGGGCCGCGGCGGGCGAGCGCATAGACATTTTAAGCGGCGACGACGCCCTTACCATAGATTTTATGAAGGCCGGTGCAAAAGGTGTCGTGAGTGTTGCCTCAAACATAATACCGGAAAAGATGGTGGAAATGGTTCGCCTGTTTAGAGACGGGAAAATCGCCGAGGCCGAAGCTGTAAACAGCGGGCTCCACGGATTTTTCAAGGCGCTTTTTGTTGAGCCGAATCCGGTTCCGGCAAAGACTGCCATGGCCTTGCTCGGAATGATAAAGAGCCCTTATGTCAGGCTGCCGCTATGCTCCATGGAAGGGGCAAAGCTTGAGATTCTAAGGGGAGCCATGAATGATATAGGCCTATCTTTTTAATATACGGAAATGACAAAGATACTCTTAAATGGCGCAAAGGGCAGAATGGGCAGGGCAATATCTGCGGCCGCGGCCGAATGCGCTTGTGAAATAGCGGCAGCCTGCGATATGGGAGACAATCCGGCCGACTTCATAGCGAACTGCGATGTTGTTGTGGATTTTTCGTTTAGGGAGGCTACGGCGCCTTTGGCGGAGCTCTGCGCAAAAGAGGGCAAGGCTCTTGTGATAGGCACTACGGGGCACACTCCGGAGCAGCGGGCCGAAATCTTAAAATGCGCGGAAAAGATACCGGTTGTTTGGGCGGGCAATTACTCTCTTGGGGTAAATCTGCTCAATTATCTTTCAAGGGTGGCCGCTCAAATTTTGGACGAGTCGTACGATATAGAGATAGTTGAGATGCACCACCGCCATAAGAAGGACGCTCCGAGCGGAACGGCCCAAAAATTGAAGGAGATAGTTCTTGCCGCCAGAGGCCGGGGAGAGGAGAGCGTGCGTTACGGCCGGGAGGGGCAGATAGGGGAACGTCCCGTTGGGGAGATAGGAGTGCACGCCTTGCGTGGCGGCGGCGTTGTCGGGGACCACAGCGTGATATTTGCAACAGACGGAGAAAGCCTTGAACTTTCACACAGAGCCGCCGATAGAAAGGTTTTTTCAAAGGGCGCTTTGGCTGCCGCGAAATGGATTGTTGGCAGGCCTGCGGGGCTTTACGGAATGGAGGACGTTCTAAACCTGAAATAGTGCGGAGTTTTCCTCTATGATAGTTGCAATAAAGGGCATTTTGGTATCTTCCACTCCGCTGAGCGCCGTAATCGAGTGCGGGGGCATATTTTATGAGTTAAACATACCGCTCACAACGGCCGAACGCCTCCCTGCGCATGGGACTGAGGTGCTATTGCACACCGTTGCGGTGTATAGGGAGGATTCCCAGACCCTCTACGGATTTGCAAGCGCAGAGGATAGGGATTTTTTTAAGCTTATAATAGAAAAAGTTTCAGGAGTGGGCCCCAAGATAGCGCTGAATGCCATGAGCAGAATGTCGGTTTCAACGCTCTCCGACGCCATAGCTTCTGGAGACAGCGCCATGCTTGCAAAATGTCCTGGAATAGGCAGAAAAACCGCCGAGCGCATGGTTCTTGAGCTTCGCGGATCTATTGCGGGTACGGTTAATTCGGCGGCCGAACATTCAGCGGCTTCACTTTCCGCTTCAGCGCCGGGCCGTTCCAACGCGTCAGACGCAGTTGCGGCACTTGTGGCGCTGGGGCTTAAACTTCCCGACGCCGACAAGGCCGTCAGGGCGGCAATGCTGAAATTGGGCCCCGATGCTTCAACTGAATCCCTTGTGAAGTCGGCGTTTACATCATAGCGGGCATAATTTATGACAAAAGAAGATATTCTAAACACTTTGCGGGCGGTAAAATATCCGCCCTATTCAAAGGACATAGTGTCTTTTGGAATGGTTAAGTACGTAAAAATCGAGGATTCTCGCGCGGAAATTCGCATATTTACCGGGGGCGATGAAAATTTAGCTAAGAAGATAGCTCTGGAGGTAACAAAGCTGTTGGAATCGACTTATTCAAACTTTACTTTCGATGTGATATTGCTAAGGGAGGATCCATCGAAATCCGAGGCTCCCAAACCCAAGGCGGACACTCTGTCGGGCGTAAAGTACAAGATGGCAGTTGCCTCCGGTAAGGGAGGGGTGGGCAAAAGCACCGTGGCTGTAAATTTAGCAAGGGCTTTTGCCAGAATATTTTCCCTTGGCGATGCGAGAGTTGGGCTTATGGACTGCGACATACACGGTCCGAGTGCGGGAATTCTATTTGGAGAAAAGACTTTTCCCGGCGTAACCGAGGACCAAAAAATTTTACCGCCGGAGATTTCCGGAATAAAAGTCATGTCAATGGGCATGCTGGTTGACGACTCCCAGCCGCTATTATGGCGCGGACCTATGGTAACAGGCGCAATAAGACAATTTGCAGAGGAAATAGTTTGGGGAAATCTTGATATTATGGTTCTCGACCTTCCTCCGGGTACAGGAGATGCCGTTTTGAGCGTTGTTCAAATAGTGCCTCTCGACGGCGCTCTCATAGTAACCACGCCAAACGCTTTGGCTTCTACTACGGCGGTGAGGGGGGCGCACATATTTGAAAAAACCGGCGTGAGAATATTCGGGGTTATAGATAACATGGCTTATTTTGAGATGCCCGACGGCACGAAGGAATTTGTGTTCGGAGAGGGACATTCCGACGCCGCCGCTTCCGCGCTCGGAGTTCCTCTGCTTGAGCGCATACCTATGGATAAAACTCTGCATACGGATAGTCCTTCCCAGAAGTCGGAAAAAATTTTTGATTCATTGGCAAGTAAAATACTTGACTTACTTGGGCATAATACCTAATGTTTTTTTGAGTTGTTTTTCATTGCGTATATCAAATGAAAAATGCACTAAAAGGTCTTATTCCGTTTTTGCGGACGGGCAGGGCTTGAATTATTCTCGAATATGAATAGTTCTATGAATGTTTATTTCTTTCGGAGGAAAATCTATATTGGCTTCAGGATTTTTTTCGTTGGGAGGGAAATATATATTCGGTAGTATGTTGAGGTATTCCAACATCTGTAAGAGGTATTTTATTTGAGAGTCAAACTGCGCATGGAATGCGTGCAAGTTGCTTCGTTCAAATTGCGGGTATTTCTTTAGTGCCTTTGATGTCCGCATGGATTGCGCTTCATGCAGTAATTTAGCGTGTTATATATAAAATTCAAAAAAGTATCATTATGGAAAGAAGAAGTTTTGTAAAAGGTTCCGCGGTGCTTGCCGCGGCTGCAACATTGCCGCGCTTTAGCTTTGCGCAAGTTAAAGGCAGTGGCAGGGTGAAAATCGGGTTAATAGGCTGCGGCGGCCGCGGTACGGGAGCTGCTATAAACATGATAAATATCGACAAAAACGTTAAATTTGTCGCTTTTGCCGACTTGTTCGCCGACAAGGTTGAGCCTGCAATAAATAAACTTTCTGCCGCAATAGAAAAAAAATATCCCGGAGAGGCGAAGGAAATCCTCGATGTTTCCGCCGCAAAGAGGTTCAGCGGTTGGAATTGCGTCGACGAGCTTTTGAAGGAGGACGTAGACGTTGTGATAGAGGCGACTCCCCCCGTATTCCGCACGCCGCACTATGAGAAGATAGTGGAAGCCGGAAAGCATGCGTTTTTGGAGAAGCCCGCATGCATAGATGTTACGCAGGCACGCAAAATGCTTGAGCTTGCCGACAAGGCATCGAGCAAAGGATTGAGTGTCGTATGCGGGAACCAACGCAGATACCACGACGGCTATAAAGATATAATATCTCGCGTGCAGGACGGAGAGATAGGCGACATACTTTCGGCGCAGTGCTATTGGAATTCGCCTGGGTATGTTGGGCATGGACAGCACGACGCCATGGAGAAGCAGGGCTTGTTTAAGGGGCTTGAATTTGACGATATGGAATACCAGATAAGGAATTGGTTTTCGTTTATCTGGACGTCGGGAGACCACATAGTTGAGCAGCATGTGC
>CALXOC010000024.1 GCA_944389915.1 uncultured Opitutales bacterium | reverse complement strand
AAATACATAGTGGAAAGTCTGAACGTGGACAACATTGTCAGGGGGCTTTCCAGCATGCTGTTGTTGCGGGACTACTCCATTCTCTTCGGAGCAAAAGTGGGAGAGGGGGTTCTCATTGTAAGCGGATTCAACCACGCGGGGGCCGGGGATTGCCCGGCAAATCTTTGGCTGATGAAAAAACTCTTGGAATCGGACTGGACTCCTTCAAAGAATTTGAATCCAAACCTTTTGGAGGTGTCTTTAAAAAATGGCGCAAAATGAGCCCAATATCGCCTATTGCTGCCAATATTTTTTATTGACGGTATTTTTACAATTATGTTTAGTCCTTGTGTGCTATGCAATTTTGCATATTTAACCACACAACGAGGAAACACATGAGAAAAAAAATATTGTTATCTATTATTTTGCTAATGTCTGTTCTTAGCGCTTTTTGCGGGAATGACATCACCCGGGAGCATATAAACCTAAGAAATGCTCCCGTCGACAAATCCAACATCAAAGACTTCGGCGGAATGTCTTTTTGTGTTTTGCCAAGCGGAGATTCAATAGACTATATAAGCATTGATAAATTTCTGAAGATTGATGTTGCCGCGTATGTCAAATATAACTTTAAATACGTATATCTGCTTCATTCATCGGGAAAAACAAATGCCAAACCCCAAAACGGAAGACTTGTTATATATTATAGCGACGGCAGAAAAGTTATCAATTTTGTGGTTCCAAATAAGGATATAGGCCGGGCGGAAGGTCCTGAAATCACGTCCGACAACTCGCTGCCGGTCGGGCGCGCAAAGGACGGAAGCGTTCTTTATCTTTCGCGCTTTGTAATACAATACGGCGCATCGGCGGGGGCGAATCCGTCAATTCCAACAAAAGTCGAATTTTCCGCGCCTTTTAATTGGCGCGTAGCCGGCATCACGCTGTCGTCAGACGAAGTTCTTACAACGGAGAATTACTTTTTCGACCCTAAAATATGGAAGGCTATAGACACTTCAGACTTGACTATAAAAGAGGGGTCGGCGCTCGATTTGTCCAAGCATATGACTTCGGCCCCGTGCGGAATAGACGGCAGGGTGATTGTGGGCAAAAGCGGCAAATTCGAGTTTGAAAAAAAGCCCGGAGTCCCGATTCGCTTTAAAGGCACAAATTTGCATTTGGCCTGGCGTTTCCCCGTAAGGGAAAATATAATTGATCCTTCCGCGCCCCACGTTCCGGGGGATTTAATACGCACGCACGCCGACATTGACGCCTATGTGAAAATATTGAAAAAACAGGGCTACAACGCTGTGCGTTGGCGCCCGGCCATGCGCGGCAAGGCGGAGTTTGAATCTCCTTACAAGCTCTATCCTGAAATACAGGATTTGTACGATTACTATATATACGCGCTAAAGCGCGAGGGCGTTTACATATTCTATTATCTATGCAGCAACGACGACGGCAGCCCGGATTATACTTGGGACAAGCGCCAGACGATAAAAATGAAAATGATGCTCGGCGACAAGCAAACGCGCGAGAATTGGGTAAAATTGGCCAAGATGCAGCTTGAGCATGTAAATCCCTATACAGGAATGGCGCTTAAGGACGATCCTGTTGTCGCGACATTGGAATATTGGAACGAATTTGAAATAGGTGCAGAAACGCCAACCGGCCTGACAGGCGAAGGCAAAGCCCTTCGCGATAAGAAATTCGCCGAATTTCTGGCAAAAAAGTACGGGACTGTAGAGAAATTCTTGGCGGACAATCCAAATTGGGGGCAAAAGAAAACTCCAAAAGATTTTTCCGAAATAGATTTGGATTTCTATGCCAGTAAGTCGAGCAAGGCATACGCTCACTTTGTGGTTGAGGCAATGAAAGACACCCACGCATTTTTTGAAAAGGTGATTCGCCAGGACATAGGCATGAAAAATGTTCCAATTCATCAGAATAATTCAAATAAACGCATGTATTGGGGATATCTCAGCGCCGACGGCGGAAATTACATAGCAATAAACAGTTATTTTGTGCACCCGTCATCGTATTTGTTGGGGGCCCGCGTAAGCGGAGCAAGCGAGTTTGATGACGACGCCTTCTTTTGGCGCAATACCGTAACGCGGAGAGTTGCCGGCATGCCTATGACAGTAACCGAATACCAGCACTGCCACTTTAACAAATACAAGCACGAAGCGGCGCTTACTTTCCCCGCTTATTCCGCATTCAACGATTATGACGGCCTTGTTGTGTTCAACGGCGCCGTTGCCCCCAAGGGTGGCGAGCTTAGCTACTTTAATGTTGCGGAAAATCCCATATTGCGCGCAAACGA
This sequence comes from uncultured Opitutales bacterium, assembly GCA_944389915.1. Taxonomy (GTDB): domain Bacteria; phylum Verrucomicrobiota; class Verrucomicrobiia; order Opitutales; family Intestinicryptomonadaceae; genus Merdousia. The sequence continues at coordinate 2,138 of CALXOC010000024.1, read as the reverse complement.
TTTCGTTAATTATTTTCTATTCTATCGCGGAGACGTGAGCAAATCCAGGAACCGCGTGGATTTGTATTGCGATTCGAAAATCATAGAAAATAGCAACGCATTCGGCAATGTTCCAATAGAATATACAAAAATATCGCTAATGACGGGATTTGCGCTGAATTTTCCCACAATAAGCAAGACTGCTGAGGCAAATAAAAAATCTCCGCCGTCCTTAAAAATATCTCCCGATGCGCCATTTAATACGGCAAAATTTGCCGGCGAATTGAAGGCCAAGGGGATATTGCCCCCAGACAACATTTCGGATCCGGCCCGCGGAATATACCAAAGCGACACGGGCGAGATAACTTTGAAAACCAAAGAGCGCGTGATGAAAGTTGTAACCCCAAAAACGGAAGCCATAGTTATGCGCTCCGACACAAAGGGCGAGAAGCTCGGCAAACTGACGGTTAAATCTTCAAGCGCGGACGCCGCTATAGCATTGTCGTCGTTGGACGGCAAACCAATATCGGAATCGGAGCACCTTGTTTTGACCTACAATACCGATGCGATTATGTCCGGCTTCGGAGTGTCAAAAAACCGCCTCTACTCGACGGCGTGGGGAACATTGCCGATTCTAATAGAAACCGGAAAGTTGAAGCTCGAGCTCAAGGTGGACTCAAACAAGAGCTATTCAATGTGGCCGCTTAAATTGAACGGGGAGCGTATGGGCAAAATCGACCTGAAAAATGAAGACGGCGTATTGAATATAGACTTAGACGGTTCAAACTACCCGGCTATATTTTTTGAGATAGCGGCCGACAACTAATACAGCCGCATATTTAAAACGCCCGCAGAAGCTTTGGCTTCGGCGGGCGTTTTTTTATTTCGCTTCCCTTGTTGCCGTGCAACGCTACGGGCCGCATGCGTTCGGGTTTTGCGCGTTCTTCCGGGGGTTTTAGCGGCCTTATTTTAATCTATACGGAACAGTTTTTAAGCGCAGAGATGTTTCGGCCACGAATTTGTCGGCATTGGCGGGTTTATAGTTTGCGCCCAAGGCCAGGCTGAATGCGGGAGTAGCTTTTTTTATGAGAATGGCGGCATCGCCATTTACGACAAACCCCATGAATTCTCCGCTGCGCGTAAGCACCATGTCGCCCTCCGAGGGGGAGAAAGTGCCGAACAATGATTGGAATAGTCCCACATCAAGCTGCAGATAATTTGAATTCTTGAAATCCGCCCTATAGGGAACCTGACCATAATAATTTGTTTGTGCGTTGAGAATTACGCAGTCGTTAAAACTAAAATAGCTTTTTGCAGGGCTTATGGGTTTTATTTCCTCCTTCTTTATGAACTCTTCAGGAACGTCTATTAAAAGCACCCTCGGATCTTCCGCCAGCGAATACACCAGGCGCGGCGAGAATCGGAAGCCCTTCCCGCGGACTGATATTGACAGAGTTTCAGGTGGAAAGTATTTATTGGGGGTAGGTGCAAGCACCGTGCCGGCAGAACTAAAAATCAGCACATGTTTTCCTGCAATCTCAAGGGGGAATGCGCGGACTTCCACGGATGAGTCTGAAGTGCCCAGAAGCGTTTTGCGCTCATATTTGAAGGATATGGTAACTATGCTGTTGCGAATATTGTCGAAAATTTCCGACGACGTTTTCGGGCGCAGGTTCTTCACGTCTTCGTTGAGCGCCTTTTGCGAAGTTGCCAATTCAGACACTCCCACCGCGAGCGTCTCGGCGTGCTCGCGTATTTTTGCCTTTTCGCTTTTCTCTATGTCTACCAAGGTTTGGGCGCGCTTTAGGTTTTCCTCGTATATTTGTGATTTTGTAGTTGCCACCTCCAGTCTGGTTGCAAGGGCGCGCTTTTCCGTTTCAATTGCCCTGTTTTCCTGTTTTAGCAAGTCGCTCTCAGCCCTTAGCTTTTCGAGATGCTGTTTGTTGTCTTTCAATTCGCGCTGCACGGCCTGCAATTTCAGCCTTGTCGAATAATCGACCTCGCGCATGTCTCCAAGCTGCTTTTCCAGCGCTATGCGCTCTGTTGCAAATTTTTCAAGCTTTTGGCTGGTGGATAAAATTTCTTTCTCGAGAGCCAAGTTCCGCCCTTCGCTCGACTTCACGCGAAGTTCAAGCTCCCTGCTTTGGGCGAGTATTCTT
>CALXOC010000023.1 GCA_944389915.1 uncultured Opitutales bacterium | reverse complement strand
ACGAACACGACGCATGCGGAGTGGGACTTGTGGCGGACATAAACGCGACAGCGCGCCACAGTATTGTGGCGGACGGAATAAAAATATTGGAGCGCCTGATGCATAGAGGCGCGGTCGGGGGAGATTCGCAAACCGGAGACGGGGCAGGCATTCTTATTCAAATACCCGACGAATTTTTCCGCGAAAAGATAGCAAACTTGCCCCAGCGCGGACAATACGCCGTAGGAATGGTTTTTTTGCCGCAAGACGGCAATATTGAACGCGAATGCGTATCTATAATCGAGGAGCTTGCGGCTTCTGAAGGATTTGCCGTGCTGTCGTGGCGCGATGTTCCGCTCGACAAATCGGCCATAGGAGGCGAAGCCCTCGCAACTTGTCCGCGCATAAGGCAGTTCTTTATAAGGCCTGAACGCGAGATGGCTGATAGCGGGTGCTTTGAGCGCTCGCTCTACATATTGCGCAGATGCATAGAAAAGGAGGTGGACGCCAAGACCTCCGCCGGAGAGTCGTTTTACATTTGTTCGCTTTCGTGCAGAACAATAGTTTACAAAGGATTGTTAAACGCGCCGCAACTCAAAGTGTTTTATCCGGATTTGGGCCAGGAAAACGTAAAGAGCGCCGTTGCTCTTGTTCATCAAAGATACAGCACAAACACTTTCCCGACGTGGCAGCTGGCGCAACCTTTCCGCTATTTGGCGCACAATGGCGAAATAAACACCCTCCGCGGCAATCTAAACCAAATGCGCTCGCGCGAAGCGCATTTCGCTTCACCCCTCTTTGGAAACAACATTAAGAAAGTGCTGCCTGTCATACGCGAGAATCAAAGCGATTCCGCGTGTCTGGACAACGCAGTTGAACTCTATGCTTCGGCGGGCAGATCCCTTGCCCATACAATGCTCATGCTTGTCCCGCAGGCGTGGGGAAAAAATTTTTACGTCAGCAAGGACATACAGGGATTTTTCGAATACAATTCCGGATTGTCCGAACCTTGGGACGGACCCGCCGCCATAGCCTTTACTGACGGAATTAGAGCCGGCGCATTGCTCGACCGAAACGGCCTGCGGCCTGCGCGCTACACTTTGACCGAAGACGGAATATTTGTTCTCGCCTCGGAAGCGGGAGTTTTGGATATTCCGCCGGAAAAAGTGGTGCGCCATGGGAAGCTTGGAGCCGGAGAGATGGTGTACATAGACATGGAAAGCCGCAGGATATTTTACGACAAGGAAATAAAGACTCTCGTGGCTCGCGCAAAGCCCTATCGCAGGTGGGTTGCCGACAACCGCATAACATTAAGCGGCATATTTGAATCTGTTCCAGATCCTATAGTAGGAGACAATTTAATACAGCGGCAGAAGCTGTTCGGCTACACTTACGAGGATCTTGAGCTCATATTGCGCCCAATGGCGGAGACGGGCCACGAACCCAACGGCTCAATGGGGAACGACGCTTCTTTGGCTGTTTTGTCGGAAAAGCCCCAGTTGCTGTATGATTATTTTAAACAGCTCTTTGCGCAGGTTACTAATCCTCCGATAGACCCCATACGCGAGGAGCTTGTAATGAGCCTTATGACATACATAGGCAACCAGGGAAACACTCTCGTGGATTTGCCGTCTCACGCGCATCTCTTAAAGCTGCCTCGCCCCATACTTGCGAACCGCGATGTTGCGTGCTTGTGCAGTTCAAAAGTGGAAAACTTTCAAGCTGAAAGATTGCTTGCTGAATTTTCCGCGGCTTCGGGGGAGGATGGCCTGGAGCCGGCGCTGTCGAAGCTGTGCCGGAACGCGGAAGACGCCGTTCGCGGAGGCAAAAGCGTCATAATTTTAAGCGATAAAAACCTGTCTTACGGCTACGCCCCAATTCCAATGTTGCTTGCTGTGGCTGCCGTAAACAGGCATTTGATAGAAAAAAATCTCAGAACCAGCGCGGGCATTGTGGCGGAATGCGCTGAGGCGCGGGAAATAGCCCACATGGTGCTATTGCTCGGGTATGGCGCCACGGCGATAAACCCGTACCTTGCAATAGAGTCTATTGCAAACATGGTTGAGAAGGGGCAAATAAAGGGCATTGACGCTGCGGGAGCGGTTGAAAACTACATTCGTGCCATATGCAAGGGCATATTGAAAGTAATGTCCAAAATGGGCATATCAACCTTGCGCAGTTACAGGCAGGCGCAGGTATTTGAAGCTGTCGGTTTGGGAAGCGAACTCATAGAAAAATATTTTGCCCCCACTGCCTCCCGCGTGGGGGGGATCGGCATTAAGGAAATAGCCAGGGAAACTCTCGAGCGCTATAAAAGCGCCCACTATCCAAAGCCCGACTTTGAATCGGTGCTTGAAAATTCCGGAAAGTACAAGTTCAAGAAGGGCGGCGAGCACCACTTGTGGACTCCGCAAACAATAACTTTGCTTCAGCGCGCCGTTAGGGAGAATGATTTCGCAAAATACAGGGAATATGCCGAATTTATAAACAATCAGGCCGAGCATCTTTGCACTTTGCGCGGATTGTTTAAATTTAAAAAGACCGAAGCAATACCAATAGATGAGGTCGAGAGCAGAGAAAGCATAATACACAGGTTTGTAAGCGGAGCGATGAGTTTCGGCTCCATAAGCCCAGAGGCTCACGAGACGATAGCGCGCGCAATGAACAAGCTCGGGGGCATGAGCAACTGCGGGGAAGGAGGAGAAGACCCCGCCCGCTATAAGACCATAGGCACTCCCGACAATATAGCAAGCGCCATAAAGCAGGTTGCCAGCGGGCGCTTTGGCGTTACCGCCGAATATCTTGCAAACGCTAAGGAGCTGCAAATAAAGATAGCCCAAGGAGCGAAACCCGGAGAGGGCGGGCAGCTTCCCGGACACAAGGTGGACGAAAGCATAGCCAAAGTGCGCCACGCCACTGCGGGCGTTACCCTGATATCTCCGCCGCCGCACCACGACATATATTCAATAGAGGATTTGGCCCAGCTGATTTACGATTTGCGAAACGCCAACGAAAGCGCAAGGATTTCCGTAAAGCTTGTTTCCGAGGTCGGGGTGGGCACAATAGCCGCCGGAGTGGCTAAAGGCAAAGCCGACCTTGTCCTAATAAGCGGGCATGACGGCGGCACGGGAGCATCTCCTTTAACAAGCATTAAGCATGCCGGCCTACCTTGGGAATTGGGCATAGCGGAGGCCCAACAAACGCTCAGGTTAAACGGGTTGCGGGATAAAATACGGCTTCAGGTGGACGGCCAGTTGAAGACCGGCAGGGACGTTGTCATAGGGGCTCTCTTGGGGGCTGAAGAATTCGGCTTTGCCACGACAATCCTCGTAACGCTCGGCTGCGTCATGATGAGAAAGTGCCACGACAATTCCTGCCCCGTGGGAGTCGCCACTCAGGATCCGCGTTTGCGCAAGTGTTTTAAGGGAAAAGCCGAACATATAGAAAACTTTCTAAACTTTGTCGCGGAGGAAGTGCGCGAAATTCTGGCCTCTTTGGGCCTGCGCTCCATAGGCGAGGCGGTAGGCAGAAGCGACCTTCTCGATACCAATACGGCAATAGAATTTTGGAAGAATAAAAATTTGGACTTTTCGCCAATATTCGCCCCCGTGGGCGATGAATCTCTTCCCCGCAAGAGTTCCGGCCTGGCTCCCCGCGAACTTTCGGAAGCCTTCGACAAAAAGCTGATATCGGCCTTTAAGGAATCAATAGAAAAGGGGATTCCGCGCGAGATTTCCATGCCGATTTGCAATTCAGACAGAAGCGTTGGCACGATGCTGAGTTCGATTATAGCCAAGAAGTACGGCAATTCCGGGCTTCCCGACGGAACTATAAAGGTCAACTTCAGCGGAGTTGCCGGCCAGAGTTTCGGGGCTTTCCTCGCCCGCGGAGTGGGCTTCGTTTTAAATGGAGAGGCCAACGACTATGTGGGCAAGGGCTTGTCAGGAGGCATGATAACGCTTCGGCGCCCGGAGGGCGCAAAATATTCCTCTTCCGACAATGTTATAGCCGGAAATGTGATAGGATACGGGGCAACTGGCGGCAAAGTGTTCCTTGACGGCCGCGCGGGAGAGCGATTCGCCATAAGAAACAGCGGCGCAACTTTTGTGGTGGAGGGAGTTGGAGACCACTGCTGCGAATACATGACGGGAGGGCGCGTAGTGTGCCTCGGCCCGACGGGATTTAATTTCGGCGCGGGCATGACAGGAGGCTTCGCATATGTTTACGACGAAAACGGGAACTTCGACATACGCTGCAATCTGCAGTCTATAGACCTTGAAACAGTATATAGGGGCTCCCCCGACGAAAGCGAATTGAAAAGCCTGCTGATGGAATTTCATGCTGCCACAGGCAACAAGAAGGCGGAATTTATTCTTGAAAACTGGGAGAGCGAACTTTCAAAATTTGTGAAGGTTTTCCCTGTAGAATACAGGAAGGTTCTCGGAAAAATGGCAAAGGGCGACGAAGTTTCGCCAAAGGAAAGCGCTCTGTATGTATAGGGAGTTTTTGGACATTAGGCGCGAGAATCCCGGATACAGGAATGGGAGAAGCTCCGATTTTGACGAGGTTGAAATCAGGTTGCCTGAGGAAAGCATTCGCAAGCAGGCGTCGCGGTGCATGGGGTGCGGCATCGCATTTTGCCACGGCTTCGGATGTCCGCTTTCAAACGGCATACAGGAGTTCAACAAGGCCGTCAAAGAAGACAGGCTGAGGGACGCATACTTGGTTTTAAGCCAGACTTCTCCATTCCCGGAGTTCACTTCCAGAGTTTGCCCGGCGCTGTGCGAGGCCTCGTGCTGTGCCGGGTTGGCGTCGGATCCCGTGTCTATAAGGCAAATTGAATATGCCATAATAGAAAACGCATTTAAACGGGGCTGCGTTGAGCCTTTTATCCCACGATACCGGTCCGGCATGCGCGTTGCAGTGATTGGTTCAGGGCCGTCGGGATTGGCGGCTGCGGAACTCCTGAACAAAATGGGGCACGAAGTAGTGGTCTTTGAAAAGAGCGCAAATCCCGGGGGACTTTTGAGATACGGCATTCCGGATTTTAAACTCGGAAAATCCGTTATAGAAAGGCGCTTGGAGATACTTCGCGCATCAGGAGTCACGTTTGAGTGCGGGGTTGAGATAGGTTCTGACATATCGGCGCAATATCTTCGCAGGAAATTCAACGCACTGTGCGTGTGCGTGGGAACACAGATGCCAAGAACCTTGGGAAAAGACGTCTCTGGCGCTTCTTTCGGAGGAATCCATTACGCCTTGGATTTTCTGTCCTCACAAATTAAATTTAATTCGGGAGAAATATCGGAGCTGCAAATAACGGCAAAAGACAAAAATGTTCTGATAGTGGGGGGCGGCGATACCGGAAGCGATTGCATGGGAACGGCTTTCCGCCAGGGCGCAAAGAGTGTTACCCAGGTGGAAATTATGCCCGAACCGCCCGAATGCAGGCATAGCTCAACGCCGTGGCCGATGTGGCCCTATATGAAACGCACTTCGAGCAGCCATTTGGAGGGCGGAAATAGATTGTGGAGCGTGAACTTAAAATCCATAGAGGGGAAGTCCGGGAATGTCAGGTCGGCAACTTTTGCCCATTGCGACTGGAATTTCGACTCTAACGGCAGGCCGTCGGGCTTTACGGAGAGGCAAAACGGCAACTTTAAGATAGAAGCCGACTTGATTTTGCTTAGCATGGGTTTTGTCGGGGTAAAGAAAAAGGGCTTGATTGAGGAGTTGGGAATAATGCTGACTCCGCGTTCAATGATAAGCGCGGCTGCGGATTTTTCCACAAACATAGGCGGCGTTTTTGCGGCCGGAGATTCAGTAAGCGGGCCGTCTCTCGTAGTTCGTGCCATACGTTCGGGCAGGGATATGGCTCTTGGAGTTGACTCTTATCTAAAAAAAGCTACAAAATAGAGAAAATATGAGTCTGCATGTAGAAGTGTCAGTATTGAACAAGATTAGCCATCTTGTCGCCCGCAGGACGGCTGTGGGCGAAATGTTGCGTGAAGTCTTAAAAATACTCAGGGTTGAAATGGGGCTTTTGCGCGGTACCGTTACCTTGCGCGAGGGGGACGTTCTTGTAATAGAGGCTTCCGAAGGATTGAGCAGAACAGAAATAGACAGGGGCATGTACCACATGGGCGAGGGTGTTACAGGCATTGTGGCTGCCCAGGGCAAAGGCAGGATAATTCCCGACATATCTAAGGAAAAGAGCTTTTTAAACAGGACCAAGGCAAGGGACGACATGAAGAATATAGCCTTCATATGCGTTCCAATAGTTTATAGAGACGACGTAATAGGCACTCTCAGCATAGACAGAAAAGTTGACGCCGACACCGACCTTAAGTCTGACTACCATCTTCTCGATACCATATCAACCATTATGGCAGACGCCATTTTTGCCGCATATTCCGAACACGCCGAGCGAGAAAAGCTCATAAGCGAGAGCGCAAGATTGAAGTTGGAACTTGAGAATAAATTGCGTCCGACTGAGATAATAGGAAATTGCAGCAATATGAAGAAGGTTTATGCTATGATATCAAAAGTAGCATCTTCAAACGCTACAGTTTTGATAAGAGGGGAATCGGGTACAGGGAAAGAGCTTGTCGCAAAGGCGATTCAAAAGAATTCAGCCAGGAGCGACAAGCCATTTATAGTTGTAAATTGCGCCGCGCTTCCAGAAGGACTTGTCGAGAGCGAGCTTTTTGGGCACGAAAAGGGCTCTTTTACCGGAGCTATAAATCGCAAGACGGGCTTGGCGGAGCTTGCCGATACGGGGACTCTGTTTCTCGATGAAATAGGCGATTTGTCTTTGCCGATGCAGCTAAAGTTATTGCGCTTTATACAGGAGCATACTTTTTATAGGGTGGGAGGCAATCGGGAGCACAAGGTAGATGTCCGAATAATAGCGGCTACGAGCCGCAACCTCGAGGATATGATAAATTCGGGAACTTTTCGCGAGGATTTGTACTACCGCTTAAATGTGTTCCCCATTTACATGCCGGCTCTCAGGAACAGAAAGAGCGATATTGTTTTGCTGGCGGAATATTTCCTTAAAAAGTACAGCTCTATACATAACAAGCAGGTCTTGCGCATATCCACACCCGCAATAAACATGATGACTTCATATTATTGGCCCGGCAATGTGCGTGAGTTGGAAAATTGCATAGAGTATGCCGTTCTCAATACTTCCGACAGCGTAATAAGCGGATATAATCTTCCGCCTTCGCTTCAGACTGCGGAGATGACTGAAACTTCTATAGTGCCTTCGTCTTCCGGCGGAGACTACGAATCTCTGGTGTCATCTTTTGAGAAAGAGTTGATAGTGGAGGCTTTAAAACTTAAGAAGGGAAACGCGAGCGCGGCGGCAAAACATCTGGGCACTACGCAACGCATTGTGCTTTATAAAATCAAAAAGCTCGGCATAAATACTGAACTTTACAAATAGTCGCAATTTAATCCAATCGCTGTTGCATGCATGCAATCTGAGGCAAGCGTATTAAAAAATGGAAGCTTAACAGCCTCCATTTTTTACGTTAGCCCATATTTAGGCAATTTGCTGCATAAGTTCTATGGGAATGCCGTCTTCAAGCACAAATGCGGCTTTTAGCCCGGGCAGGGGCTCGAAAGGTTCAATTAAAATATTTGCGTCTTTCAGCTCAGCTTCCATATCGTCGGTCATGTAAGCAATATGCGTGGAACTTTTTACTATTTCCGGCATTTTGCATTCCGGTTCAAAAAATAGAAATTCTATATTGTTTTTCGAATCGGAGGGATCGGTTATATAAAGCTTGGCTTCGGGCAAATATGTGGCCTTTGCCGGCTTTTGTTTTACTGGTATACCTATGTGGGCGAGTGTTCTCATATGAAACAATTATTTACATGCGCTTCCGCATGGCAAGTATTTTTCTCTGCATCAAAAGCCGCCTATTGGCGAATTTCGGCTTGTAATGCATGCTTTTTTACAAATAATGCACGCATGAAAAAATTTATTTTTTGCGCGTCGTGCGCGGCCGTGTCAATTCTTTGTTTTGCTTATGCCGCTTCGGCTGCGGAGGCTGTAGCGTGCATCGGAAAGGTTGTCCCGGGCGCGCGGGTTGCAAAACTGGCGGCGCTTTCGCCATCCGGGGCGCAGGCTGTAATTGAGGACTTGCGCGTTGAAAAGGGGGATTCCGTGGACAAGGGAGCGGTTGTGGCCGTGATGAGCGGAGCGGCAAGGGCCGAGGCAGCATTAAAAAGGGCGGAAGCTGGAGCAAAGGCCGCCAAGACTGCGTCCGACCTGCGCGTAATGCGCCAAAAAAACCTCATAGCGGACCTCAAGGGCTCTTTTGAGCAGAATGCAAAAATATTGAACGAAAAGGATCCGCCAAGGCGCGAGCGCGAAGAGATAGATTACGAACAGGTGTCGCTCGCCCGCAAAATAGCCCAAGCCGAGGCTATGCTGCCCTTGGTGGAGGCAAACGAAGCCGCGGTTTTAGAGGAGTCGCGCGCCGCGGTAGAGGAGGCGAAAAAATTTTACGAAGCGCATTTTGTACGTTCCCCGATATCGGGCGAGGTGATTGAATGCCATGTGAAGGTCGGAGAGGCCCCCGGCATGGAGGGAATATGCGAAATTGTTGATTCGTCGGAGATGTACGTTGACGCCGAAGTCTATATCTCAGATATTTCAAAGGTCAAAGTCGGCGACGCGGCGGAAATATTTTCAGATGCGCTGGGAGACGAGAAATGCGCGGGAAAAGTGGTTCAGATATCGTCATATGTGCGCGCAAACAGAATGTTCAGCACGAATCCGAGCGACTTCTCAAATCTCAGGGTCGTCATAGCAAAGATAAAATTAGACAATCCGTCTAAATTTAAGAATCTCATAGGATCCCAAGTTAATGTTAGGATATTGACGAAATAGGCATTTTGGATAAAGGCGTGGCCAATCACGGGAAAAGTTTGTATGAGAAGCTGGTTCCGCTGGGGATACCGCTGGCATGGCTTCAACTTAGCGGAGAGCGCAAGAGGTTCTTTGTGGCTATAGCTGGCATCACTTTTGCGGTTGCGATGATGCTTTTTCAAATGGGGTTGCAGTCGGCTTTGTTCAAGCAGGTTGTGGGGCCTCTGTTGTTAATAGACGGAGACATAATTTTAGTGAGCCCCAATTACGAATATTTCGGAGTTGGAGGGGGGTTCCCGGAAATTAGACTCCACCAATCGCGGGCATTGGAAGAAGTTGTAGACGCCGATGCGATAAGGCTCGGTTGCGCGCCGGTTAGAAATGTTGAGACAGGCAGGGAGCGCGACATATTTATCATTGCCTTTGATCCGTCGAAGAGCGTTTTTATTTCTCCAGACATAAAAAAGAGCCAAAATCTTTTAAAGCGTGATGGCGCCGTTCTGTTCGACAAACTTTCTCGCGCGCAGTATGGCGATGTTTCCGGGACCTTTGCAAAAAATGGCAGTGTGCGCACGGAAATATCTGGCAAAAAGGCCGATATTGTCGGGCTGATGGAGATAGGCCCAACATTTGCCGCCGACGGAAACATAGTGACAAGCTTGAAGACTCTTTCCGACATGTGGCACACTTCGGACGGAGTGGTTGATGTTGGGGTTGTAAAGTTAAGAAAAAATTCCGACGCAAAATCTGTTGCGGATAAGCTCCGGGCGATTTATCCGAACGACGTCAAAGTCATGACGAAATCCGAGTTCATAGACAGCGAAAAGGAATATTGGTCGGTTCGTACCCCAATAGGATTCGTAATAGGAGCATCCATGGCGGTTGCTATTTTTGTGGGTGCAGTTATAGTATACCAGATACTGTATACGGACGTGTCGGATCACATACCGGAATATGCTACTCTCAAGGCGATAGGATTTTCGGATTCTTTTTTTGTGTGGATAATTTCTCAGGAGTCTCTAATCCTTTCTGTTCTCGGATTTATTCCCGGGGCGCTGCTTGCAGAGCTTTTGTATATTCTTACTCGTAAAGTAGCTAATATGCCCACATATATGAGCGTATCGGACTTGCTCATTGTCTTGGCTTTAACTCTTGTAATGTGCATGAGTGCCGGAATGTTGGCTACAAGGAAATTGCGCAAGGCCAATCCCGCCGACATATTTTAATTGTTATTGCGCTTTATTTCAACAATACGAAAAAAAATGATTGATAAGTGCGCTCTAAAGGGCTCTTGTTATTTTCTTTATGTTTATTTCCCATGGATAATATATTAAATTACAAGCCTATTGTTTACCGCATTGCCGTGGGGGCTATGTTTTTCATGCAAGGCATTGTGTTTTCGGCGTGGGCGTGCAGAATAGCCGATATAAAGCACAAGTTGGCTTTGTCTGATGCGGATGTTGGTACTGTGCTTTTAGCGCTTCCGCTTGGGCAGCTATTGGCTATGGGGCTCTCGGGATATTTAGTTACGCGCTATACGAGCAGGAACGTAATAAAATTTTCCGGAGTGTTTTATCCGTCGATGCTGATACTTTTGTCTTTTGCAGCTTCAATGGAAATGCTTTTTGCTTTGCTTATGATATTCGGCGTAGCGGCCAACCTAAATAATATTTCCATAAATACGCAGGCTGTTTCGGTTGAGCGCATATATGGGCGCTCTATAATTGCGTCTTTTCACGGAATATGGAGTTTGGCCGGATTTGTCGGCGGTCTGACAAGCGCGCTTCTTGTTGCATGGCATGTGGGAATGAGGGCGCATTTTATAGGGGTTATAGCGTTTTCCGTCATACTTTTATGTTTGATAAAAAAATACTTGGCGCCTTTCGATTCCCAGCGCGAGCCTTTGGAATCCGACCTTAAAAAGAAACCGCGCAGTATTTGGAGGCCAACTCCGTTTATATTGATACTTGGGCTTCTCGCGCTCGGCTCCATGAGCTGCGAAGGCACTATGTTCGATTGGAGCGTAATATACTTTCGCGACGTACTAAAAACCGATCCGGAAATTAGCAGGGTTGGCTTTATAGCATTTATGAGCGCCATGGCCGCAGGACGATTTTGCGGAGATTATCTAATCACGAGATTTGGGCACATATTGCTGTTGCAGGCAAGCGGTTTAATTATAAACGGCGGCTTGCTAATAACTGTGGTTTTCCCGCATCCTGTAGCGGCGGCACTTGGCTTTTTACTTGTCGGATTGGGTGTATCAAGCATAGTGCCTACATGCTACAGTTTAGCGGGGCGCTCCAGGCGTATAAGTTCCGGCATGGCCATTGCGACAGTCGCAACCATAGGATTTTTCGGATTTCTTGCAGGCCCACCGTTTATAGGTTATATAGCGCACGCCTCAAGTTTGAGACTGTCTTTCGCTTTAATGTCAATAATGGGAATAATGGTAACTTTAATCGCCCCCACCATACGTTCGCGCGCAGAGAATCCAAGCTGAGTCAGGCACGGCGGGCGTTCGCAGGTTTGCAATCTGAAGCGGCATTGCTTCGATAAAGGCAAATAGCAAGAATTCGAATGGCGACCCTTACTGATGCAATTCCGCAATAAATACAGGAGGCAAAATTCACGCTCTCAATGTTGCTTCAGAGTCTTTGCATTATTGAGCGCGTTATTGGACCGTGGAGCTTTTTTAATAAATATCGTCCCGCCTGTCGGCAAATGCCGGAATTTGGCCGCGTATGTTTTCCACTTCGTCTATATTTATGTCGGCGAATGCCATGGCGTCTGATGCGTCTTCTCCGCATTCTGCAAGTATGCCGCCCCAAGGGTCTATTGCAGCAGAAAGCCCGAAATATCTAACCTGCGTATCTCCGAAGTTCTCAGATCCTCCGCGGTTTACGGCAATTACAAAACATTGGTTTTCTATTGCCCTCGCCCTGCTCAATATTCTCCAATGCTCCGAGCGCGGATGCGGAAAGGCAGCACTTATTATTATTATTTTCGCGCCGCGTTTTGCCATTCTCACAAAAATGTCGGGGAATCGCAGGTCGTAGCATACGGCAAAGCCCATTTTACCGAATGGAGTGTCCGAAACTACTATGTCGTCTCCGGCCTTCACGAATTTGTCTTCGTTAAATATTCTGAATAGGTGTATTTTGTCGTAATGGGCTATTTCTTTAGAATCCGCGCCTATTAGAACGAGCCTGTTTGTCGGCAGATCGTTTGCCTTTGCCAGGTGTGGAATTGAGCCGCATAGGGCAATGTCGTTCGATTTGGCTATCTTCCCAAGCTCCTTCTCGAGCGATATCTTGTTTGCCTTTAAAAAGGCGGAATTTTTCTTGTAGTCAAATCCGCATACAAACATTTCGGGGAAGACTACAAGTTGCGCGCCCCCCTTTTTGGCCCGGCGGGCGGCATCGTTTATAAGTTCGATATTTTTTTCAAAGTCGCCTTGAACGACTCCCGTTTGTGCGAGAGCTATTCTCATATTACTCTTATCCTTCTAATTTTGGCGCAGCCGCTTAGAGTTCTTACCTTTTTAAGTATAGCCTTTTCTTCAAAAATCAGCTCCTGCTTGACCGTCGAGTTGGCTGCGTACACATATAGAACATTCAGCCTGACGTTCTGGGGTCGGCATTTGTCGGCAATGTTTGCCCCTACGCACATGCCCCAATTCTCGGATAAAATATCGCGCAGGTCAGTTATTGCTTTTGCGAAGTCGAATTTTTTTAAAAAGGAGTTTGTCAACTCTTCGGACGAGGCTGGCCTTCCTGATGTGCTTCTCTTTACTATTGTTGCAGGAAAAAATTTCAACTCCCTAAAGGAGCTTAGAGTGCTGTTGTCTTCGTGTAGAGGCATAAGTGTTTTTATCGTAATTTGTAAGCGTTTATTAAGCGCCTATGCATTGGCGTCGGCGTATTTTTCAATATTGCCTGAACCATGCAAAATAATATATTGTCAATCATAAACACATTGGCACACCAAATAACCGCTTTTTTTAAAGAAATAACTTTTTTTATATTATACAAGCAAAAAACACAGCCAAACCATAGTTGTTTATACGCCTATAGGTATGCGGAAGAATCCTAAGCCAAAGCATTCTTATGAATGTAGCGCTTTAAAAAGTACGCGGAGCTTATTGCTATGGAGTGGTATATCTCACCTCTTGATATCATTCCGTCGAGCTCGGATACGGGCACGATTTTCGTTTCTATTTCCTCGTTTTCGTCCCAATGGAGAGATGCCGATTTCCTGCAATTATCTATTACTACAAAAAAAGCGCTGTTGCTTTGTATCGCGGGATTGGGCGAATATTGAGCAACAAGCTCGGCATTTTCGCCAACGTATCCGGTTTCCTCGGCCAGTTCTCTCTTGGCCGCTTCCACGGGATTTTCGCCGTTTTCCACAACTCCCCCCGGAAATTCCCATGACTTCTTTTGAACGCCAAATCTGAATTGGTTTACAAGAACGATGCACAGGGTCCCACGGGCGTCGCGCACGAGCGCGGCGCATTGCACCCAGTCGTTGGAATCGTTGACGTAAAACTGTCCGCTGCGGCCGTCGGGGTGCACGAAAGTTTTCTTTAAAACTTTAAATACCCTGCAGTCCGCATAGGGTTCCTCTTTTACAAGCTTCCAGTTTTTAACGCCTGTAGATGTATGGTCCATCGCTTATTGCCAAAAATTAAAGAGGCGCCCTTTGGTGGGCGCCGCAAGCATTAGGGAATTACTATTTCCTGCCCTATTCTCAGGCGCGATGGATTCGCATTGGGATTGGCCTGTATTATGGCGTCGACAGAAACATTGTACTTTTTTGCGAGTTTCCCGAAGGTGTCGCCCGGTTGGATCACGTAGGTCTTTGTTGAGGTTCCCGATTCGCTGCTTGCGTCGGGACTTTGGGTGGGCTGGCTTGTCGCAGCTTCTGAGGGCGCCGAGGCGCTGGGAGAGCGCTTGGCTATTGATTCTATGGCTTTTCTATCTTCTGCTATTTCTCCCTTTACCGCGTTCAGCTGGGAAAAAATCTCGTTGATTGCGCTTTGAACCTGCTTGGCGAGGATGTCGACTTTGTCGCTGCTGGCACCTTTTATGTCATTGACTTGCGCCGCGAGCGAGTCGATGCGGTCCGAGATTTTTTTCATATCGAGAGAAAGCGCCGCCGCCTTTTCGATTTTTTCGTCCATCGATTTTGCGGTATCACCCACTTTTACCATGGCGAGCACTCCAAGCGCCAATGCTATAATGCCTACTCCCAGCCCCAATAGGCCGAGTGCGGGAATCAAAGATGATGATTTTTCGGTTTTTGAAATGTCGGAATCTTCCATATGTTGTTTATGATTTGCCATGTATATTGCGCTTTTTTTAAAAAAACTCAACATTTCTTTGCGCCTGCACAAAAAGTTTGCCCAATGCGGTAAATATATCAATATGGCCGCTAATGTTGCAGATGCGCAGTTTGGAGAGTAAAGTAGGGGAGATTGCCAGGAATTCTTTCCCCGATGGCGGCAATGTCCAAATTCAAGCGCCGGAGTTTTTGCGCACATGCAGGAAAATCATAGAGGAAGCCCACAATGGCGGCGAGAGCGGCCTGCGCGTATGTTCGGCGCTGTCGCTCGCCGCAGACATAGCCATAGGGCGTTTAACGGCCGCGTTTGTGAAAAAACGCGGCCGCAGGGCGGGCGCCGTTGCCGCAAAATTCTGCATCGTGGCGCTCGGCGGCTACGGGCGCAGTGAATTGTGCCCGAAAAGCGACATAGACATAATGATTCTGTATTCCGACGACGCCACCGAAAGGTTTAAGACGCTGATAGTTGACGAAATAATGTATCCGCTGTGGAATACGGGTTTTGTACTGGGGCATTCGAGCAGGACAATAGCGGAGGCGGTAGAGGCCGCCCAAAGCGATATACTTGCGCGAAACGCCATGTTGGACTCCCGCCCCGTAGCGGGAAATTTGAGGCTGTTTTCCCGCTTTAAGAGGCGATTTGAAAGATTTTGCCGCGAAAATTCCGCCGGGCATTTTGACGCCCTCATGCGCCTAAAACGCGACCGCCATGAGAGGTATAATTGGACTCCTTATTTGCAGGAGCCCAACGTAAAGAATGGAGTAGGCGGATTGAGGGATTTCCAGACGATGTCGTGGAAAACCTTTTTAAATTTCGGCACGTCCGACATACGCGAGCTCGTCAGGAGGGGAATTATATCGGTGTCGGAGTATGCGTCAGCCGTGAGGGCGCGCAATTTTCTTTTGCGGGTGAGAAACGACATGCACTATTTGTCGGGTAGGGAAAACGATTTGCTCGATCTGGAAACCCAGTCTAAGATTGCGCGGCGGCTCGGCTTTTGCGAGGGCAGCGACGAGGAGTGCGTTGAGGCATTTATGCGCAGGCTTTATTTCGCCTTTAGGGATATAGACGGCGTTGCAAAGACGGCGAGAAAGCGCATGGGGCTGATGCTTCCCGGAGACGTTGTTGAAAACATGAGGCGCATGGGAAAGCGCAGGCCGCGCAATGTAAAATTTACAATAGACGGCTTTACAATCTGGCGCGGCGAGATAGACGCCATTCGTTCAGATATTTTCAAGCGCCGCCCAAAGTCCATATTGAAAGTTTTTTTGTATTGTCAAAAATTCGGGGCGGCCCCGAGCGACAGCCTTGAAGTTTTGATAAAAGATTCCAGAAAATACATAGACGACAACCTGCGCGCCTCTGCCGACGCGAATGCGCTGTTCTTAAAAATATTGGCAAACAGGGGCGAGGTTTTTCCCGTGCTGGAGCTCATGCATTACTGGGGCGTGCTCGACGCATTTATACCTGAGTTTAGCGACATAACATGCCTTGTCCAGCACGAGTTTTACCACCGCTATACCGCCGATGTTCATATATTGAATTCCATAGCCGAACTCGACAAGGTTTTCCTATCCCGCCCTGAGGACGGCTTTTACGGAGAGTGCCACAAAGTTCTCATATCGCTGCAGTCTCCGCATTTGGCGTATCTTATGCTGCTGTTGCACGATATAGGCAAGGCCGACGGCATAAGGGGGCACGCCGAAGTCGGCGCCGAAATAGGCTCGCGCATACTCGAGAGGCTCGGCGTTTCTGAGAGCGACGCCGAAACCATATTGTTTGTGGTGAGAAACCATCTTGAGATGGCGCGCTTTGCGCAGTCCAACGATGTGGAGGACGAAAAGAGCGTGGCTAAATTCGCTTCGATAGTCGGGAACAAGGAACATTTGAAATTTTTGTACGTTGTAACATTTTGCGACGCCATGGCGACAAGCGACGGCTTTTGGAATTCCTACAAGCAGAGCTTGCATTCAATGCTTTACGGAGCCACTCTCTCCCTGCTGGAGAAGGGAGAGTCGGGGAGCGCCAAATTCTACGAGAGGCGCAAGGAAAAAGTTTTGCGCGCCGCGCTTACAAGCCCCGACATAGCCGGCCTTCAAGAGGAGCTTTGCGAGCATATAGAGAACCTGCCCAGAAATTATTTCTATTATCACGGATTGGAGGATCTTGTATCGCACGTCCATATGGTGCACGCCTTAAGGCGCAAGAGGGCCGCGCAGGATTCCGACGAAAAGGCGGCTCCCGTCATAGAATGGAGGGACGACCCCAACAGGTCTATAAGCCGCCTATGCGTGGTGTCAACCGACAGAAGCGGGCTTTTTGCCATTCTTTCCGGCGTGCTTACGCTCGTGGGTCTAAACATTCTCGCCTCGAAAATACTCACCAGAGACGACGGCATTACCATAGACACTTTCTATGTCTCAGGCGTTTCGGACGGCGTCTTGAATAATCCGCGCCTGCGCGACAGGTTTTCGAGAAACCTCAACTCCGCCCTAAAGGGCAGAATGTCTCTGGACAAGGCCGTAAACGAACTATTTTATTCGGCGCTCGGAAAGCTTGGAGGGGAGCTTGTGGGGGACGTCTTTATGCGCAGGGAGTCGGGAAAGCTCGTAGTGGAAGTGTTTGCGCGCGACTGCGTGGGGCTGCTGTACAAACTTGCCAAGACAATAAGCGAGTGCGGTTACGACATTGAATTCGCAAGAGTCAACACCGAGGGCAAATGGGGGCACAATACATTTCACATTTCTCCGCGCCCTCTGTCTGAGCCGAGCGCGGAGCTGGCTAAAAGCCTAAAGAACCTGTTTTAATAAAGCGCGGGAAAGACCCAAGCAAAGCGCTGCAAAGGATGTTTGCGCCCTCTGGATTTCCCATGGCGCCGAACGCTTATTTAAAAAGCTTTTTAAGAAGGCTCTCTCCTGTCAACACCGGGCGGGATACAACTTTGCTCATCATGTCGTTTTCGGGCGAGCTTACAGTGCCGCCCACATTGAACGAGGCCCCGTTGTAATAGCCCGGATAAATATCGCTTTCCGAATTTCCAGCCAAGCCGCATTTGCGGAATAAATCCCACATGTTTCCCTTGGCGACATAGGTAGATACGGGAATGTCGAGCTTGTAGTTTTTCAAATTGTCGCTTCCGTCCGAAAGTATTTTTCCCCCGGAGGCCGACAGTATTATTTGCGGGGTGTTAAATACGGCTTTTTTTATAGATAGATCAAGAGTTTCCGGACTCCGAATAATCAGCACCTCGGCGGAATTGTATTTTAACTTGGACAGAATGTCGGTCAGTTCGGATATTCCGCCCAGCTCTTTTACGCGGTCCGAAAAAATGGCGTTGGCTATCTTAGCGGCGGTCCCGGCCGCCTTTGTTATTTTTCCGGCTTTGGAGTCTTCA
Organism: uncultured Opitutales bacterium; assembly: GCA_944389915.1. Classification (GTDB taxonomy): domain Bacteria; phylum Verrucomicrobiota; class Verrucomicrobiia; order Opitutales; family Intestinicryptomonadaceae; genus Merdousia. Next base: position 15,490 of record CALXOC010000023.1, on the reverse strand, counting down.
GATAGTATTTTTACAAATCCGCCCCCGCTCTTTATTTCAGCCTGGCCGGCGGCCGATGCCGGCAACTCTTTGAGGCTTTTGGCTTTTCCGTAAAGCGATACGTCTATATCAAATGCGCCGCTTATAGGCGGATTTGATTTGTCTGAAAATAGCTTCTCCGAGTGGAAATTCGCCAGCGATAATTTTGCGTTTTCCAGCGAATATTCGCCGCCGTTCCCGGGGGTAAAAATGGCCTTCGCGCTCCCGCTAAGCGGAGCTCCGTAAATCTCGGCGCTAAGGCGCTCCAAGCAAATTTCGCTACTGTTGCACAATGCCGACAGCTTTAGTTTTTCAAGTACGGGATTCGAGCGGAACATTACGAGCTTTAATTCCGCATCGGCGATTATGTCGCTCCCGATATACCAGCACGCGCTTTCATTTGCCGCGCTTTCATTGCCTGTGCGGGCTTTTGCATCTGAAGCGGTGGAGCTGCGGCTCGCGTGCGGGATTCCGCTTTTGGCTTGCGCGCTTAGCGGCGATTCGGGCTCGGCGCTGCTGCGGGATAGAACTTCCATCAATCCCAGAAGGTCGTCGACATAAATTTTATTTGAGACTATATTGAAGCTTATGTTTTCCTTTTTCTTGAAATTTAACGAAGCATCGCTCATGCCCGATGGAGCCGCAATTTCAATTGTTGCTTTGCCTTCCGCATTCGAAAATCCGCCGATGATATTGGCGCTTGCATTCAAGGATATCGAATCTGCGAGATTAGTGTTGTTGGCATTCTTCAGGTCCTTTGCCGAAGCGCTCAGTTCGGCGCTTTTCCCGTCGGTAAACAGCTTTATATCGAGTTTGCCGGACGAGAGCCCTTCCAAAACTTTCAATGCCGGCTGCGAAAGCAATGCCGGAATATCGGCGTTTCCTGATATTGATACGCAAAGGCGGTCTTTCCCCGGCAGGGAAATATCGGCAGTGGCTTCGGCCATTTCACGATTCTTTGATCCGGCAGAGATTTTTATGGCGGCGCCGCCGGAAAAATCGGGTTTTAAATAGGCTTTTAAATCGGCTTTGAGGTTAGCGTCTGATAATATGCCGCCCGAGCTCGAACGCAGGCTTAACTTGTCGAGTTGGGCACCGTTCTTTGTGGAGAGATTTACCGTGCCGTCGGCGTCTGCCGACAAAATCATTTCGCCCCACAGATTTTGAGCGTCTATTTCCATATTCGGAATAAATGATGCAAACACTGACACGGGAATGTCCAATTTTATGTCAGCCAGCTCGCCCTGCGGAATCTTTGCGGAGCGATCCAGATAAAGGGAGACTTCTTTTGTGCTTTTTGCCTCCACGAAACTCTTGCCCGATATCCTCGATTCCGCGTTCAGTTTTGATATTTGTAGGCATTTGGGGTTTTTTGAAATATCGAGAAGCGCAACCATGTCCGCGCGGAGCTCGGCGCCGCTCAGAATGGGGCGCTTGCCTGATGTAATAGATATGCCTTCAAGCGCCGCCGAGGCGTCTGCCGAGATTTTCCCGTCTTGAACGCCTTTTAATAGGGCGGAGAGCTTAAGGCGTTCCGCATCCACGGCTCCGTTGTTGAAAAATTGCGATATTATTTTTTTGGGTATGTTGGCCTCCACTGCGAGCAATTCGCCTTCGGGAAACTCAAAGTTCTTGCCAATGCAAAATGGCCGCTTCGTTTCCGCGCATGCAAGCAGATTGGCTCCGGCAAAAAGCTTCAAATTGGCATTGTCAATCTGCGCGCTTTTTGCGTCGGCGCTTAGCGACGCAAAGGCTTTAAAGTTAAAATTGTCCGCAATTTTTATCCCGGAAATAGCCGACGTGTTTGGCATGGCGAAGTCGCCGTCAAATGACAGCGTCGAGCGGGCTTTGCCGCCGTTGAATTTTATTGCGGCGTCCATGGCGGCCCGGAAATTCGGAATGCTAAAGATTCCTGCCGTCAATGAGGAGATTAGTTTGTCGTCTATGTCTATTTTTAGATTCGCATTGCCGGAATCGAAATGTTGGTGGCATTGCCCCGACAGGCGGAGCAGTTCTTTTGCATTCAAGTCGAGCTTGGCGCTGATTTTCCTGGCGCCATTTTCGGGAATTACTTCGGCTTTGAAAAACGCTTCGCTTGCGGGGGCATTTTTTGGGAAAGCATTGATTGCGATATCAATTTCTGCGGATTCGGGAAAAAAATTCTTGTCGATGGCAAGTTTCGATATTTCCGCTTTTATTCTAACTTTTCCGCCGTCGCCCGACAGCCCCGCATTTATTGCAGCTTTGTCGAGCTCTATATTCCAGCTCCAAGAGGCGCTTTGGTTTTGTGCGTTTGTGCTGCGTGCGCTTTTTTCGCCTTCGGCATTTTTACTTTTGGCATCCGAATTTTTATCGGCAATTTTTTGCGTGCTTTGCGATTGCGTCCGTGGCGCTAAAGCATAATTTGCGTTGCTTATATTAAGCTCCAATATTTTTATTTTTTTCTCAAATAAGGCAAAAAAACAATAGCGAACCGAGAGCGATTCCATTTCGGCAATGTCTCCGTTTTGAACTGGCAGCTTCAAGCCCCCGACTGTAATCTCTCTTAGACCTATGTCCAGTTTCGATATTTTTGCCTCGGGAATATTTTCGGACAAAATTTTATTTGCCAATGCCGTCTGCAGGGAACTGTTCGCAATGCATGCAAGCAAGATCGCCGCGCATGCGAAAATGCAAGATGTTATTATTATAATTCTTTTCATATTGTAACTCTTGTGTAATTGCGCAATATGCTTGGCGCGCAAATAAAGCGCCTTTGTCGTATCGGTCTAAAACAATATATTGTTTAATGCTGCTGCAAAATTATCTGAAAATCTTGGTCATCGCGCGGGCTTAAACTTTTTTAAGAGTTCCGCCGCGTTAAAGGCGAGCACACCGTCAACGCCAATATTTCTAAGCTCCATTGTCAATTCCACAGTGTTGACGGGGGCAACGTACACCTTTAACCCGGATTTCTTCAATATAGATATGTATTCCGGATATTTTACGACTTTCGGATTTGTAATAATTACGCCGTCTATTCCTAAATTCTTGCACTTTGCGGCAACGTCGTCGGCGGCCGGATATACGGAATTTGGCTGCTCGTTCATATAGAAAGACCAGTAATAAGTGTATCCGCCGCTCTTTGATTTAAAGTCGGCAAGTTCGCCCAGATTTGTGCATGAAACCGCTATTTTGTCTTTTGGCACTCCGGCGCTTTTGCGGGCAAGCTCGAACTTTTCGGCAAAATCACGCCCGTAACCGCGTATCTCTGCTATTATGGAACCTTGGGCGGGTATGGTTTTTAAAATATCTTCAAGAGTGGCAAGCGGCACTTTGTAGGGATATTCCCTGTTCCAACGCTTTGTGGCGCTCAAGCTAATTTTGGCTATGTCGGCATTGCTCATATCGCTTATTTTCTTATTGCATCCGGATAGCTCCTTCAACTCGATCTCAGAATTTACGCATATTATCTTTCCCGATTTTGTAATGTGGAAGTCGGCCTCGAGCACTTTTACTCCGGCCTTCCAACTGAGTTTTGCAGCCTCTACCGAATTCTCAGGTGCGCGCGGACAATCTCCGCGTTTGGCAATCAAGCTGAAGGCGTAAGTTTGCGCCGCAAGCATGAGAAATGTCGCCAATACAATCGCTGTTATTTTATTTTTTGCGGATGTCATAAAATGTCGGCATGTTTAAAGCTTTATTGTGGAAATTCACTCCATTGCCGCCACCATAGCGAGCCAAATCCCCAAGTAAAGCTAAATCGCTATTGACACACGCCCCAATGAATGTTCAAATTATTTGTAACGCACATGAAGAAATCTGAAACTCGTACTATATTAAGGAGCGGCATAGCGGAAAATCCCTATTATAAATGGGAAGTTCTTGCGTTGTTGTGGTTCGCATTTTTTCTGAATCAGGCCGATCGCCAAGTATTCAATGTGGTTCTTCCTCTAATACGGGCGGACCTGCATCTAACCGACGCCCAAATTGGGTTTATAGCCATGCTGTTTAATCTGACGTTAGCTTTATTTGTTCCCATATCGGGCTATATAGGCGACAGGTTCAGCAAAAAATGGATTATCGTCAGCAGCATTTTGCTTTGGAGCTCTGCGACAATGCTGACCGGATTAAGCACGGGAATATTGATGTTTATCTTGTTTAGAAGTACCGCCACGGGCTTGGGAGAGGCTCTATTTGGACCCGCTAATTATTCTACAATAGCGGATTACCACGGAGAGGACACGCGCGCTTCCGCAATGAGCATACACCAAACTTCATATTATTTCGGGGTTATAGTAAGCGGTTTTCTGGCAGGCTACATTGGCGATAGATGGGGTTGGAGGAGCGCGTTTTTCATATTCGGAGCTGTAGGCGTGCTTCACGGCTTGTTGATAATGCGTCGCCTTAGAGACAAGAAGAATTCACCGCCTATGGCCGACGCAAAAGGGCGGAAATCCGAATCAATAAGCTTCCTGGAAGCCATGCGGGCTCTATTTAAGGTTCCAACCGCCATAATTCTTACTATAGGTTTTAGCGGTTTAATATTTGTGATTACGGGTTATCTGACATGGACTCCCACGTTTTTGCACGAAAAATTCTCCATGAATTTGGCCGATGCCGGTTTAAACTCAATGTTGTATACCCATATAGCCGCGTTTGTCGGTATTTTACTTGCGGGAAGATTGTCTGACATTCTGGCGGCAAAGAGGCGTTCATTTAGAATATTGCTGCAGGCATGCGGCTTGTTGTTTGCGGTTCCTTTTATAGTGGCCATGGGGATATGCTCCGAGCTCTGGATGGTTTATCTGGGCTTATTCGGGTTTGGATTCGGCAGGGCTTTCTTCGACGCAAACACATATCCGGTTTTGTATGATGTAATTCCCCAAAAATACCATTCGTCGGCGGCGGGGGTCATGTTAATGGTAGGATTCGGAGTGGGGTCGCTTGCGCCGTGGATTCTTGGGCAACTCAGTCCCGTAATAGGCTTTTCCCTCGGCATTTCGCTTTTATCGATTATTTGGATTGCATGCAGCCTGCTCCTGATATTAGGATACAAAATCACTTATCTGCGCGATTATCAAAAAGCCCATTTTAACAACTGTAATTATGAACAATCTTAAGAAATTAAAATTAACATGGCTGTGCCAGGGCAATTTTCTGCTTGAAGGCGACGGCATTCGCATTGTTGTAGATCCATATCTTTCCGACGCTTTGGCGGATAGGGGAATGCCGAGAATGCAACCCGTGCCGGTCTCGTTTGAAGACCTAAAACCCGATGTGGTCATATTTACCCACGACCACCTCGACCACTTTGACGAGGAATCTGTAAGGCCAATAGCCAAGATGTATCCGAATTGCGTTTTTGTGGGGCCGTCGAGCACATATGAGCATTTTAAAAAAATGGGCTATGACCCAAAGCGCTTTGTAATTATGGATGTCGGAGACGCCTATGCGCGCGGCGGCGTTCTGGTGAAGGCGGTTAAGGCGCACCATTCGGATCCCAAATCCATAGGTCTGGTTATAAGCATATCGGGGCGCACGGTATATATAAGCGGCGATACTTTGTTTGAAGATGATTTGGCTGAAGGCGTAAAAAAAGCCTGCGGCAAGAATCCTTTGGACATAGTTGCGATATGCATAAACGGCAAACTCGGCAATATGAAGTGGGACGAAGCCGTAAAAGTTGTTGAAGAATTGGCTCCCGGCATGGCAGCCATACCAATGCACTACGGCTTATTTGCAAAAAATACCGAAGATCCTGAACCTTTTGTAAACGCATTGAGGGGCAAATCCATAAATGCCCATACAATGGTTCCGGGCAAAGCGGAGCTTTATTAGCTATAGATTTGCCTCCTCAAATGGGCATGCGCAGATTGTTTATAGCGCATGCCCATTTTTTTTCAGGCAATGGCTGCGCGGGAAAACAGTTTGGCTGGCATATATTTAAATTGCAGCTTTTATTGCATAAGAGTGAAGCAATTAAAGCGCCTATTGGCATGGAATTTGTATTTTTTGAAAAATTTGTGTAATATTTGAAATGCAATATTTTTATATTGACAATATATAGAAATCTAAGCTACTACAATCAAGTAGCTTCAAGGAAATATGTTGCAACTAAACTAAATGGGGGGATTAAATATGCTAAAAATTTTTCGGCTTGTTTTTTCATGCGCGCTATGCACAGGCGTGGTATTTATTTATAATAGCCTCTATTCTTCAAACGCCGCGGGGGAAACTGCTCCGTATGCAAATGTGGATTTTTCAAAAAAAGCGGGAATAATAAAGCCTTTGCATGGGGTGAACGAATCTCCAATTGTTTTCAACGGTAGCTTGCCCGAGTTTATTGAGGCTGGAATCCCCTATGTCAGGCTGCACGATGTGGGAGGGCGCTATGGCGGGTCTTGCTTTGTCGATATTCCCAATGTGTTTCCCGACTTTAACGCCGATCCCGAAGATCCGAACTCTTACGATTTCGCCTTTACCGATGCGTATATAGCCACATTGGTAAACAGCGGCGTAAAAGTTTTTTACAGGCTTGGCGTAACAATAGAAAATTACCATAAGATAAAGGCCTACCGAATTCATCCGCCCGTGGACAACCTCAAATGGGCGAAGATATGCGAGGGCATAATACGCCATTATAACGAGGGTTGGGCGAAAGGTTTCAAATACGGTATAGAATATTGGGAAATATGGAATGAGCCTGAAATTCCGCAAATGTGGACCGGAACAAAAGAACAGTTCTTTGAACTATACCGTGTGGCGGCAAATTATCTGAAGAAGCGCTTTCCCGAAATAAAAGTCGGAGGATACGCCTCGTGCGGATTTTACGCTATAACAGGTGAAAATACGAGTTCTTTTAACAAGAGTCTTGTGCAGTATTTTAACGATTTCCTCAAATACATATCGGCTCCCGGCACCCGCGCGCCGCTCGATTTTTTTTCTTGGCACTTGTATTTTGCCAATCCTGACACCATAGCCAAACATGCCGAATATGTCCGCTCCAAGCTCGACGAAAACGGATTTGCAAACGTAGAAAGCATATTTAACGAATGGAATGACAATACGCGCATAGATGAGAGCGACCTTCGCCGCACATATCTGGGGGCGTCCAATGTTGGCGCCGCCTTTTGCATAATGCAAGATGCGCCAATAGACAAGGCCATGTATTACAATGCACGCCCTGGCGGAGTCTATTGCGGCCTTTATGAACCGCCGAACAAACTTGCAAAATCCTATTTTGTATTCAAGGCCTTTAATGAGTTGAAAAAACTTGGAAATGCTGCCTTATGCGAATCATCAAGAGATAGAGGTATATATGTCTGCGCGGCTATTTCCGATTCCGGCAAGGAGAGGGCGATACTTGTAAGCAACAACTCTCCCGATAGGAAGCGCGTGAAAATGTCTTTTAATGGAAAATTAAAGTCGTGCCTTATTATAGACGACCGGTATAGCTATGCCGAGCTCAATTTCATGTATGATAAAAAGAATTCCACGCTTGATATGCGCGGAAAATCTGTGGCGCTTTTGAAAATAGAAGCCCCCTAAAATATGTGCGCAACGCAAAGCGGCGCAAGGCCGTTTTGAAAGCTAAGAAGAAAACTGCGCGCGTGCCCGCATGCGCGAAATTCGTCATGGAATGCTTGACGCAAGTGCATTGGAAATGGAGTCCGTAAATTTCAGAGTTGCCTTGTAACTTGGGCATGCGCGGGGCGGGGGGCCCTTAAGACAATATTTTACTTGCCCGCGCAAGTTTTGCGACGGCAATCAATCGTGCGCAGACGGATTTAAGGTTTCGCTTGTTAGCGCGGCTCACTCCCTTATGGTTATGTTTTTGTATACGGGATTTTGAGTTTGGTGCAATTTTATCGGGGCAGGCCCGTTATTTTCAAATATGCAGTTTTCTATTGTAGTTGTCCCGTTTACATAGCCTTCGCATGGCATGCCCTTTGAGAATTTTACGGCGTCGAGTATAGCCGCGGCGGGAGTGGCGCTTTTCGCGGGCACTGCATTGCAGTTGTTGAAGCGGCAGTTGCGTATTGCAACTTTTTGTGTACGGAATCCCTCATACCAGTAGTCTGCGTCGTTTTCCATGAGTATTGCGGCTCCCGTAGGATAGTCGAAGCTGCAGTTTTCTATTATTGCCTCGGATACTTTTATTAAAAATCCGCGCGCCCTGTTCCCGCGAACTTTGCAATTTCGTATTATGAGCTTTGGGTCTGCGGAGACGTTTCCCATGGGCATCCCTTTGCAAACATAGTCGGGCAGTGGGGTGTTTAAGTCTAAAATCCAAGTTTTGGATTCGGCATCGCTGTCAATTTTTATTACTTCCGAAAAGGCTCCGAATCTAAACCAGTTATTTGATTCTCCAAAGGCTATTTTGTCTCCGATGCGCGGCAAAAATATGGGTGCGGGCTTGGATTTCTTTCCCCAGGCGATTCTTATTTTCAATGGAGTGATTTTTTCTCTGAGGATCCAATACATTTGATGCACGTTTGTGGCGTCGTCTCCCATCTTTTCAAAACGCGAATTTAGAATCTCTATTTTCCCGCGGCAGTAGTTGAAATGGGTGGCGTCGGCGGTGGTAGTCATCCAAAAATCTCTGCTTTTTGCGGCTATATTTAAATTGTCTATTAAGATATTTCGGCTGTTTGAACCGTAAACGCCCATTCCGGAATGCGTATATATGTCAATATTATAAATGCGTGTGTTTTCGCTCCCCATTATATTGAACACTGACGGCCCATAAACTTCGTAACGAATCACCACATAGCTGCCAACAGCGGGAATTTTTCGCATATTGTGTTTCTCCAAGGGTACCCGCATGGTCGTTTCCGAAAGCTTTTTTATCCGCAATTTAGTGAATAGTTGATATATATCGGAACCCAACCAGTTTAGGGCGTCTTTAGTGCGGTCGTATGTAATTATCGCCTTGGGATGGACTTCCCTAATCGAATATGGAGAGAGAATTTCGCAATCGAAATACGAATCGCCGTGGGCTATTACTTTGGCGCCCGCATATGGGAGAGCGGCCGTCTCAAAATTCATATTTGCCAGAGTTGTATTTTCAGATCCGATAACGAGAAAGTTGGTCCATTGATTGTGTTGCACCAATGTTGCCCCGGCGCCGTCTATCATTATGTTTCTGGATTTTGTCAAAGGCACGGCAGTGTTATTGGACTCGCTCAATAAATCGTAACGTCCGGGCCCCAAAACTATCCGCACCCCGCCGTTACCGGAGAGCTTTTTCGCGGCGGAAACTGCGTCTCGCAGGGCTTTTGCGTCATCTTTGCCGTCGTCGGGCACGGCACCGAAATCCCTTGCGGATACAGTCTGCGGATAGAGTTTCAAGGCGCCCTCATATCCAAGGGGCTCTCCGCCTGAAATTTCAAATGCCGCCAAAATAAAAAATAAAACAAAAGCAAATCTATTCATATTTCCCATAATTTTATACTTCTTTCTGAAAAGCACCATGCCAGAAATAAAAGCAAACTAATTTTGAAGTTATGCGCTGTAAATTAAAAAATAGCCAGGCGGGAAATTTCTCCCTGCAATGTTGCATTTAACGCATGGGGGCAACATGGCCGATGCATCGGCAATAGCATTGCAAGTAAATGCTCAGGGCCACAATTTTCATTTGCGCAAAAATGAATGCGTTCTTTTATTTTCCGCAGCATGTTTAGGCTTATTGTGCTATGATGGAATAAGCCTTTTGTATTTTTATGAAAAATTAAAAAAATCCCTAAAAGCATAGCGCTATTCACCGCTAAACATGAGAATTTAGCGGCATGGAAAATATCTGCTTTTTAGGCGGAATGCCTATTCAAACATTATGATTGTTGAGGGGAATTCCCAATGCGCCGCAAAATACCACGCCTCTATTACTTGAGATTCTTTTTCTGGCATGCTTGTTATGCGGGGTTGAAATGACACTGATATTCGGCACCGCTTAAGGCTTTTGGAATGCGCAGCAATAAGGTTTCTAAAGCGGCAGCTTTGCAGGGTTTCGAATATAAAAAGTCGCTGTGTTTTCGGGGGAATATACATATGTGCTTAGATAGGGTGTTTTGCTTTTCACGTATATACGGAGCATTTAAAAAACACCGTAAATTTCATAAATGCGCATTCCTAAGCTCCGGATTTTTTGAAAAAATATATCGTCTCCTGTGCTAAGATATTAGGTAGTCCGCAAAATAGCCGGTACCCTATTTGCCCGGAGAGGCTTACACAACCCCGGCTTTTTTTATTCGACAAATGCCGAAAAAACGCTGCCGCATTCTTTTTTTGCGCTCGGCGCGTATCTGCGCGTCCATCGCGAGATTTCTGCGCAAATAATACTTGACTGCTATTGTTAATTGTTCATATTTACATTCAATTATCAAAGAGCGCCGCATTAATCGCTCGAAATTTCTTTAAGGCGCAAGCTGTCGCAAATACCGCCGGGCAGGGCGGATGCGGCGCTTCGGAGCCGCCAAAACACCCAACCGTCAACGAAAGGAAAATACCATGAAAAAAGACAAGCTGACAAACAACTTCGGAAGGCCGATATCCGACAATCAAAATTCGCGCACGGCAGGTCCGCGCGGGCCGATGCTGATGGAAGACGTGTGGTTTCAGGAGAAGATGGCTAATTTTAATCGCGAGGTAATACCCGAAAGGCGCATGCACGCCAAGGGTTCCGGGGCTTTCGGGACATTCACAGTTACGCGGGACATCACAAAATACACGCGCGCAAAACTCTTTTCAAAAGTTGGCAAGAAAACAGATGTTTTTGTGCGCTTTTCCACCGTGGCAGGGGAGCGCGGCGCAGCGGATGCGGAAAGGGACATTCGCGGCTTCGCGGTAAAATTTTATACAGAAGAGGGCAACTGGGATCTTGTGGGCAATAATACCCCCGTCTTCTTTTTGCGCGACGGCCATCATTTTTCGGATTTAAACCACGCCGTAAAACGCGATCCGAAGACGAACATGCATTCCGCCAAGAATAATTGGGATTTTTGGACAAGCTTGCCCGAGGCTCTCCACCAGATAACAATTACAATGAGCGACGACGGCATTCCTGCTTCATATAGGAATATGCATGGTTTTGGGAGCCATACTTTCAGCATGTATGATGCCGACTGCAATTTGCTTTGGGTAAAGTTTCACTGGGTGTGCCAGCAGCCGATAAAGTTTCTCACCGACGAAGAAGCCGAGGCCGTAATTGCGAAAGATAGAGACAGCCATCAGCGGGATTTATTCGAACACATTGAAAAAGGGGAATATCCGCGTTGGAAACTTTGCATTCAGGTAATGACGCCTAAACAAGCAAAAGAGATGCCATATAACCCCTTCGATCTTACCAAGGAATGGTACACGGACGAATTCCCTTTGGAAGAAGTGGGGATAATGGAGCTGAATAGAAATCCGGAAAATTATTTTCAAGATGTAGAGCAAGCGGCATTTAATCCTGCTAACGTTGTTCCGGGTATAGGCTTTTCACCTGACAAGATGCTGCAGGCGCGCTTGTTTGCTTACGGAGACGCCCAGCGTTACAGACTTGGGGTAAACCATTACCAGATTCCCGTGAACCGCCCCAGATGTCCGGTTACGGGATATTCCAGAGACGGCCAAATGCGTGTCGACGGCAATCACGGGGCAAAAACATCTTACGAGCCCAATTCTTACGGAGCATGGACGGAACAGCCCGAATACAAGATTCCGCCGACTCCTGTGCAGGGAAACGGCGATTTTTGGAATTTCAGGGAGGACGACGACGATTACTATTCGCAACCAGGCAGGCGTTTCCGCGCAATGACGCCGGAACAAAAGGAAAGGCTCTTTGCCAATACCGCGAGGGCAATGGGAGACGCTCCGGAATTTATAAAGCGCCGCCATATAGAAAATTGTTCAAAAGCCGATCCCGAGTACGGAGAGGGCGTTGCAAAGGCGCTCGGTTTAAAGTAACTATTATATAAAAAACAACGCCCGCCGAATACGGTGGGCGTTGTTTTTGTTATGCGCGATTATATCGGCGGGTTGAATTTATTGCAGGATGTATCGAAAGGCTTTGCGCCTCTTGTAAAACGCTTCCAATATAATGCAATAGTTCTATGCTGATAATATTAAAAATTAAGGCGCTATTTGTTCCAAGGCATCTTTGCAAGCAATGATGCTATAGCGCAGGTGTTTGATATTCCGGCGTATATTAGTCCGCAACCGACAAATGTTGGCAGAAGTAAAAATGCAGAGTTCATTGCAAATGCCAATATGCAGCCAAATAAAACAAGAGCTCCGGCTGCTATGCGCACTTGTCTTTCCATTGATATTGCCGTTTTTTCATGCACGAATTCTGCTTTACCGCGCAGCGAGTCTATACCGCCCCTTATAATTGATACATTTGTGTACCCCCTCTCTTCAACCTTCTATGCTGCTTTGCTTGCGCGCATTCCGCTTTTGCACAATACGTATGTCCGCCTTTTAGACCGTGCTCTTTAATAAATTGCGCCACGTCAAAATTGGGCAATTCTACAAAGTAATATTTGCGTTTTAGAGCGATTTACGAATGTTCGCTACCCTTTCTAACATCGAGTACCACGGCATCTGGCTGAAGGTCTGCATAGTCAATCTGGTTTTTATACATATTGCCCTCCGCAATTTTCTATAATTTTGCGTTTAAGGCTTTCCATGTCAAATATCCCCCGGATAGGTTTGCGGCGTTAAATCCATTTTGCTTTAATATGCGTTCAGCCAAATATCCTCTCAAACCCACCTGGCATGAAGCTACAATTAGGCGCGTTTTGTCAATTTCACCCAATCGCGCTCTTAGTTGCCCAAGGGGGATATTTATGGAATTGGGAATCTTAGCCGTTGCGGCTTCCGCCGGCTCACGCACGTCAAGAATAATGGCTCCGTCGGGAATTTCATCTGCATAAACCGGAGTGGACATTCCAGATAGGACATTCGACGCTACATATCCGACGTAGTTTATAGGATCTTTTGCGGAGCTAAAAGGAGGCGCGTATGATAGCTCGAGTTCGCCGAGCATGTCGGCTTTTAGGCCGTTAAACATGGCCTGCGCTATTGTGTCAATACGTTTGTCAACGCCCTTTTCTCCTATAATTTGCGCCCCGTATATTGTGCCGTCGTCTGAAAACATGAATTTTATGTCCATGCGCGCCGCTCCCGGATAATACGACGCCGAAGAAGAGGGATGGGTATATATTTTTTTGTATTTTTTCCCGGCCGACTTTAGGCGCTTTTCAGTCATACCGACGCTCGCCGCAGTAAGCCTCCCGAGTTTTATTACCGATGCTCCGTATGTGCCCTTGTATGTGCTTTCTATTCCAGCAATATTGTCTGCGACAATTCTTCCCTGTTTGTTTGCCGGTCCGGCAAGCGGTATATGTGTCCTTGATTTAAAGATGGGCTCGTCAATTTCAACTACATCGCCAGCTGCATATATGTTGTCGTCCGAAGTTTTCATGTGGTTGTCAACTTTTATAAAGCCGTCTTTTGAGCATTCTATGCCGGCTTCAATGGCAAGTTCAGAATTCGGCTTGATTCCAGTTGACGATATGACAATGTTTGAAAAAATTTTCTCCCCGTTGTCTAAGACGGCTATGATTCCCCCCTCGGCATCTTCGTACTTCTTTACAACGCGTCCGAGAATTACGTTTACGCCCATATTTTTCAACTCGGCTGTTAATGGAATTGCCATTTCTTCGTCAAAAACCGGCAGAACATGTCCGCTGCGCTGTATTATATTTACCTTAATGCCTTTGCGCCTCAGATTTTCCGCGGTTTCCAGGCCTATAAAACCTCCGCCGATTATAGTGGCTTGCGAGGATTTTCCATTGAGGTCTTCCAATATGGCGTCCATATCTGACATCGTCCATAAATGGCGTATCTTTCCGCTATCGTCTCCTTCAGTTTTAGGCGTAAAAGCGCGGGCCCCAGTGGCTATTACAAGTTTATCGTAATGCTCAAAATATTCGTTCTCCTGATTTCTTACAAGAACGCGCCTGTTAATTCTGTCTATAGACACGACTTCCGAAGAAGTCCTTACTTCTATATTAAACCAAGAGGAAAATTTCTCCGGCTTTGTAACAATGAGTTCGTTTCTATCTGGTATGACGCCGCCGATATGGTATGGCAGGCCGCAGTTTGCATAGGAAACGTATTCCCCGCGCTCAAGTATTAGTATGTGAGCAGTCTCGTCTAAGCGCCTTAATCGTGCGGCGGAACTTGCTCCTGCAGCCACCCCGCCTATTATAACTATCTTTTTAGCTCTATTCATATTGGATATAATATCGGAAGTTAAATAAATTATGCCGGAATTATAACAAGCTTTTTGATAGGCTAAGAGATGCCGTTATCTTACAAATTGATATTGTACAAGAATTTCCAAATTCTAATTGGGTATCTTTTAGCTATATCGAAGAAGGCTGGTTCGCAAATGCCAGTTATGCTAAAGTGGAATCAGATTGCAAAATTTTCGGCGAAATAAATTAGATAATGAATGCTTCCGAATTTATTACATCAGAATATGTTTTCCAAAAAGATGCGAATACATAGATTTTCGATAAAAGAAACTTCTTATCTTGAAGGAAAACATGCTTTGTGTGTGCGACATGGGAATGATTCTACAATTTTAATGCCTAAAGTATTTTATGGTAATAATGGGCGTTTGTATAATGCAATTTCATTTAACAGCGTTAATCGAAGTGCGCTTAACGTGATATTTTCAGACTCTTGCCGTGTAATTAAAAATTGTGCGGCGATTGTTCTAACTCCCGGCGTAAAGCTTTGAAAATGTAGTCATTTTTATCATTTTATTAATTTTAATGCTTATCTGTTAGCGCCAGTAGCATAGGCATCATACCGCCGAAAGCATAGGGAAGAATATTAGTTTCCGAATTTTATGCGATTCAATCAATAAATAAAGATACTATGCAAATCTGTAATTTTGCTCTAAGCATCTTAAAAAATATCAAATCCTACAATCCAGTTTGCGTAAAGAAGCAAAAGAATACAAAGCGGAGAAAATTCTATTTTCTGGTATATTTTATATCTTTTTAAGTTTTGCTTGATAGAGCAAGCGAATCAATATTCAATCAATTCATGGATTTAAAACGCGTATTTTTTTCTAATTTTTCCTCATAAATATGGTTACTTTTTTGGGAAAATCTTTTATGATTCCGCCATTATAATTGCCTGTAATTTTATAACCTAATCCATTATATGAACCATCACTTGCATGAGAAGCAAGATAATTTCCCATTCCGTCTTTACTGGAAGTCCATTGAACCTTTCCTATATTTTCAAAATTTTCTGATGCATTCCCTTTAAATGTATAAATTTTAATTTGGGCATCAATTTCACTCATACCGTTAGTTTTAGAATTTAGAAAACCGACACGTTCTAATATTATATTTCCATTTGTATCAGATCTTGAATCATATGCCACATTATATTCTTTAGATTCGTCCCCATCTATTCCTGAATAATT